>CATONV010000036.1 GCA_951801655.1 uncultured Oscillospiraceae bacterium | reverse complement strand
CCCTGGCCCAAAAGGCGGGGGTGGAAATGCCCATCGCCCAGGCGGCCTACGAGGTCCTCTACGAGGGCCGGGATGTCCACGCCGTGGTGGAGGACCTGATGCGGCGGGCCAAACGGTCCGAGAGGGATGAGAGCTACCTATGACGGAAAAACTCTATGAACAGGACCCCTTTCTGGTTAAATTTGAGGCCGCGGTGGTCTCCTGCATCCAAGGAAAAAAGGGCTTCGACATCGTGCTGGACCGCACCGCCTTCTACCCCGAGGGGGGCGGCCAGCCCTGGGATACCGGGCGGCTGGAGGCCGCCGGGAGGCGGGTCAAGGTGCTGGAGACCCACAACTGTGGGGAGGAAGTCGTCCACACCTGCAACCACCCCCTGGAGCCGGGGGACGCCGTCACCGGGATCATCGACTGGGACAGGCGCTTTGACCTGATGCAGCAGCACTCGGGGGAGCACATCGTCTCCGGGCTGGCCCACTGCCTCTGGGGCTGTGAGAACGTGGGCTTCCACATGGGAACGGAGGTCATTACCATCGACTTTGACCGCCCCCTCACCGAGGAGCAGTTCGCCACTCTTGAGCAAACTGCCAACTGGCACCTCTGGCAGGTAAATCTGCCGGTGAACATCACCTACCCCTCCCCCCAGGAGCTGGCACACATCCAGTACCGCAGCAAAAAAGAAATTGAGGGCCAGGTTCGCATTGTGGAGTTTCCCGGGGCGGACTGCTGCGCCTGCTGCGGCACCCATGTCACATATCCAGCCCAGGTGGGACTGATCAAGCTGCTGTCCATGCAGAAGTTCCGGGAAGGGGTGCGCATCGAGCTGGTGTGCGGCGGCCGGGCCTTCCGCTGCTTCAGCCGGGCGGCGGAGCAGAACGCCCGTGTGTCTCACCTGCTGTCCGCCAAGGTCTTCGAGACGGGGGCGGCAGTGGAGCGCCTGCTGGCCGAGAACGAGTCCCTCAAGTCCCGCATCATGTCCCTGGAGGAGAGTCGCTTTTCCCAGCTGGCCGGGCAGTATGCCGGGGCCGGGGACGTGGTTCTCTTCGAGGACGGCCTGTCTCCCAACTCTTTGCGCCGCCTGTGCGACGCGGTTCTCCACTCCTGCGGCGGGCGGTGCGCCTGTTTTTCCGGGGACGGCTCCTCCGGGTACAAATACGCCGTCGGCCAAGCCGGCGGCAACCTGCGGGACTTTGTCAAACGGCTCAACCAGTCCCTCAGTGGCCGAGGCGGCGGCAAGCCCGACTTTGTCCAGGGCTCGGTCCAGGCGGACCGCCAGACCATTGAAGCTTTTTTCCTGCATCCATAATGAAACCGCTGCGGTCTTTGGGACCGCAGCGGTTTTTTCAGTACACCCGCAGTACGCAGATACTCTGCGCACTGATCTGTGGGGGAAGACTGGCCGTCATAACACCGTCAAAGACGATCCGCACCTGTTCTCCCGCGACCAGATTGCCGGTGTTGTTGTTGGTGTTGACCAGCACCCGCTGTCCGTTGGCGTTGTCGGTGACCAGCACCTGGGTACCCCAGGCCTGGACGACGGTGGCCAGCATAGTCACCATGGAAGTCACCTCCTGTTGGATCAGGCGGCGCCGGTCGGCGCGCCTTTTGAGTCCGCAATATCCTATGCCGCAGGAGGGCCCGAAGTGCCTACAATTCCGGGAAGAAGGGGATCACGCTGTCCCAAAGGGCCTGTGTGACCGCCTCCATGTCCCGGTTGCCCGGGATGATGATGACTTTCTCCCTCTCCTGTTCCAGTTCAAAGGCTTTCAAATACTGCTCCCGGGTGCGGACAAGTCTCTCCTTCGTCTCAAACAGTTCGGTCCCCTCCCGATTTTTGACGATGCGCTCCAGGGCCAGCTCGGGATCCACATCAATAAACAGTGTGGCCGTAGGCCGAAGCAGCTCAGCGCAGGGCCGATTGGCCTCAATAACCCACTCCAGCGGCAGGTCCACACTCTGGTAGGCATAGGAGGAGAAATAATAGCGGTCGCTGAGTACGGTATGTCCCTGTTCCACCGCCCGACACAGGCCATTCTCCTCGTTGAGCAGATGGTCCAGCCGATCCGCCGCAAACAGCGGCGCTACCACCCGGCTGTCACATTTCACCTGACCGGTGAGTACCTGGCGCAGCAGCTTCCCAATGGGGCCTCCCGTGGGCTCACAGGTGGTTACACAGGGCAGCCCGACCGCCTTCAGCCGGTTGGCCAGCAGTGCCAGCTGGGTGGATTTTCCGCTGCCGTCTATGCCCTCCAGGGCAAAAAAATGACCGTTCATGGGGTCCTCCTCCTTAAAAATAGGTCCAGTACTCTCTATAGTTGTCCTGGAGCAAGCGGGGAGTGTCCAGGCCGTAAGGACACTTGGCGGCGCACTGGCCGCAGTGGAGGCAGGCCTCCACCTTCTTCATCTCACCCTGCCAGTACTCGGTGAGGTAGTCGGCGGCGGGCATACGGCGGAGCATCAGTGACATCCGGGCGCACTGATTGATCTGGATGCCCACCGGGCAGGGCATACAGTAGCCGCAGGAGCGGCAGAAGTTGCCGGTGAGTCCCTCCCGATCCTTCTCGATCAGAGTCCGGAACTCCTCCGTCATAGCGGGAGCATCTAAGACACAGGCCAGGAACTGGTCCAGCTCCCACTCGTGCTGCACGCCCCAGATGGGCACCACGCCCTCCTGCTGCGCCATCCAGACGGCAGCGGCGGTCCCGTTCCGGAGAAGGCCCCCGGCCATGCCCTTCATGGCTACAAACGCCATCCCCTTGGCCCGGCAGCTGTCCACCAGCTCCTGCTCCTGGGGGCCGGACAGATAACTGTAGGGGAATTGGAGCAGGGCGTACAGCCCAGATTCAACGGCCTCCTGGGCCACCGCCAGCCGGTGGTTGGTGATACCGATGTGACGGATCTTTCCCTGGGCCTTGGCTTCAAGGGCGGCGTCGTACAGGCCGTCCTCCCCGCCGGGGCGGGGGACAAAGGCAGGGTTGTGGAACTGGTAGACATCGATATAGTCGGTATTCAGCATGTTCAGGCTGGTCTCCAGATCCTTCCACATCTCCTCGGCGGTCTGGGCCGCCGTCTTGGTGGCAATGACCGCCTTGTCCCGCATACCGGAAAAGGCATAGCCCACCTTTTCCTCGCTGTCAGAGTAGGCCCGGGCGGTGTCGAAGTAGTTGATCCCTCCGTCCGCCGCCTTGCGCAGCAGACGGGCGGCCTCCTCCCGGCTCACCCGCTGAATCGGCAGGCAGCCAAAGCCGTTTTTCTCGATCTCGATGCCGGTGGAACCTAATTGGATTTTTGACATGGGGTCCCCCTTTCTATCGTAGGGGGCGCCGCCCTCGGCGCCCCGCTGTCTTCCGGGAACTGTCTTCAGAGAACGGGCCGCCGAGGGCGGCGGCCCCTACATTACATCCCTTTCAGCTGTCCCTCCAGCTTGGCCACCAGCTCGGTGAGACGAACGGCCCTCTCCTTCTCGGCCTCCACCACATGGGCAGGGGCTTTGTTGACAAAGCCGGGGTTATTCAGCTTGGTATTCAGCTTGGCAAGCTCATCAGACTGCTTTTTCAGTTCCTTTTCCACCCGCTGCTTCTCCTTCTCCAGGTCCACCAGCTCGCCCAGGGGGATGGACAGCTGCGCGGCGTGGGTGACGATGGACACCTGTCCGGCCTGGGCGGCGGCCACATCTGTCTGAGCCCGAGAAAAGGGGATGATCTCCACCTCGCTGGCGTAGGCCAGCTTCTTTAGGAAGGGTACGCCCAGGGAGAAGGTCTCTGTCTCCATGGTGGCCACGGTGAGGCGGGCCTTTTTGGAGGGGGGCACGTTCATCTCGCTGCGCCGGCCCCGGATGGCCCGGATGGCGTCCATGATCAGCTCCATGGCCTTCTCCTCCTCAGGGAAATCCATGGCGTCAGAGGCCACAGGCCATCTCTGGAGCATAAGGAAATCGCCCTCCTTCACCCCCTCCTCGCGGGGCAGGGCCTGCCAGATTTCCTCGGTGATGAAGGGCATGAAGGGGTGGAGCAGCTTGAGCATCTCGGTCAGCACCCAGCACAGCACCTGCTGGGCCCTCACCTTGCTGTCAGCGTCCTCCCCCTGGAGGCGGGTCTTGGTCAGCTCGATATACCAGTCGCAGTAGTCGTCCCAGATGAAGTCGTAAATCTTCTGGGCAGCCACACCCAGCTCATACCGGCCCATGTTCTCGGTCATCTCGGAAATAACACGGTTCAGCCTGGAGAGAATCCACTTGTCCTCCAGCTCCAGCTTGCCCGGCAGAGTACACTTGTCGATGGTCAGGTTCATCATGACGAAGCGGCTGGCGTTCCAGATCTTGTTGGCAAAGTTGCGCATGGCCTCGCACCGCTCGGTGAAGAAGCGCATGTCGTTGCCCGGGGAGTTGCCGGTGACCAGGTTGAAGCGCAGGGCGTCGGCGCCGTACTTGTCGGCTATTTCCAGGGGATCGATGCCATTGCCCAGGGATTTGCTCATCTTCCGGCCCTTGTCGTCCCGGACCAGGCCGTGGATGAACACGGTGTGGAAGGGGGGCTTGCCCGTGTGCTCGCAGGCGGAGAAGATCATCCGGGCCACCCAGAAGAAGATAATGTCGTAGCCGGTGACCAGCACATCGGTGGGGTAGTAATACTTGAAGTCCTCACTGTTCTCGTCCGGCCAGCCCAGGGTGGAGAAGGGCCACAGGGCGGAACTGAACCAGGTGTCCAGCACGTCCGGGTCTCTCTCGATGTGTTTGGAACCGCACTTTTCGCAGCAGTCCGGGTCTTCCCGGCTGACGGTCACATGGCCGCAGTCTGCGCAGTACCACGCGGGGATCTGGTGGCCCCACCACAGCTGACGGGAGATGCACCAGTCGTGGACGTTCTCCATCCAGTTGGTGTAGGTTTTGGCAAAACGGTCGGGGACGAATTTGGTCTCTCCCTCATTGACCACCCGCAGGGCCTCCTTGGCCAGGGGCTCCATGCGGACAAACCACTGGGCGGAGATGAGGGGCTCCACGTCGCTGTGGCAGCGGTAGCAGGTGCCCACGTTGTGGGAGTAGGGCTCGATCTTCTCCATCAGCCCCAGGGCCTCCAGGTCGGCCACCACGGCCTTCCGGGCCTCGTACCGGTCCATCCCCTCATATTTGCCGCCGTTGGCGTTGACCACGCCGTTGTCGTCCAGCACCCGAATGGTGTCCAGATTGTGGCGCAGGCCCACCTCAAAGTCGTTAGGGTCGTGGGCGGGGGTCATCTTCACGCAGCCGGTGCCAAAGTCCATCTCCACGTATTCGTCGGCCACAATGGGAATCTCCCGGTCCATCAGGGGCAGGATGCAGGTTTTGCCGATGAGGTGCTTGTACCTCTCGTCGTTGGGGTTGACGGCCACGCCAGTGTCGCCCATCATGGTCTCAGGCCGGGTGGTGGCAACCACCAGGTAGCCGCTGCCGTCGGCCAGGGGGTAGCGCATGTGCCACAGGTGGCCCGGCTTGTCCTGATACTCCACCTCCGCGTCGGACAGGGCGGTGACGCAGTGGGGACACCAGTTGATGATGCGGCTGCCCTTGTAGATCAGGTTCTTCTCATACAGAGAGACGAAGACGTGGCGGACGGCCCCGGACAGCCCCTCGTCCATGGTGAAGCGGGATCTCTCCCAGTCGGCGGAGATGCCCAGCTTCTTCTGCTGCTGAACAATCCGGGCGCCGTACTTGGCCTTCCAGTCCCACACTCTCTCCAGGAACTTCTCCCGGCCCAGGTCATAGCGGCTCAGGCCCTCGTTCTCCCGCAGCTCCTCCTCCACCTTTACCTGGGTGGCGATGCCCGCATGGTCGGTGCCCGGGAGGTACAAAGCGGCATAGCCCTGCATCCGCTTGAAGCGGATCAGCATGTCCTGAAGGGAATCGTCCATGGCGTGGCCCATGTGGAGCTGTCCCGTCACGTTGGGGGGCGGCATGACGATGGTAAAGGGCTTTTTCTTGGGGTCGCGGTGGCCCTTGAAGCAGCCGTTTTCCTCCCACTTCTTGTAGATGCGGCCCTCTGCCTCCTGGGGCTCGTAAACCTTGGGCAGTTCTTTCTTCATGTTCATTCTCCTATCATTCGTGTACTAATTTTTTTCGTCGCTGCGTCCCAGCAGATAATCGGTTGTTACGCCATAAAAGTCCGCCATCCGCACCAGGGTGGAGACATCCGGTTCTCTCTCGCCAGATTCATACCGGCGGTAAGAACGATAAGAAATCCCCTGTGCTTCGGCAGCTTTCTCTTGAGAAAGATGTTTTTCATTCCTCAACTGTAACATTCTTTCGTGAAGTTTTGTCATTTTTTCTCTTATCCCCCTTGACAGTCCCAAACGGGACGGGTATAATACAAGTAAGTCAGGCCCGTTTGGGCCACATCTTGGAGGTTACAGCAATGAACGATCTGATGAAATGTCTCTTTGATTTTACGATGGAACGGCGGATGGGAAACATCTATCAGGACCCGGAATACGAAGAGATGTCCCGCAGTGTGGAATGGCAGCTGAACAAGGTTCAGCAGTCTCTGGACACAAAACAGCAGATGGAACTGCGGCTGCTGCTGGAAAACCTGTCCGCCCAAAGCAGCATCGAAAATGAGCACCTGTTCCAGGCGGCGCTGGGTCTGGCCCGGGAACTGCAAGATCTGGCCCGGGTATAAAGCCCCTACAGTCCCGCCGACTGCTTGAGTTTATCGGGGATATGGCTCATACTCCAGATGGCGGCATAGGGCTTCAGCCACCGGCGCAGGTCGCCGGGGCCGGCATCCACCAGCTGCTCCTTGGGCAGGGGCAGTCCCAGCCCCCGCTTTCCAGCCAGCCAGACGATCTCCTCACACTCCACCGCCGAGCGAAACTTCCGGCAGTTGAAAATCTGACTGGGCTGCCCTTCCTCTCCAAAGTATACCCGGCATTCGTGTCCCTCCAGCTCAATCCGGAAGGGCAGGCTGCCGTTGTACTTGCCGGCGGCGGCGGCCTCCTCCCGGCTTTTCCGGTTGGCCTCCACCGCTTCCGCCGGATCGCCGCCCATGGTCTTGCGCATCACCGTCATTCCCACATAGAGGGCCAGGATCAGATAGACCACCGTCATGGCAGTGTTGCCATTACGGAACTGAATCATCAGCGCCAGGGCCAAAAAGACGGTCACCAACGGGCCCATAATTTTTCCGCGGCGGACGCTGCGCACATAGCTGAGCAGGATCAGATAGTCCCCCGCTCTCTCCAGCTGGTCCGTTGTGCCCCGAAAGACAATCTTTTCCGGGGTGTTTTTTTGTTTCTGCATGTTCTTCCTCCTTCACCGCCCGGCCCTACCGGACTGTCTGTATACTCAGGCCGGTCTTTCTCCGGATCAGCTCTTTGAACTCCTCCGGGCTCCCCCAGGAGAAGCCCTTTTTATCGTAGACCTGCCCGCCGCCCTGTTCCGACAGCAGAACAAAGTAGTCCGCCGTCTCAACCGCCGCCCTGATCTGACTGTAGGGCCACCAGCTCTCCCCCGCCCCGGTGCGGTGGACATAGCAGCTGTCCTCCTGAAACGCGGCGTTCACCTCCCGGCTGTCTGGGGCGATCCTGCCCAGGGCCAGCGCCCCGTTAACCCGGTCCTCCCCCAGAATACACCCCAGCAGAAACAGCCCCAGAAGGGCGTTCACTTCCCAGCCTCTCTGGCCTGCTCTGATATAGGTCACTGTGAGAAAGGTCTCCAGCAGGACAATGAACCACGCCAACGTCCGCACCGGCGCGCTGCGCCCCCGGCGTCTGGTCTTGCGGTTCACCCTGGCCAGGGCCGTCATCGCCCGCCGGTCAAGGGTACTCTGTATGACAATCATCCTGTCACCTCACAAAAAACGCCCCGAGTCCGGTCAGACTCAGGGCGATTAAAAACCGCGGTACCACCTGAATTTCCCCAAATGGGGACACTTTTTCCCTCAGTAACGGGAGGGGACCGCCGGCGCTTACTTCTCTTTCACCGCCAGAGCGCGAAAGCCACCTTCTCCGGTCCAGGCGTGGGACTCACACCAGCCGTCCCCTCTCTGAACGCCCCGAAGCCGGGTACTCCTCTTTCGCATTGCCTTTGTTCGGTCAATTATATGCAAAAACGGCGGCCTTGTCAAGGCATATCCCGCAAAACTTCAGGCCATGGCCGCAGCGATATCCAAAATACGTCCCGCCGCCGCCTCCTTGGACATCAGGGGCAGCTCCTCCACCCCGGTCCTGGTAATCACACTCATCACATTGGTGTCGGTGCCAAAGCCGGCGCCGGCCACCTTCAGATTGTTGGCGCAGATCATATCCACGTTTTTTTTCTCCAGCTTGGCCCGGCTGTTCTCCAGCATATTTTGTGTCTCCATGGAAAAACCGCAGATAACCTGTCCCGGCCGGCGGTTTTCCCCCAGATGCTTGAGGATGTCTTGGGTGCGCTTCAGGGGGATGGACAGGTCGCCGTCCTTCTTTTTGATTTTGTTGTCCGCATATTCCGCCGGGGTGTAGTCTGCCACGGCGGCGGCCTTGAAAATGAAGTCGGCCCAGGCCTGCCGGGCTCTCACCGCTTCAAACATGTCCTGGGCACAGACCACGTCCACCACCTCCACAAAGGGGGGCGGCGCCAAAGCCGCAGGCCCGGACACCAGCACCACCTCCGCCCCCCGGAGCATGGCCATTCTGGCGATGGCATAGCCCATTTTCCCGGTGGAGTGGTTGGTGAGATAGCGCACCGGGTCCAGGGCCTCCTGGGTGGGGCCGGCGGTAACCAGAACGCGCTTTCCGGCCAGGTCGTGGGGCAGGGCGATTGTTCGCAGGATGTGCTGGAGGAGGACCTCCGGCTCCGGCAGCTTTCCCGCCCCCACCGCCCCGCATGCCAGGCGGCCGCTGGCGGGAGCGATCACCTCCCAGCCATAGCGGCGGAGAATGTCCAGGTTGTCCTGGGTAACGGGGTTTTCAAACATTTTGGTGTTCATGGCCGGGGCGACAAGCTTGGGACAGGTGCAGGCCAGCACGGTGGTGGTGAGCATGTCGTCAGCCAGACCGTGAGCCAGTTTTCCGCACACGTTCGCCGTCGCGGGGGCGATTATGACTAAATCCGTTCGGTCGGCCAGGGCGATGTGCTCCACCTGGTGGGCAAAGTTACGATCGAAGGTATCCACCATACACCGGTTTCCTGTCAGCTGCTCAAAGGTAAGCGGGGCGATGAACTCTTTGGCGTGGGCGGTCATAATCACCTCCACGCTGGCGTGCTGCTTCACCAGGGCGGAGGCCAGCGCCGCCGCCTTATAGGCCGCGATGCCTCCTGTGACTCCCAGCAGGATCGTCTTATTTTTCAGCATAGTATTTCCTCCTTACGTCCCCCGCGGGTGAGGCCCCTTCGCAAAGGGAGTCTTTTTGCCGCTTTTTTTCAGTATACCGTTTTTCTCCGCTGCTGTAAACCCCTGAAGTTTTTCTTGCATATCAGGGCGCTATCCTGTATAATGGTCGCTTGAGAGGACGGGGATGTCCTCGCCCTCTTAAATATTGCGCTGCATCCGCGCAAGGCGGAGCGGCAGCAGGAGGTAATGTAACTATGAAAACCCGCAAGCATGACACCCGCTGGCTGGTGGGCGTGGCCCTGTTCGTGGCGCTGCAGCTGGTATTGCAGCTCACCGGCATCGGCCTCATCCCTCTGCCTCTCATCCGGGCCACCACACTCCACATCCCCGTCATCGTGGGAGCGGTACTGTTGGGTCCCCTGGCCGGGGCGATTTTAGGCGGCACCTTTGGCCTGTGCTCCATGTGGACGGCCACCACCGCGTCTACGCCGCTGTCCTTTGCATTTTCCCCGTTCCTGGCCGACTCCCTGTCCGGAGCGGTAAAGGCGGTGTGGATCGCCTTGGGCTGCCGTATTTTGATCGGCGTGGTATCCGGCTGGCTGTGGATCGCCCTGAAGAAGGTCAAGGTTAACGACCTGGCCGCCCTGCCCGTGGTAGGGGTGGCCGGCGCCCTGACCAACACGGGGTTGGTGATGGGCAGCATCTACGTTCTTCTGGCCCCCGAGTTTGCCGCGGCGCAGAACGTGGGCATGGAGGCGGTGCTGGGCCTGGTCATGGGTATTGTCGCCACCTCCGGCGTGGCTGAGGCTATCGCCGCCGCCGTGCTGGTAGAGGCTGTCTGCGCGGCGCTGCTCCACGTACCTTTGAACATGCGTCCTGTCCGCGTCGTTGTGGAGAAGGAAAAATAAACCTGTAGAGGTGAGCAGCCATGCTCTTAGCCATAGACATCGGCAACACAAACATTGTCATCGGCGGCATCCGAGAGGACGAAATCGCCTTTGAGGCCCGCATCGCCACCGACCGTATCAAAACCTCCGACCAGTACGGGGCAGAAATCAAAAGCATGCTGGGCCTGTTTGATGTCCGGCCCCGGGATGTGGAAGACTGTATTATCTCCTCTGTGGTGCCGCCGGTGTTCAACTCGGTACGCACTGGAGTGATTAAGGTCATCGGCCGCCAGCCCATGGTGGTGGGCCCCGGCCTGAAAACCGGGCTGAATATCCAAATGGACACCCCCTCCCAGGTGGGCAGCGACCGCATCGTCATCGCCGTAGCCGCTCTTGCGGAGTACGACCCTCCCCTTACACTGCTGGACCTGGGCACTGCCACCACCATTGAGGTGGTGGGCCAGGGGAGTACTTACCTGGGGGGCTGCATCATCCCGGGGGTGCGCATCTCCATGGACGCGCTGACCTCCCGCACCGCTCAGCTGCCCGGCATCAGCCTGGACCAGCCCAAGCGGGTCATCGGCAAAAACACCGTGGACTGCATGCGCAGCGGCATCATGTACGGCACCGCTGCCATGCTGGACGGGATGCTGGACCGGGTGGAGGAGGAGCTGGGCTTTTCCACCACCATAGTGGCCACCGGGGGGATGGCCCAGTTTATCGTCCCCCTGTGCCGCCGGGAGATCAGGCTGGAGAAGGACCTGCTGCTGAAGGGACTGAATATTATCTATCAGAAAAATCGCAGAAAATAGTCAGGACCGCCGTGGAAAAGAATTCCACGGCGGCCTTTTTATTCTTCCAAAGCCTCCAGCACCGTTTTCACGGTCTTTTCCAGCACCCCCATGTCGACGGGCTTGGCCACGTGGGCGTTCATCCCCGCCTCCAGTGCATCCCGGATATCCTCGGCAAAGGCGTTTGCCGTCATGGCGATGATCGGAATGGTCAGGGCCATGGGGTGGCTCAGCTCCCGGATGGACCGGGTGGCCTCGTAGCCGTTCATCACGGGCATCTGAACATCCATCAGCACCATCTGGTACTGCCCCGGGCTGGAGATGGAAAACGCCTCCACCACCAACTGACCGTTCTCGCAGACCTCGCAGGTGGCGCCGACCATGTTCAGCAGCTCACTGAGTATCTCCGCGTTGATCTCGTTGTCCTCCGCGATCAGAATGTGCATGCCCCGCAGAACGCTTCCTCCCTCGCCGCTGTCCTTTCTGATCTCGGTCTCCCGGCTGGACAGAGAGGCCGCCTCCCCCACGTGGAATTCCAGATCCACGGTGAAGGTGGACCCCTCTCCCTTTTTACTCTTTACGGAAATCGAGCCGCCCATCAGGTCCAGGAGATTCTTGGTGATGGCCATGCCCAAACCGGTACCCTGGATTTTATTGGTGACGCTGTCTTCCTCCCGGGTGAAGACCTGGAAAATCTTTTGCTGATACTCCTCGCTCATCCCGTAGCCGTCGTCCTCCACCACAAAGCGGAACCGTGCCAGCTGCTTGGCATACTGGGGCATCTCCTGCACCGTCAGCGTCACGTGTCCCTCGTCCGGCGTATATTTTACCGCGTTGGACAGCAGATTGAGCAGAATCTGGTTCATCCGCAGCTTATCCATCATCACCGCCTCATGCTCCAGCGCCTCGGTTTGAATTACAAAGGTGTGGCCCTTTTCCTTCATCTGAGGGCGTATGATGGAGTCGATGTTCTCAATCATCTCTAAAATACTCTCGTTGGTCAAATTCAGGGTAGTCTTACCCGCCTCAATCTTGCTGATATCCAGAATATCATTGATCAGTCCCAGCAGGTGCTGGCTGGAGGCGGTAATCTTTTTGGTATACTCCAGTACCTTTTCCGGGTTGCCCGCGTCCCGGGCCAGAAGAGTGGAAAAGCCAACAATGGCGTTCATGGGGGTGCGGATATCGTGGCTCATATTGGACAGGAAGGAGCTCTTGGCCCGGTTGGCCTCCTCGGCAATCTGAAACGCCTGCTCCGCCGTCTCCTTGGACCGGGCCAGCATCGCGTTGCTCTCCTCCAGGCGGGCGTTCATCTCCTCCTGTCGGCGCAGGTTCTCCTGCTCCTGCCGGAACAGCCGGGCGCTGACCTGCTGCCGGATCACGGCCGCCACCGCCAGCACCAGCAGCACAACCAGCACAACAGCCAAAAACAGCAGCGTCTGAATCACGGTGCCTACCATGTTGACTGTGCCCGAGGCCACAAACCGGGCCGGGATCAGAAACAGCAGCAGGGTGTCGTACTGCTCCAGAGAGGTAAGGCAGTAGTAATACTCAGTGCCCTCGAGGTAGAAATTGGTGCTGATGGTGTTTTTCTCTCTCAGAGCGGCCCGAATGTCAGAGTAGGACTGGCCCTCCATTCCCTGCAGCACCTTGAGAACATTATAGGCCCGGATGGTGTTCCCCTGGGACGTCTCGTCGTGCATCCGGGTGCCGTTACTCTTCAGGATGTAGGTCTCACTCTGATTGCCATAAGCGGTGCTATTGTAATACTCCGTCAGGGTGTGGACATCTTTCAGCAAAACGACGTGGGTAAAGACAGCCTCCTCCGTATTCAGGGGGACATCCAGCTTCTGGACAAACGCCCAGTAGCCGCCCTGGTAGATGTAGCTGTCGGAGATAAACGTGTACCTCTCTCCTCCCCCCGCTATCTGGTCGATATCAGACCAGACGCCATGCTTTCCATCGGCGTCATAGCAGTTCCCCTGGCTGTCCAGCAGCATCAGCATGGAGCTGTAGCGGTCCATCTCCAGCAATCCTTCCAGGTCGGCGACACAGTCGACTATCTCCTTTGACGACCGGAGATCTTCCTGCCGCAGTATGTTCACTGCGGCGGTCAGGTAATTCCAGTGGGAGTCCAGCGCGTTGCTCAGGTTGACCTGGACCTGGGAGGTAATCTCGACAAGCTGGGTGGTACGTTCCACAAATATTTGTCTCTGTAAATATCTGGCAAAATAGGTTCCGCCCACCAGCAGAAACAGCAGCAGGGAAACCGCCAGCACCGCCGGCAGGGCCAGATTCTCTGTGTCTTTCCTCATCCAATCCGCCTCCCCTTCTCAATCGTTTCAGCGCGGGGTAATACAGTCCGTGGGCCCGGCCAGCACAGACAGCGAGTCCTTCAGCGGCAGTCTCCCCCATCTCGTTCTCCCTGCGCTTCTAACCACTATTTCCAGGGATTTCCTCCCGGGGAAACCGTTTTTTGTTCCTCCAGCCAGTCGCGCAGGAAGGCGCGCAGCGAACCCTTTTCCTCCTGAATGCCATAGGTCTGGGCCGCCTCCTCGGTATATCCCCCCATCAGAAAAGCCACCCGGCAGACTGCCTCGTCCTTCGGCTCCCCTCTGGTCACCAGGACGTAGGGAAACGGCTTTCCGTCTCCGGCAGCGTCGAAGCCGGCCTGCGCCAGTTCCTTGATCTGCGCCCCGGTCATGGACGCCACGCCATACGTCCCATCCATGGCGGGGGCGATGGAGTTGGACACCCCTGTGCTGATCTTTCCCTTATAAAGCTTGCCGGTGACGCAGGCCCGCAGGTGTGTGCCCTCCTGGTAGAAGGTGCCCACGGGGACCAGCACCGCGTCTGCCCCCACCGCGCTGCCCAGCGCCTTGCCCAGCAGCTGCGCTGTCTCCTCCAGGGTAAAGTCCGCTGTACTCTCACAGAAGTAAAGATGATCAGAGCGTTCCAGATAGCTGTTCTGCAACTCGTCCATCCGGGCGATACAGGCCGGCCCGTCCATGCCGTTCTCTCCCCGGAACCACTCCTTGTAGGCCTGCCCCATGTCGGACAGCACACTTTCCCACCTCGCGTAGGTCATGGGGAAAGCCCGGCCCTCCCACAGGGCCTGCTGGGCGTCGTATATCAGGGCGTCCTCCGAAAGCCGGGTGCTGGCGAGTACGCTGAGCAGGCAGGGGGTCTGATCGGTAATAAAGGTACTCTGTCCCTCGGGGGAGTAGAGCAGGGAGAGCATACGAATGGCCTGTTCCAGCTTTTTTTCATTTCCCGGCTGGGTAAGCCGTTTGCTCAGGCCAATATAGCTGGTTGGACTGTACATATAGATATTTTTGCTTCCGTCCTCGCTGATAAAGGGCATCATGCCCAGCTTGTCACCGGTCTCGGGCAGCTGGGTGATGTTGACGTTCAGCACCACCGTGCAGAACACAGCCTCCCGGTTTCCCAAATAATCCAGCACTATGTGGGGGTCATTCCGGTCCTCCGGGTCGGTAGTAAGCATCCCAATATCAATATACCGCTGGACATAGTCCATGGTTCCCTCCCATGTCCCTGCCGCCGTGGCATTTCCGGCCAAAAACCTTTTCTCCCATTCCATTCCCTCCGGCGTCGTGAACCAGCTGGTCTTGGCCAGATTGAACACGGTGGAGAAGGGACCGCCGGTCAGCTGAGTGCCAATCACTCCGGGGATCAGGCCCGCCGCCCTGATCTCACCGCACAGCTTTTCCAGCTGTTCAAAATTCTCCGGCGTCTCCCAGCCGTGTTCCTCCATCAGAGTCTTGTTGTAGAGAATGCCGTACATGCTGTAATTGACAGGCAGGAGGTAGACTCCACCGTCGATGGACACCTGGTTCAGTATCGCAGTGGGAAAGTCATTGATCAAGTCATACCCGGACAGATCCACCAGATTCTCCTTCGCCAGATTCTCATCCAGAATCTGGGAAGTAATAAAGATATCCGATGTCTCGCCGGCCTGCATCTGGATCCAGCTGTAGTCGGTGCGGTTGGCGCCAGCGTAGGTATCGCGTTCTAGTTCAATCCCTGCATCCTCCGCCAGGTTCCAAAAGCTCTCGTAACCGCTCCAGGCAGTGCAGGTCAGCACGGAGCTGTCGGCGGGGGACTCGGGCGTACAAGAGGCCAGCGCCGCCACGGCGACCAGGGCCAGCAGACAGCGGAACAGGTCTTTGGTCATAAGGAGTCGTCTCCTTCCCAAGTATCATTTCAAGGGTCTGCATCGGAATACGAAATATACCGTGCATATAATTCTATCAACCGAAGCCTGAAAAGTTAAGGAAACTGCACCGGGGCCCGACTCAGTCAGCCGCTGTTTTCAAGGTTCCGGCCTCTGGGCAAAAAGCCGGGACCGCCGACGGTCCCGGTCTCTCTGCTGCGGTGCGCAATTTTTATCCCAATCTCCGTCGCAGCTGCTCCGGGTTGTCGGAGTACTCCAGGGCCGTCTCCGGGGTAATCTCTCCCTCCTTGCACAGGGCCAGGATAGACTGATCCATGGAGATCATGCCCTCTCCTCCTCCCGAGGAGATTACATTGTCGATCTGGTGGCTCTTATTGTCCCGAATCAGGCTGCGGATGGCACTGTTCACATGCATAATCTCATAGGCGGGCACCATGCCGCCGTTTTTGTTGGGCAGCAGCTGCTGAGACACCACTGTGCGCAGAACCATGGACAGCTGGGCCCTGATCTGCTCCTGCTGTCCGCTGGGGAAGGAGTCCACAATGCGGTCCACCGTGTTCACCGCCCCCTTGGTGTGGAGGGTGGCAATGAGCAGATGGCCCGTCTCCGCCGCCGTCATGGCGGTGTGAATAGTCTCTCGGTCCCGCATCTCGCCCAGAAGAATCACGTCCGGGGCCTGGCGCAGGCAGGAGCGCAGGGCAGAAAGATAGTCCTCGGTGTCAATCGCAATCTCGCGCTGGCTGACAATGCTCTTATTATTGCGATGGAGGTACTCGATGGGGTCCTCCAGGGTGATGATGTGGCCGCTGCGTGACTGGTTGATCCGGTTGATAATGCAGGCCTGAGTGGTGGACTTGCCGCTGCCCGCCGTGCCGGTGACCAGCACCATGCCGTGGGTCAGCTCCGCCAGATCCATCACCTGGGGCGGAATGTGCATAGTCTGCCAATCCGGAATGCCGAAGGCCACCACGCGCACCACCGCGGCCATGGAACCGCGCTGGCGGTAGGTATTCACCCGGAACCGGGCCACGCCGCCCACCGAGAAGGAAAAGTCGTCGTCCCCCTCACGGAGATAGTTATCCATCGGCCGGTTGGCCTGGGTGTAGAGCTGGGTGACCATCTCCTCCGCCATCTGGGGCAGCACCCTCTCCTCGCTGATGGGGACCATCCGCTTGTCCAGCTTTTCACACACCGGGCCGCCCGCCACAATAAACAGATCGGAGGCATTGTCGTCCACTGCCCGCTTCAAATAATCCAACAGTTGTGCCATGTCGCGCTCCTCTTTTCTAAATATCTTCTCCGTCCCAAACGTTCAGGCTGTCGTCGGGCTCCCAATCCCCCACAGGGACGGCCTGCCAGCGCAGAACACTGTAGCTGCCGTCCGCCGGGTCCACCAGCACCTCCACCTGGAGTTCCTGTGTGTCGGAGATGGGGACGGCGTATTTATAATATGTCTCACCGCTGTCGACCCTCTCCGCGATGAACAGGGCCAGTTCCACTTCCCCGGGCACCTTCTCCCCGTTTCGCAGCCGGGCCAAAATTTCCTGGGCCTTGCAGTCGGCCTCGTAGTAGCCGCTCACCGCCTTTGCCGCCGCGTCCCCCAGGCGCACGTCCGCCCGGACGGTGGACAGGCTCAGCAGGGCGAACACCGTCAGGGCCAGCACGGCAAAGACCACCAGCAGAGAGGACCCGCCCAGGGCCGGAGGCGCGAAGCTCTCCTTTTTCCTCTCAGCCATGGGCTCTCACCTCCTCCTGCCAGGCCACCGGAAGCTCAAACAGGACACCGAAGTCTTCACTCCACAACGACACAGACGCTTTACCCAAGCCTTTGATGGTGTCATAGTCTCCGGAAATACTCAGGGTGTATGCCCCCTTCTCATTCAAAGGAAGCGGTTCCCAGTTCTCATCGTAGTCGCGGTACATAGTACTGCCCTGGCCAAACTCCAGGTCCAGCTGTTCCGCCACCTTGTTAAAGTTTCCACCGCTCTGCCGAATCAGCTCAGCCGCATTCTGGCACAGGGTGACCGCCCGGTCCCGGGCCTCCCCCCGCTTGGACATCTCGTCCGACTTCACAAAGGCCTGAAGGCACAGGGCGGCGGCCAGGGCGAATACCAGCAGCATCACCATCTGCTCCATCATGGCCAGGGGCGCTTTGCTTCTTGTCATCCGTCCCACCCCTCTCCGCTGCGCAGGCTTAACAGCAGGGTGTCTTCCGTCCCCTGGGCGGTGGTCAGGCGGACGGTGAGCAGCCCCTCCTCCAGAGACAAGTCAAAGCCCTCTGCCTCCAGCAGCTGCCTGCCCTCTCCAGGCGCCATAGGCTCCTCGCACCAGGTGTACAGCTCCCACAGCCAGCCGTCATACTGGTAGATGTAGGTAATATACTCGGTATCCGCGTCCAGCACCAGGGTCCGGACGCCTTCGATCTCCTTCACCGCCACATTGCCGGCCCTGTCGGCCTGGCGGAGTTTGGTGACAACGTACTGAGCGCCGGCACGCCGGTCGAAAGCCGCCTGATCCCGCTGAGTCAGCCGCCGGTAGGCGTCCGCCCCGGTGAGAAGAACCGCCAGCACACAGGCCGCAAACACGCCGAACAGCAGCAGGGCCGCCAGGGCGTCAAAATGATGTTGTATCGGTTTTTGTTTCATGTCTCATTCACCAGCACGGTAATGTCAGGCATCAGATTGTCGGCAAACACGTCATAAAACACCGTGTACCGGTTTTCGTCCACCTGGACGCCGTAGCGTTCCTTCAGGTATTCCAGGGTCGGGGGGTAAACCCCCTCCGTGGCGTAGCAGGCCACACAGCCCCGGCGCAGGGCCTCCTCCAGCTGGCGGCGGTCCTCCGTCTCATGTCCGCTGTTCAGGCTGTCCAGAGCAGTGGAGAAGCCCACCAGCACCAGCACGCACAGCGCGGGCAGCAAAAGCCCCCGCAGCAGGGCCCTCCAGGGCGTCTTTTTCTTCCTCATGGCCCGTCACCCAATGGCCGACATGATGTGCATCAGCGGCAGCATCACCGACAGCAGAATCAATCCCACCAGAATGGAGCACACCAGCACCAGAGCAGGCTCCACCCGGCTCACCTTCTCCTCCAGGGCCAGCTCGCTGTCTTCCGACAGGTCGGCGGCAATTTTCTCCATGGCGGCGTCTCCTGCTCCTCCCCGCTGGCCCAGCTCCAGCAGGCGGCAGGCGGCGGAGGGCAGCAGTCCGCTGTCCCGCATGGCAGTACTCACTCTCTCCCCCTGGTCCAGCCGGGTCCGGCAGTCTACGCAGCGGGCCTTGGCCTGGGGCACATCTTCCATCAACCCGGAGGCCAGTTCCACCGCCTCCTCCAGAGGCATGCCGCTGGCCATTCCCATGGCCAGGGCCTGGGCCAGGCGGGCGTCGTTCATCTTGCGGGCAATGCCCTTATCCCCCCGGCGGCTCCGCCACAGCCCGGTGACCTTCTCCCGGAAGGCGGGCAGGGCGGCGAAAGCGGCCAGTAGCGCCGCGACGGCAACCAGCAGCACCCACAGCACAGGCATAGCTCCATCCAGCGCCCGCCCCAGGGCCAGCAGACCCCCGGCCACGCCGGTAAGCCGTCCGCCCAGAGAGGCGTACACATCGTTGAAGATAGGCAGCACCCGCACCAGCAGTACTGCGATGACCACCAGCATCAGCAGCAACATCACTGCCGGGTAGAGAAGGGCGCTCTTGATCCGCCGGTCCAGCCGGGCCCGGCCCTCGTAGTACCGGGACAGGGCGGCCAGGGCCTCCTCGGTGCGGCCGGCTCTCTCGCCCACCTCCACCAGGCCGCAGACATAGACAGGGAACCGCCCTGTCTCCTTCATGGCGGCGGACAGAGAAGCCCCGCCGTCCACCTGGTCGGCCATCGAAGCCAGCATGGGACCGTAAGCCTTATCGCTCTCCTCCGCCAACAGGGTGAGGGCGTCTCCCGTCCCCACGCCGGCGTGGAACAGCATAGACAGCTCCAGGCACAGGGAGGAAATCGCCTCATGGGAAATAATGTTCTTATCCATGAAATGACTCCAATCTATTCTATGATGAGTGTATGTAAAATGGGCTTGCAGAAAAGCCGCAAGCCCATTTTAATTCAAATCAGTCCGTTCGTAAAGGGGTTTTTCAATTTTTTCTCCGCAGCTTTAGTAGAGGTACTTGGCAGTGTAGTTCTTTCCGTCGCCGATATAGTTCATGATGGACTCGCTGCTCTTGCCCGAGGAGGCAAAGGTGGGGTCCATCCGCTGCCAGACGCTGCCGTCAAAGTAGATGGCGCCGTCCACCCAGCCGGTCTCCTCCGACCAGACGTTGATCCAGGCATGGTACTGCTTTCCGGCGTAGCCCACCACCAGCTTGCAGGGTACGCCCAAACTCCGGAGCATACCGGTCATCAGGCTGGCGTAGTCAAAGCAAATACCCTTTTGGGCCGCCAGAACATTGTCCAGCACAGGCAGATAGCCGCTCTTGACGGTCTTGGCCAGATGCTTGTCATAGGTGAGGTTCTTCACCACGTAGTCGTAGATGATCTCCACCAGCTTCAGCGCGTCCGTCTCGGAGCCGGCCAGCTCGGCCGCCTTGGCCACCGCGTTGGGGGCCACGCTGTAGTCCACATACTGGTTGGGACGCAGGAAGGGGGCAAACTCGTCCGCCAGAGTCACCCTAAAGCTGGTTGACAGCACCTGGGCATAGGAGGTATTCTGGGTGTTCTCCAACACGGTGACAGTATAGCTGCCGTTGCCGTCGGACAGAGGGAAGGTGGTCCACACACCCTCCTGCAGGTCGTAGGTGTAGACCAGCTTGGGGGTGGGGCCCGCCACCTGAACCTTCAGGCGGGTTTTGGTTGTGCCGGTAAACTTGACCATCACATAGCCGTCTTTCACATTGGAGTAGTCAATGACGGCCCGACCGTTCTGCTTAGTCTGTTTTCCGGAGGCCTCCGGAAGCACCAGGTCGTTGAGAGCGGCGGGCGCACCGGCCAGCGCCACGGCCTCGTCCTCAATCTGGATCTCCTCCAGGGTTACCTGATCCACATAGATGTTCTCCTCATCCGGAGTGAGGCCGGAGGAGGCGCCGCCCGTCTGGGCACAGCCGGCCAGAAGGCTCAATGCAAGTCCCAGAGGCAGCAGACGCTTGAAAAATTTCATATTCAGCACCTCATTTCATCCAATCAATAATTCTGCGGGCCGGTCCGAAAAGACCGTCCGCCCTAGCGTCATCGACAGTATAGCACAAACCGCTCGCGTTGTGAAGTACTTTTTGAAAAAATTTTTTCAAAATATAGAATTTCATATATCTTGTCAAGCGGGCTGCCATCAGAGGAAGTCTTTGTTGCATATTTCAAAAAAATATGCTATATTTTGGGAGAAAATAACTCAGTGGAAAGGCGGTATCCCTGTGGAGAACACTTCCCTTGACGTTCAAATGCTGGGCGGCTTCACCATCCGCCGGGACAAGACGGTTCTCACCGTCAGCGGCCGCTCCCGCAAGCTGTGTCTGCTGCTGGCCCGCCTGATCTGGGCGCGCGGACAGCCCGTCCCCTATGGGGAACTGACCCGTCTTCTCTGGGAGGGCGAGGATCCGGGGAGCAATACCCTCAATGCCCTGAAAGCCATCCTCCATCGGGCCCGGTCCTTTTTGGACGGCCTGGAGTCCGGCGCCGGCCGAGTTCTGATCCTCAATCGGGAGGGGGTCTGCCAGTGGAACGCAGACGTCCCCCTCACACTGGACGCGGAGGAATTCCCCCGCCTGTGCCGTGAGGCGGAGGAGGGGCAGCCGGAGGAGAGGAAACTGGCTTTAAGTTTGAAGGCCCTGGCCTTGTACCGCGGGGACTTTCTGCCCATGCTGGCCGGCTGCGCCTGGGCAGCGGACAGGGCGGACACGCTGCACCAGATGTACCTCCGGACGGCGCTGGAGGTCTTTCCCCTGCTGGAGGCCCGGGCGCGGTGGCGCGAATCGGCCCGGCTGTCCGGGGCTGCGCTGGCCCTTGAGCCCTGCCGGGAGGACCTGTGCCGCTGGCATATGGAGGCCCTTCTCCGTCTGGACCGACGCCGGGAGGCCTCTCAGGTCTATGAGGAGCTTCAGGAACGGCTGCTGGCCCAGCTGGGCGTGATACCCTCCGACGCCCTCCAGGCCCTCTACCGCGAGGCGCGGCGGGATCAGGACCCCCGGGCCGTCTCCCCTGTCACCCTGCTGGAGAGGCTGCGTGAGCCCCCGCGGCCCGGCGCCCTGCTGTGCGATTTTGATTTCTTTCGAGTCGTCTGCCACGCCATGGCCCGGCGGGCCAGCCGGACCGGCGAACCTCTCCATGTGGCCCTCATCTCCGTCACAGGTCCGGAGGACCTCCCCAGGTACAGCCTGGATCGGGTTATGGACAATCTACAGGGCATTTTGCTGGCCCAGCTGCGCCGGGGCGACGCCGCCGCCCGATGCGGCGCCTCCCAGTTCACTCTGCTGCTGCCCCAGGCCAGCCGGGACAACAGCCGCCTGGTCTGCCGCAGAATTACCCGGGCCTTCACCCGGCAGTTTCCCCACTCCCCCGCTTCACTCTCCGTCTCCGTACAGCCTTTTCCCCTGGAGAACCCGCCTTCAACAGGCTGAGGGGCGCACACCGTGCGCCCCTTTTGTATTTCTTCTCACTCCTCTCCGCCCAGCGCGCACAGCGCCCGCAGTCTCTCCGGTTCCCTTATCTGTATGGTGCGGTAGCCCGGCTCCACCCAGCCCTGCCGGGCGAAGCCGTTCAACACCCGGCTCACAGTCACCCTGCTGGCGGACACGGCGGCGGCGATGTCCTCCTGGGTACAGGAGAGCAGTCCTCCGGCGTCGGACAGGGTAAGCAAATAGTTCGCCACCCGCCACCGGGCCGGGCGGAAGGCCATCTGGTCCACCTGGCCCGACAGCAGCCGCACCGTCCGGGCCAGGTACCTCACCATGGCCAGGGCCAGCTCCGGGTTTTTGGCAAACTCCTGGGTCACCAGCTCCCGGTCGATGGGCACGATCTCGCAGGACGTGATCGCCACCGCCGAGGACACCCGGGGCAGCTCATCGAAAAAGGATGCCTCCCCGAAGAGGCTGCCGGCGGTGTATAGGTTCAGCACCCTCTCCGCCCCGTCCTCCGACTGGATCAGACTCTTCACTCTGCCCGATTTCAGAAAGTAAAAGCAGGTTGCCTCAGTGTTCTGTAGGTAGATGAGATAGCCCGGCGAGCACCGTACCGGGGGCCTGCTCCGGGCAAAGGTCTCCCAGATGCCGGCGGGGAAGTCAGTCTCGTGGTTCATTGTCAGCCTCCTAAAAATAATCATAATTGTATCACACTTTACATTCTTTTGACCAGCCCTGTGGTAGGATATCCTCAACAAACTGCAAGGAGGTAATTTACCCTATGGGAATGACAATGACGCAGAAAATTTTAGCCAGGGCCGCCGGGCTGGACAAGGTGGAGGCTGGCCAGCTCATCGAGGCCAAGCTGGACCTGGTGCTGGGCAACGACATCACCACCCCCGTGGCCATCACCGAATTTGAGAAGGCGGGCTTTACTCAGGTCTTCGACCGGGACAAAATTGCTATCGTCCTGGACCACTACACCCCCTGTAAGGACATCAAGTCCGCCCAGCTGTGCAAGCAGGCCCGGGAGTTTGCCCACAAGCACCAGATCACCAACTTCTTTGACGTGGGCCAGATGGGGGTGGAGCACGCCCTCCTGCCGGAAAAGGGTCTGTGCGCCCCCGGCGAGGTGATTATCGGGGCCGACTCCCACACCTGCACCTACGGCGCCCTGGGGGCCTTCTCCACCGGCGTAGGTTCCACCGACATGGCCGCCGGTATGGCCACCGGCCTGCTGTGGTTCAAGGTACCCTCCGCCATTAAAGTTACCTTAAAAGGAAAACTCCAGCCCCATGTATCCGGAAAGGACGTAATCCTCCACCTCATCGGCGAAATCGGCGTAGACGGGGCGCTGTACCAGTCCCTGGAGTTTGCCGGGGAGGGGGTGGCCTCCCTGTCCATAGACGACCGGTTCACCATCTCCAACATGGCCATAGAGGCCGGCGGCAAAAACGGCATTTTCCCTGTGGACGAGAAGACTATGGAGTACATCAACGGTCGGGTATCCCGCCCCTGCGAGGCCTTTGCCGCCGACTCTGACGCCGTCTATGACCGGGAGGTGGTCATCGACCTGGACAAGCTGGAGCCCACTGTGGCCCTGCCCCACCTGCCGGAGAACACCAAGGTGGTCGGCGAAGTGGCCGGCACGCCCATCAACCAGGTGGTAATCGGCTCCTGCACCAACGGTCGCATCAGCGATCTGCGCATCGCCGCCGCCATCATGAAGGGCAAGACGGTGGCCTCCAATGTGCGGTGTGTGGTCATCCCCGCCACCCAGGAGATCACCCTCCAGGCCATGGCCGAGGGTCTCATTCAGACCTTTATCGAGGCAGGCGCGGCGGTGTCCACTCCCACCTGCGGCCCCTGCCTGGGGGGACACATGGGCGTGATGGCCGAAGGGGAGCGCACCGTCTCCACCACCAACCGCAACTTTGTGGGCCGCATGGGACACACCACCTCCGAGATTATTCTGGCTTCCCCCGCCGTGGCCGCCGCCTCCGCCATTGCCGGCTGCGTGGCCGATCCGAGAGCGTAAAAGAAAGGAGAGAGTAACATGAAAGTTTACAAATACGGCGCCAACGTGGACACCGACGTCATCATCCCGGCGCGGCACCTGAACGACCCCTCCCCGGCGGCCCTGGCCAGCCACTGCATGGAGGACA
>CATONV010000035.1 GCA_951801655.1 uncultured Oscillospiraceae bacterium | reverse complement strand
GCCATGTATGAATTTCGCGCCCTGCTGGACCGGTTCTGGGTCACCCGGGCGGAGGACCGGGAGCTCTATTTCAGTTTGAAACGGGCTCTGCCCGACTTCCGCAGGCTGGTCAACGAGCTGCTGGGCTGGAATCTGGTGGTCAATGAGTCGGTGGTCAAGCTGGAGAAGGTTCCGCCCAGAGCCATGCCCTGGATGGGGATACAGTCCTTTCAGGAGCCACTGGACTACTGTCTGCTGTGTGCCCTTCTGCTGTTTTTAGCGGACCTGGATGATGGCGCTCCCTTTCTGCTCTCCTCCCTGACCCAGGCTATTGAGACCTTTCTCAGTGAGGTGCAGCCGGTGGACTGGACCCGGTTCCCCCACCGCAAATCCCTGGTGCGGGTCCTCCAGTACGCCCAGGAGGTGGGGCTGGTGCTGGTCTATGACGGAAACAGCGCCCTGTTCAGCAACGACCAAACGCAGGAGGTGCTCTATGAGAACACCGGCCTATCCCGTCATTTTCCGGTACACTTTGGCCGGGACATCATGGAATACCGATCCATTGAGGATTTTGAGGCTTTCTCCTGGGAGGGGGACGAGACCGAACAGCGCCGGCGGCGAGTCTACCGGCAGCTGGCACTGGCTCCCGGCTTCTATTGCTCGGAGCAGACCCGGAGCGATTATGACTACATCAAAAATCAGCGCCGCACGGTAGGCGGAAATCTGGACCAGTTCTTGAACGGAGAACTTCATCTCTATAAAAACGGCGCGTTTTTCCTTTTGTCCGAGGGGGAGCGCTGTGGGATGCTCTATCCCGGGACACGGGCGCTGTCCGATGCGGCGCTGCTGCTGTGCGCCCAACTGAGAGAACAGATCAACCAGGGCGTCTATCACCGCCGGGAGGACGACACGGTCCTGCTCACCCGCCGGGAATTTCGCTATGAGGTGGAGCGCTGCCGGGCCCGGTATGGAAATGGCTGGGGCTCCCAGCTGCGCGCCTGTTCATCAGAGCGCGTTTGCCAGGAACTGACCATTTACATGGCCGATTGGATGCTCCTGGAGGTGCTGGAGGAGGACATACTGCTCTACCCGGCCGCAGGCAAACTGGTAGGGAGCTACCCCGCCGCTTATCAAAATGAATCTGGGGAGGTGGAGGAAGATGAGCCGTTGGAAGATGAACAAGCTGGGATTCCTCAATTTCTGGCTGTACGACCAGGAGGAGTTTCCCATCCATGACGGTCATATCCTGCTGCGGGGCAATAACGGCGCGGGAAAGTCCATCACCACCCAGAGCTTCGTCCCCTTTATTCTGGACGGAGACAAGCGTCCGGAGCGGCTGGATCCCTTTGGAACACGGGCACGGAAGATGGAATTTTACCTCCTGGGCGACGGCGAGCGGGAGGAGTCCACCGGCTACCTGTACCTGGAATTCCGAAAGACCGACACGGAGGAATACCGTACCATCGGCATTGGAATGCGGGCTCAGCGGGGAAAACGGGAAATTGATCTCTGGGGCTTCTGCCTGCGGGATGGGAGACGGATTGGGCCGGGAGGCCTCCAGTTGTATGAAACGGTGGGGGACCAAAACCTGCCCCTGAGCAAACAGAAACTGCACAAGCTGATCGAGGACCCGCGCTGCTGGGCGGAGAGTCAGACCGCCTACAAAAAGATGGTCAACGATCAGATCTTCCGCTTTGAAGACATCCGGCAGTATGACCAGTTGCTTCAGCTGCTGATCATGGTGCGGACATCCAAGCTGTCCAAGGATTTCCCGCCCACCAAGGTGAAGGAGCTTTTAAACGAATCGCTCCAGGTGCTGACGGATGACGACCTGTCCGCCATGGTCAGCACCATGGAACAGATGGACAATCTGGAGGATACGCTGCACGGCTATCAGGCAGCTATGCAGAACGCAAGAATTATCCGTAACGAATATAACCGGTACAATCAGTACATTCTAGGCCGCAAGGGCCAGGCATATCTGGATGCCCGAGGGACCACCCAGCGCCTGCGCAACCAGCTCCGGGACGCAGAATCCCTCCGCAACGACCTGGAACGGCAGCTGAACGAACAGTCAGAGCGGAGACAGCAGTCGGGCACCTTGCTGGCCCAGGCCAAGGCCCAGCAGGCGGCCATGGGGGGCGACGACCTGTCCGCTAAGGGCGCCCAGCTGAAACAGGAGCAGGAGCGCTGCGCCAGACAGGCGGAACATCTGGAGCAGGGGGAAAGCCAGCTCCGGAAGCTGGAGGAGGGAATTTCCCGGCGGGAGGTCCGTCTGCGGACGTTGACCCAGGACTGCGACAGCGCACGGGCCGAGGTGCGCCAGCTTCTTCGGGAACTGAACGATGAGAACGGTCTTCTGGCCTTGGGGCAGGAGCACGACCGCTATGTCCGCAGCCTCCAGGGGGAGCGGCCAGAGACGGATCAGCGGCCCATTCTTGCCGCGCTCCGGCAGCGGAGGCAGCAGATTGAAGACGTCCTGCGCACCCTGCAAAGGGTGGAGGAGGCCAGAGCCGTCTATGACAGCGCCTGTCAGGCCCTGGACCAGGCCGACAGCACCGCAAGGGAGGCACAGATTATCCTTCGGGACGCCCAAAATCAGGAGCAGGACGAACGGGACAAGCTGCTGGAGTCCTTCACCCGCTGGCGGGATCAGAATACACAGCTGGACATCCCCCAGAATCTTTGGCTGGAGGTCCGGCGGACTCTGACCGCTTACCACGTCCCGGCAGACTGGAGCCCTATCCGCAATCAGATTGACGAGTGCAACCGCACCTGTGAGTCTGCCCTTCAGAGGCAGCTGCTGCAAGAGGAGACCACCTTGAACGCCCTGCTGGAGGAACAGCGGGAGCAGGAACGGGAGCTTGCCCGGCTCAGAGCTCAGCCTGAGCCTGTCCCGCCCCGCCGGGATTCGACCCAGGCGGCTCGCCTCCAGTTGATGCTGCGGGGCATCCCCTGCGCACCCCTCTATGAACTGGTAGACTTCGCCCCTGGTCTTCCCCAGGAGGAGCGCGATCTTCTGGAGGCCCAGCTCACCGATGCCGGTCTACTGGACGCCCTGGTGGTCCCGGAAGAACATCTGCCAGAAATCAGAGAACTGCTGGAGGAATATCCGGACCGCTTTTTGATCCCAGGACCCGTCGCAGAACAGCCTGTTCTCAGTCTGATCCCAGACGCCACAGGCCGTTTCCCCAAGGAGGCCGCCGCCTGTCTGCAGTCTATCTCCCGCTCCGATCCCAACGCCGAAACGGCGCTTCTCCCCGGCGGCCGGTTCCGCTGCGGTATGATCCGGGGCCGCAGCCACGCCGAGGCCCCTGCCGGATTTGTAGGCGCCGCTGCCCGGGAGGCCAACCGTCAGCGGCAGATCCACAGCCTGGAGGAGCGGCTGGAGCAGCTGGCCAGGAAGGTGCAGTCCGCACAGGCCGAAGTCTCAGACCGCACCAGGCAGCTGGAACAGCTGGAGGTGGAGCGCGCCGGGATGCCGGCCGCCGAAGAACTTGACCAGGCCATTGCGCTGCTGGACCAGGCTCGCCGGGAACTGCGGCAGGCTGAGGAGGAGCAGCAGCAAAAGCTGGCTGCCGAGCAAGCGGCAAAACAAGCCTTGTCCGCCCTGGAGGAAAAGAGCCTCACCCTCAGCACCGGCCTGCCCTATCAGCGGACGGTATTGAGCTATGAGGAGGCTCGGGAGGCTGCCGGGGAATATCAGGACACCCTGACCGACCTGGAGCGCAGCCGACAGCAGCTGGACTACGCGGCCCGCTCCAAGGAACAGGAGCAGGACACCATTGACGAACAGCGGGACCAGGCGGCGGACCAGAGAAAGACCAACGACATCGTCCGCAGTTCCCTGCAAGTCAGCCGGTCGGCCGCTGAAGAGCTGCAAGCCTATCTTGACCGGCCGGAAAATCAGGCCCGTGCCCGCCGGCTAGCGGAACTAGACCGGGAGATCGAGCTCCAGGACCGGGAAAACCGGGAAGCAGGCGAGGCGTGCGCCAGCCTGACGGCGGAATTGAAAAGCTCCAGTGAAACCATTGCCCGGCGAAAGGAAAATCTGTTGAACGCCACGATCGAGGAGCAAGACCTGGAGCGCTACCTCCTGGAGGACCTGGAGCTTGGCTTCTCCGGACCGGATGAAAGTCTTGATTTGGAGGAGCGTGCCCGGCAGGCGGCCAGCAAGGTCCAGCCCGCCGATCGGAAGTATACGCCGGAGCATATGGCGGACGCCCTGCGTAGCAATTACCAGCGCTCCAATAACAGCCTGCTGGACTATCACCCTGAGATCAAACTGGTCTTTGACGCACCCAACCAACCCGCCCACCTCAGGCAGCGCCTGTGTATTCTGCTGAAAAAGGGTGGGAAAGAGCTCTCCCTCTATGATTTTATCCAGTCCCTCCAGAGCGACATTGACTCCACCGGAAGCATTCTGGAGGATCGGGACCGAGAGCTGTTTGAAAACATCCTGACCGAGACCATCAGTCATAAGCTGCGCGCCCGCATCGAGGAGAGCGGCCGGTGGGTCCGGGATATGACCGCTTTAATGGCCACCCTGACCACCTCCATGGGACTGACCTTCAGCCTGGACTGGAAGGAGAAGAAGTCGGAGGGGGACGGGGAACTGGACACCGCTCATCTGGTCACCCTGCTGAACAAGGACCGGGCTCTGCTCACGCCGGAGGACAGCCAGAAAGTATCTTCTCATTTCCGAAGTAAGGTCAAACGTGCCCGGGAGGAGGCCCATGTCCAGGGACTGTCGGTCAACTACGCCGATCTGATCCGATCGGTGCTGGACTACCGGAGCTGGTATGAGTTCCGCCTGTTCTATCAGCGGGGAGCAGACGGGAAAAAGGAGCTCTCCGACCGGGCCTTCAACAAGTTCAGCGGAGGAGAAAAGGCGATGGCCATGTATGTACCTCTTTTCGCCTCCGTCTCAGCCCAGTATCAGAAGGGAGGGGCATCCTGTCCGCAGATCCTTGCCTTGGACGAGGCCTTTGCCGGCGTGGACGACCAGAATATCAGCGCCATGTTTGAGCTGATGGGGATTCTGGATTTTGACTACATCATAAACTCCCAGGCCCTGTGGGGCTGCTACGCCTGTGTGGCCGACCTGGACATCGCCGAGATGCACCATCCGCCCGGTGCCTCGGTGGTCACCATCCTGCGCTATCACTGGAACGGCAGGCAGAGGACCCTGGAGGACAGTCTATGAACGAACATGCCAGGGCCTGCGCAGCCTATTTTCAGTCCCGCCCCGGATACCGGCGCATTCTGTCCCAGCTGCTGAAAAAATATCAAAGTTACGGCCGTCCGGCGGGGACCATTCGGCTGGACGATGCCACCCGAGAGGAGTGCGACGCCGCCCGAAGCATCTTTGGCCGTCCCTTCTCCCCGCCGCTACGGTTCCAGGCGGCACAGTTTGAGGCTGCCCTTCAGGAGCTCCGTTTTGGGAAACTCTCCCTAAAAGAAGTCCTGGAGGCTTACTTTGATACAGAAATCAGAACTAAAACTGAGCTGCATGAAGAGGAAAATAGCCGTTTTTCTGCCATGCTTACACAGGCATTGGAGGAAACAGACAGCGATACCTGTCGCCGATGGCTTCAAGCGTTAAGGGAACCACAGTGCGGTGGATATCAACTGATCCGCCGGGAGGCGGCAAAAGACCCGGATGGGACAAGACGTGCACTGCTGCAGGCCTGCCGGGGCCTGGAGCTGCTGACGCGGCGTACAAAGGGCACGATCCGCTTGGCAGTTCTCAGTGCTCAGGCCACCTCTGACCCTCACGCCTTGGACAGCGGAACTCTGTGCGGCAAGCTGTTTCTGTATCTGCTGGCCTTCCGCTCCGACTTGGAAGCACCAGCAAACGCGGAGCAGCGGGACAGCTTATACTATGAAAACGGGATTTTATGCGACAGTATCTCCAGCCTGGTGACGCAGGTGGGACTTGTCCTCCATACAGGAACAAGGGAACATCCCGCTTACCGTTTGCTCCGTCAGGCCCGTGAAATATGTACTCTGTCCCTCTCCAGCCTGTCCAGCCTGACCGGTGCCCGCAGCCTGTCGGGGCGGGCCTATATTGTGGAAAATGAGATGGTGTTCACCCAGCTGTGTGACCGCTCCAATCAATTTCATTCCCCGCTAATTTGCACCTCCGGCCAGCCCTCGGTGGCGGCACTGCGGCTGCTGGATCTTCTGGCGGCGGAGGGTACGACGCTGTTCTATTCCGGGGATTTTGACGGGAAGGGCCTGTCCATCGCGTCACAGCTACGTGGCCGATATCCAGAGCTGCTTAGGCCGTGGCATATGACTCCCGACGACTACGACCTGTGCCGCTCTGATATACCGCTGAGTGAAGCCAGCCGCTCATTGCTGCAGGGCTGCGTTGGAACAGCCCTGGAAACCTCTGCGGAGGCCATCAAGCAATTCAACCGCGCCGGATATCAGGAACTGTTGATTCCATTGCTGGAAACGGATCTGACCAAGACACCATAGCTTTGAAACAGACCTATCATTTGATCCGCTTTGGTTTTGTCCCCTAGAAGCCCAAATGCAGGGATGAGCAGCAGGTCAAATTCCCCCCGTATTGCGGCAGATACGGCCGGTGTTAAACCGCTCTGAGGAAAGGCAGCCCCTATTTCCGCCCGGACAGAAGTCCCAACCACAGTGTCACTAGAGCTGACATTTTTCTCCATCATACTTTGAATCTGCTCCGGGCAGTCTCCATAAACCCATATCCGCACGGAATCGCCTCCTTATAAAGTTTATAAAAATAACTATGATGAGAGCAGAGAAAACATGCTTTCGTCATAGTTGTTTTAGGCCTATTTCCAAATTGCTATACATTTTTAAACCTACTCCGCCCCACTTTGATCCAAGTATTCCCGAGCGAAAACAAAGCGGAACTTTATGGGAATATTTTACAGATAGGGAAGACTAAACGCTGTATTCCTTATCAGCGGGCAGCATAGCCATATAAGCAGGTAACATTTCTTCCAGGCAGGAACAGTATTCCTCCAGCAGCCTCTCATCAATCGCGTGTTGAATGATCCAATAGGGTGGCAACCGATGGCTACATTCTGACATGATACAGATATAGGCCATTGTGGAAAAATAATCTTTCTTCTGGAGACCATCCAGGATAGTGCGCAAATACTGGGTACCTTCTTGCTGTGCGTAAATTGCAAGAATTTCTGCCCCCACTTTTGCGTTGTACTCCACAGCCTCATGTTCCCAGTGCTGTTTTTCTACGTCGATACCTCTGGCAAGAAGGGAGTCTGTAAAATCTTTGCTGTGTTCCTGAAGAATTACCCGCAAGCCTGATTCAAGAATAGTCATAACTTATTCCTCCGTTTTAAATTTTTTATAGAAACGCGTCACCCATCTGCACTTGAGATGAGTGACGCATTTTTACAAAATTATATAAAATAGGGGGTGTACCAGTAACACCGTCATCCGTGAAATGTATCGGATTTGGATCAAGTCATAAAGTGTTTTTAGCTCTCTCTATTTGGTTGTAAAAGTTGAACAGTTACGCCATATCTTCAAATAGCTTGTCCCTAAAAGTGTCCTTACGGCACCGCGCCCCACGTGGTGGAGCCGAAATATCCCGGGGCAGTGGAGCGATATGTCAACATGGGGGACTGCTACGACAAGGAGTCTCTCTGGCCGCTGCGGCAGGAAATTATTGACTGTATGAAGGGCTACAAGGGCTGTTACCAGCGGGCCTACCGCTGTCTTGGCGCGGCGGCGGAGATTTTGGAGGACCAGCGTTCCGTCCTGCTCACCGACAGCCTGTCTCACAAGCTGGCCAAGCGGGCCCGGGGCATCCTGGTCCGGGAAATTCCGCGGCGGCGGGCCGAGAGGCCCGGACAGGTAAAGCAACGTTTTCTGGGGGCGATCACCCACCAGGGCCCCATGTGCCTGTATGACACCGTCCTCACCCGCTGCAGCCGCGTCTACGTGCTGACGGACCCCTGTTCCCTCGCCCACGAGCTTCTCATCCACCTGCTGGCCGGAGTAACAGCGGCCGGCCTGGATGTGGTGGCCTGCCCCGACCCCATGGCACCTGACCGGCTGGCCCATCTCCTCATCCCCCAGGCGGAACTGGCCTTTGTCACCTCTACCACTGCGCTGCCCTTTCCGGGCAAGCCCTACCGCCGCATTCGGCTGGATACGGCGGCAGACCGCGAGGTCCTGCGGTGCAGCCGCCCCCGGCTTCGGTTTGCCAAAAAGGTATCCGCCGCGCTGGTGGAGGAGGCGGTTCTCTCCCTGTCTCAGGCCAAGGCCATGCACGACAAGCTGGAGGCCGTCTACAACCCCCATGTGGACTTCGGTCTGGTGGAGTCCATCTCTCAGGATATCCGCAGTGAAATTATGCGCTTTTGACCGGTCTTCCCCACAGCAAAGCCGGCCCCGTTCCCCGGGGCCGGCTTTGCTGCTTTCATTACACATTTCTGGCGGGGAGGGATGGGGCCTATTTCGCCACAAACACCATGACGCTTCGCCCTCGAACATTGACCTGGAGGCCATTGACGGGGGCCTCAGACTGTTGGGCCTCCCAGGTGTCCACTGCTTTGACCCAGTACATGGAGGCGGGCAGCTGGGGAAGGGTGACGGTCAGGTCCTCCCACCAGGCGTTGGAGGCCACATAGACCACCTGGGTGCCGGTGTCCCTCTCCCAGCCCGCGAACATGACTCCCACATACCGGTCATGTCCGGCAAACGGCTGGTCCCGCCAGGGCTCCACCCCGTGGAAGCTGACGTCCGGAAAGCCACAGGAGCCGTTTTCAGTTTGAATCCGGAGGACCCGGTACTCCTTGCGGAAGCGGATCATAAACCGGAAGAAGTCGAACATGTCCCGGTTTTGCTCCAGCCGTCTCCAGTCCAGCCAGGAGATGATGTTGTCCTGACAGTAGGCGTTATTGTTGCCGAACTGGGTGTTGCAGAACTCGTCTCCGGCCAAGAACATGGGGGTCCCCCGGGAGCACATGAGCAGGGCAAATGCGTTGCGGCACATCCGTTTGCGCAGAGAGTTGATCTCCGGGTCATCACTCTCCCCCTCCGTGCCGCAGTTCCAGCTGTTGTTGTCGTTGGCGCCGTCGGTGTTGTTCCAGCCGTTGGCCAGGTTGTGCTTGTCGTTGTAGCAGTACAGGTCCCACAGGGTAAAGCCGTCGTGACAGGTGACAAAATTCACCGAGGCGTTGGTTCGGCCTTGACTGCCGTAGATGTCCTGGGAGCCGATGATGCGCTGGGCCACCCACTGGGCGCAGCCCGTATCCCCCTTGAGGTAGCGGCGCATGTCGTCCCGATAGCGGCCGTTCCATTCCGCCCAGCGGTTCCAGGAGGGGAAGGTGCCTACCTGATAGAGTCCGCCGGCGTCCCACGCCTCGGCAATCAGCTTAACGTCGCCCAGGATGGGGTCGAAGGCCAGGGCCTGGAGAAGAGGAGGCGCCCCCATGGGGGAACCGTCCTCGCTGCGGCCCAGGATGGAGGCCAGATCAAAGCGGAAGCCGTCAATGCGGTAGGTGGTCACCCAGTAGCGCAGGCAGTCCAGGATCATCTGCCGGACGATGGGGTGGTTGCAGTTCATGGTGTTGCCGCAGCCGGAGAAGTTGTAGTACTGGCCGTTGGGAGTAAGCAGGTAGTAAATATTGTTGTCAAAGCCCTTAAAGGAGAAGAAGGGCCCCTTCTCATTGCCCTCAGCGGTGTGGTTGAAGACCACGTCCAGATAGACCTCGATCCCCCGCTGGTTGCATGCCTGAATGAGCTGTTTCAGCTCGTTTCCCTCTCGGTTATACTCGGTGGAGGCGGTGTAGCTGGTGTTGGGCGCGAAAAAGCTGACCGTGCTGTAGCCCCAGTAGTTATACAGGGTGTTCCCGTCCACCTCCCGGTAGTCCTGCATCTCGTCAAACTCAAAAATGGGCATCAGCTCGATGGCATTGACTCCCAGCTCCTCCAGATAATCCAGCTTCTCCATAATGCCCGCGAAGGTGCCGGGGTGGACCACGCCGGAGGAGGGGTCCCGGGTAAAGCCCCGGACATGAAGCTCATAGATAATCAGATCCTCCATTGGAATAAGGGGCTGGGCCATGTCCGCCCAGTCGAAGTCGTCCTTCACCACCCGGGCCTTGTAGTGCTGGCCAAAGGGGGCCTTGGCCCCCCACTGACTTTGACCGGTAACCGCCTTGGCGTAGGGGTCCAGCAGATATTTACTCCGGTCGAAGACAAGTCCCTTCTGAGGATCGTAGGGGCCGTCCACCCGATAGGCGTACTCAAATTCCTCAATATTCAGCTTGAACACGATCATGGAGTACACATTGCCAATGCGGTAGTGCTGGGGGAAGGGGAGTACTGCGAAGGGCTCGTCCTGTTCCCGATGGAAGAGGAGAAGCTCAATGGAGGTGGCCCCGTGGGAGTGGACGGTAAAGTTGACGCCGCCGGGAATGGCGGTGGCGCCGTTGCTGTCGTAGAAGCCGGGGCGGACATCAAAGCCGGCGATGTGGTCCAGCGGAACCAGGTGAATGGCGCGGGGGAGGGCCGGCTGGGCGGCTCTCTCCACGGCAGGCGGGGTTTTCGGCATGGTTCGATCCTCCTTATACTAAATAATACCGTCTCCATTATACGCCTTTTTTTCAATTTGTCACCGCTTTTTATTTCGAGCCGGGAAACCCGGTATTTCAGCGTTTTTCCACTTGCGCACCTTGATAAAGTTTGTTATAATTCTAAAGAAGTCTCAAACAGCCTCCGGCGCCAAGCCGGCACACTGATAATTTAAAGTAAGGAGCGATCAATTATGGGTTTTTTCGGAGGATCAACCAGGCCGGAACCTTCCGCCGGCCCCGCTTTCGAGGAAGAGGCCTTCGAGGATGCGTTTGATTCCCTTCCCCCCCTGCCCAAGCCTCAGGACAACACCATCATTGCCAAGGGAATCACCTTTACCGGCGTAGTCCAGGGCGAAGGCATTGTTCAAATCGAGGGCCGGCTGGAGGGCGAGATCAAGCTGAAGGGCTCGGTCACCGTCACCACCACCGGATTTGTCCAGGGCCCCATTACCGCCGACTCGGTGCGGGTGGCCGGCGAGGTTCAGGGCAGCATCACCGCCCGGGACCACCTGTGTCTGGAGCGCACGGGCAGTATTCACGGCGACGTGTCCACCTGTTCCCTGGTGGTGGAAAACGGGCGGCTGGACGGCAGCAGCAAAATGCTGGTTCCCCCCGAGCGCCCCTATGAGGTCCAGCCCTCTGAGATGACAGCGGACAGCACCTCCTTCGACCTCAACACAGACGAGGTATAATTTCAGCGGTCCGGAGTGTTTGCTCCGGACCGTTTTTTTGTCTTTTTTCTTAAATATAATTTTCAATATTATGTTTGGTCATATTTCATATTGATATTTTCCGCAGGATAGGATATACTGTCATTGATAGCAATGTGCAGAATTGCTGACAGAAACCTGTAGGGACAGGTATGACACGCCCGCGATCACGACATACCCTGCATGATTGTGCGGGCGGATGGTATACCTCCCCACAGGTGCTGCGATTTTTGAAGAATGCTATAGAAGAATATTAACGCCGACGTCCCTCTGGAAAGGAGTGTGTCCTATGCGCGCCCATACCATAGCTGCCAACCCCATCCTCCCCCCCGCCGCCGTTCCCCGGCCCCGCCGGCAAAGCGAGGTCCGCGACCCCTACGACGGCCTGCGGCCCTGGTCGGCCATTACCCACGGCGCAGGCGCCGTTCTGGCCCTGGCCGGCACCACAGCTCTGCTGATTCGGTCCGCGGCCCTGGACAAATGGCTGCTGTTCGGGCTGTTTTCCGTCTATGGCCTGTCCATGATCTGCCTCTACACCGCCAGCACCCTGTATCACTGTCTCAGCGTCTCCGTCCCCGGACGGCTGGCTTTGCGGAAATATGATCACTGCTCCATCTACCTGCTCATCGCCGGCAGCTACACCCCGCTGTGCCTCACCGCCCTGCGGGACGAGGGCGGCATCCCCCTGGTTGCCGCCGTGTGGATCCTGGCCGCCGCCGGCAGCGTTCTCACCATCGCCAAGCTGTCCATTCCCCGGTGGCTTACCAGCGCCATCTACCTCTTCATGGGCTGGCTGGCTATTTTTGCCATTGTCCCCATTTACCGTGTCCTGCCCGGCGAGGGTTTCTTCTGGCTGTTGGCCGGCGGACTGCTGTACACGGTGGGCGGCGTACTCTACGCCGTCAAGTGGCCCGGACGGAATAATCCCCGCTTTGGCTGCCACGAAATCTTCCACGTGTTTATCCTCCTGGGCAGTGTGGCCCACTTCGTCATGATGTACCGGATTGTACTCCGGCTGTAAGGCGGCACATCCCTCTTGACATTTCTCCCAGCCGGTGATATTATGTCACTGTTAAAATGGCTTTGATGGAGAAGCGGCCTGCAAAAGCACGCAGAGAGGGGCGTCCTGTGGTGAAAGCGCCCTGTGGGGAAGCCGGCCAGTACCACTCCGGAGCCGTCCGGGACGACCGGGCCGGGACCTCCCGTTACCGAGGACACGAGCGACGGCCAGAGCCGTAAGCAGGGTGGAACCGTGGGATGTTACCGTCTCACCCCTGAATTTTCTCAGGGGTGAGGCGTTTTGTTTTGCCCCGAAATTTTCCGGTGTCCCTTTGCAGGGCGCGACGCCCCCGGCGCGCCGTCCAGAGGGCGCCTGTTCCCAGCAGAGAGGCGGGCCGAGGTCGCCCCGCCCCGCAGAAAACACATGGAGGTAATTTCAATGTCCGAAGAAAATCTGTATACTTTTGAAAACCCCGAGTACCGCGCCACCTACTGGCACACCTGCTCCCACGTGATGGCCCAGGCGGTCAAGCGGCTGTGGCCCGAGGTCAAACTGGCCATCGGCCCCTCCATTGACGAGGGCTGGTACTACGACATGGACGCGCCCTTCGCCTTCACCCCCGAGCACCTGGAGCAGATCGAGAGTGAAATGCGGAAGATCTGCAAGGAAAAGCTGAAGCTGGAGAGGTTTGAGCTGCCCCGCCCCGAGGCACTGAAGCTTATGGAGGAAAAGGGCGAGTCCTTCAAGGTTGAGCTCATCCACGACCTGCCCGAGGACGAGGTCATCTCCTTCTACAAGCAGGGGGAGTTCACCGACCTGTGCGCCGGCCCCCACCTGGACTCCACCGGGCGGATCAAGGGCAACGCCATCAAGCTCACCGCCTGCAACGCCGCCTACTGGCGGGGGGACTCCAGCCGCCAGACCCTCCAGCGCATCTACGGCATGGCCTTCCCCAAGAAGGACGAGCTGGACGAGTACCTGGCCAAGATTGAGGAGGCCAAGAAGCGGGACCACCGCCGGCTGGGCAAGGAGCTGGGCCTGTTCATGCTCCGGGACGAGGGCCCCGGCTTCCCCTTCTTCCTGCCCAAGGGGATGGTGCTGAAAAACACCCTTCTGGATTACTGGCGCAAGGTCCACAAGAAATACGGCTATGTGGAGATTTCCACCCCCATTATGCTCAACCGGCAGCTGTGGGAACGCTCCGGCCACTGGGACCACTACAAGAACAACATGTATACCACCGTCATCGACGATGTGGACTTCGCCGTCAAGCCCATGAACTGCCCCGGCGGCATGCTGGTCTACGCCAGCGAGCCCCACTCCTACCGGGAGCTGCCCCTGCGGGTAGGCGAGATCGGCCTGGTCCACCGCCACGAGCTGTCCGGCGCCCTCCACGGTCTGTTCCGGGTGCGCTGCTTCAATCAGGACGACGCCCATGTCTTCATGACCCGGGAGCAGATGCAGGACGTCATCCAGGAGACGGTGCGCCTCTTCGACGAGGTCTATTCCACCTTCGGCCTCAGCTACACCATTGAGCTCTCCACTATGCCCGAGGACCACATCGGCACCGTGGAGGAGTGGGAGAAAAACCAGGACATCCTCAAGGCCGCCATCACCGACATGGGCAAGGACTTTGTCATCAACGAGGGAGACGGCGCCTTCTACGGCCCCAAGCTGGACTTCCATCTGGCCGACTCCCTGGGCCGGACCTGGCAGTGCGGCACCATTCAGCTGGACAGCCAGCTGCCCGAGCGGTTCCAGCTGGAGTACACCGGCGAGGACGGCGAGAAACACCGCCCCGTCATGATCCACCGGGTGGTGCTGGGGTCCATCGAGAGGTTTATCGGCGTGATTACCGAGCACTTCGCCGGGGCCTTCCCCGCCTGGCTGGCCCCCGTCCAGGTGAAGGTGCTGCCCGTCACCGACCGGGCCGGGGAATACGCTGAGAAAATCTCCGCCCGGCTGGACGAGCAGGGCTTCCGCGTTGAGGTGGACGGCCGCAACGAGAAGATCGGCAAAAAGATCCGGGAGGCTACCCTGGAAAAAATCCCCTACATGCTGGTGGTAGGCGACCGGGACATGGAAAACGGAACCGTCTCCGTCCGGCACCGCTCCGGCGAGGACCTGGGGGCCATGACCCTGGACCAGTTCGCCGCCCTGCTGGGGGACGAAGTGAAGGAAATGATCATAAAGTGAGCAAAAAGCACCCCCGCAAACCGCTTTTGGTTTGCGGGGGTGTTCTGTAGGGGGCGCCGCCCTCGGCAACCCGTTTTAAACAATGTGGTTGTAAATGGTGGGCCGCCGCTCTCAGCGGCCCCTACATTTTTTATATCTGGTTTACAATCCCAATGAACAGCGGCACATCCTGGGTGCGGACGACAAAGAGGAAAGGCCGGTCCAGGTCCATGACGCAGACCTCGGTAGGCTGGGGCGGCAGACTGGTCTCTCTCACCATCAGGATGGTGACGGCGGCAGCCTCCACCCCCTCCTCGTCCACCTTCACCCGGGAGAGCTGCCTGGCGTCGGACAGGAAGGCGTCCAGGTCGGTGAGGGCGGACAGGTCTGCCCTGTCCGGGTCGGGCAGGTCGGTGATGCCCATGGTTTTCAGGGCGTCCATCAGGTCCAGATTAGAGTCCACGTCAAACTTGGGCACCGACCACTGCACTTCCCCCCAGCGGGCGGCGTCCCCGTAGAACTCCAGGCGGGAGAAAAACTCGGGCTCCCCCAGCAGAGTCTCGGGATTCACCCCCTCGTCGGGCAGCACAAAGACCATCTCCCCCAGGTGGGTGGCCAGCCGGGCGGCCTGATAGCCGTCCCGACGGATAAAATTGGCGTCCTCGGTCTTGTGCATAAAGTCCACCCGGGTCTCGGCTCCGGCGGCGTCGGTAAAGATATCCTCTTCCGTCTGGTCAGTGTTGAACTCATCCTGCCAGGCGGCCTTGTAATACAGGGAGGACACCAGCAGGGCCAGGGTGTCCACATCGGTCCGGACCACGGGCTGCTCCCCGCCAATGAGGCCCTTGGTCTGCTCATTCACCCACTGGGTGACGGCGGCGTCGGCCTCTCTCGTCCCCATAGGGACGGAGTAGGCCCCGGCGTAGTACTTCCCGGCCAGGATGTCCAGGGTGTCCTGGACGTAGGTCCCCTGCATATTGCTGTTGAGCCAGATGGAGTTGGCCAGAATCAGCGAGCTTATCCCGTCGTCGGCGTACAGCGCCCGCCAGATGTTCTCTGCCTGGTCCTGGAGAGTGTCCACGCTGTCCGCGCCTACGGCGTTCAGCACCTGCTGGCGGCTGTCTCCGTCGGCGCACTGAGTCAGCATGGCCAGGGCCGACCACAGGGACAGCGGAGAGTAAATGGCGTTTTTCCCCTCCTGCCCCGCCAGAACCAGGGGGACGCTTTTGGCAGCGAAGTCATTCAGCACCTTCCAGTACTCCTCGGTGAGACCGGGGTTGTCCCCCCGGAGGGCGGCCAGGGCATCGTGATACTGGCCAAGGGCGTCCAGATAGGCTTTCAGCGCCTCCCGGTCGCCCTCGTCCGGCATCCGGGGCTGCTGAGGAAATTCCGGGTATACCGGCTCAGACAGGGTGCAACTCATAGGAACAGCCTCCTTCCCTCCACTGGTATCCGTACCTTCTCCGTTTTGAGCCGCCACGCCCGGACCGGAACAGCCGGCCAGCAGCACACAGGCCAGGGCAAACGAGAGGATTCGCTTCATGGTAATTCTCCTTTCTCATTCAGGCTTCTATTCCTATGGACGAATTTTTTGGGAAAAGGTTCCGCCTGCACTGAAAAAAAGCCGCCCGAAGGCGGCTTGTCAAAAACGTTTACTTCCCGGGCCAACAGGCCCGCATTACTACTTTTCTGTCTTTTGCGCGGCAATGGCCTCTCTCTCCTGAAGCAGCTCATGGTAAAGCTGCATGGTATCCCACGTCTGATTGGTCTCAGTCAGCACCGCCTTCAGCGGGATGGGGGGCAGCTTGGCCACTCGCATAACCTCCAGCACCTGATTCAGCAGGGCCTTGGGAAGATAGCAGAAGACCAGCATGGGCTCGGGCAGGGCCTCGGCGTTTTCGCCGGGCTCCCCTCTGCCCTGGGCCAGCTCTTCCAGCGGGACGTGATAGCGGTCCGGTTCCACCATCCGCATCCGCAGACGGAGCATGGCAAAAATCTGCTTCAGCTTGGAGAAGCGGTCTCCGGAGCAGCCGTACATCAACACAGTTCCAGCGTTTTTCATAGCGACACCTCGTTACACCTGGGCCAGGGCCTGTTCCACATCGGCAATCAGGTCGGCGGCATCCTCAATCCCGCAGGAGAAGCGAACCAGGTCGGGGGTAATGCCGGCGGCCTCCAGCTCCTGGTCGTTCATCTGCCGGTGGGTGGCGGAGGCGGGGTGGAGGGTGCAGGTGCGGGCGTCGGCCACGTGGGTCTCGATGGCAGCCAACTTCAGGTGCTTCATAAAGGTCTCGGCAGCGGACCGTCCGCCCTTGAAGCCGAAGGACACCACCCCGCAGGTGCCATTGGGCATATATTTTTGGGCCGTCTCGTAGTATTTGTCTCCCTCCAGACCGGGGTAGGTAACAAAACTGATCTTGGGGTGATTTTTCAGGAATTTGGCCATAGCCAAGGCGTTTTCACAGTGGCGGGGCATGCGGACGTGGAGACTCTCCAGGCCCAGATTCAGCAAAAACGCGTTCTGGGGGGACTGGATAGAGCCGAAGTCCCGCATGAGCTGCGCGGTACACTTGGTAATGAAGGCGCCTCCCTGCCCGAACTTCTCAGCGTAGGTAATACCGTGGTAGCTGTCATCGGGGGTACACAGGCCGGGGAACTTGTCCGCGTGGGCCAGCCAGTCAAATCTGCCGCTGTCCACAATACAGCCCCCCACCCCGGCGCCGTGGCCGTCCATATACTTGGTGGTGGAGTGGGTGACAATGTCGCACCCCCACTCAAAGGGCCGGCAGTTGACAGGGGTAGCGAAGGTGTTGTCCACCACCAGGGGCACGCCGTGGGCATGGGCGGCCTTGGCAAACTTTTCAATGTCCAGCACGGTGAGGGCCGGGTTGGCGATGGTCTCGCCGAACACCGCCTTGGTGTTGGGCCGGAACGCCGCGTTCAGCTCCTCCTCGGTGCAGTCGGGGGAGACAAAGGTGAAGTCAATGCCCATCTTGCGCATGGTGACGTGGAAGAGGTTGTAGGTGCCGCCGTAGATGGTGGAGGAGGCCACCACGTGGTCGCCGCAGTTGGCAATATTGAAGATGGCGTAGAAGTTGGCCGCCTGGCCGGAGGAGGTGAGCATGGCGGCTGCGCCCCCCTCCATGTCGCAGATTTTGGCGGCCACCATGTCGTTGGTAGGATTCTGGAGTCGGGTATAGAAATAACCGCTGGCCTCCAGATCGAAGAGTTTACCCATGTCCTCGCTGGTGGCGTATTTAAAGGTGGTGGACTGGACAATGGGAATCTGCCGGGGTTCGCCGTTGCCGGGGGTATAGCCGCTCTGGACGCACTTGGTGCTCATCTTGTAATCGCTCATAGTGAACGCCTTCTTTCCTTTGAATAGACCTTAGATTACAGACAAATACAGGATTTGTCAAGTCCTTTTACATGGGCGGGTATTACCCGCCCGCTGTATTACGCCAAATTTCCAATCTATGCGGGCGGATGATATCCGCCCCTACGATTCGGCGTCTGCCAGCTCATCCCACAGCACCGCCTCTCCGGCGGACAGCAGCTGGTGGCTGCGGTAGCTGACTTTGCGCCCGCCGGCGGTAATCTCCACCCCCTCCACCCCCTCCGCCTGAGAGAGGGTAAGGACAATGGAGTAATCCGCCAGGCTGAGGGAAATGTCCGCCAGGGCGCCGTACTGCTCAGACAGGTCCACCAGAAGTACGCCTGGTCTCTCCTCGTCCCAGCCGCACTGCCGCACCGTCACCCCTCTTGGAAAGGGCGAGCGCAGCTCTTCTCCGGCGGGGCCGGCCAGCAGCGCGGACAGCATGACCTCCACAGTCGTCTCCCCCTCGTAGGGCTGAGGGGCCAGGGCGGGGCCGTGCTCCCCGTCAGCGCAGAACCAGAGGACAGGGCCCTCTGTCTGCCTCTCCCCTCCGCCGCAGCCGGCCAGCAGGAGAACTGCGGCCAGCAGAAAAGAGGCGTATCTTCGCTTTCTCACTGCGCCTCCCCCTTTCCGCCCTGTTCGGGGACATAGCGGGGAAAACCTGCGGTAAACAGGCTGCCCTCCGGGCTCCGGGGCCGGGCGGTGACCCAGCCGCCGTGGCGGCGTACCGTGTCCCGGACAATAGACAGTCCCAGCCCAGTGCCTCCGGCGGCCCGGGAACGGGCTTTGTCCACCCGGTAGAAGCGGTTGAACACCTTGGGCAGGTCCTCCTCCGGAATGCCCACGCCGGTGTCCCCCACCTCCAGCAGCACCTGGTCCCCATCCCGATCCACCGATACAAAGACCTTTCCGCCGCTGTAGTTGTATTTAATGGCGTTTTCCACCAGGTTGAAACAGACCTGGGACAGATCATCCTCAGTACACAGGATGGTACATCCGGTCTTCCAATTCTTCTCCACCCTCACACCTGCCGCGTCGGCCACCGGCTGGAGACGGGCGACGGTTTTCTCCGCCACCTCGGCCACATCTACCGGGTGCTGTTCCCCAGCAGGCAGGCTGTCCAGGCGGGTCAGGGCCAGCAGATGCTCGGTGATGCGGGTAAGGCGCTCGGCTTCGGAGCCAATGTCCCCCACAAAGTCCCGCACCATCTCCGGGTCCATCTCATCGGTCTGCAAAATCGAGTCGGCCAACAGGCGGATGGAGGCCAGAGGCGTCTTCAGCTCATGGCTGGCATCGGAGACAAAGCGGCGGCGGACCTCCTCAGTGGTCTGGAGCCGGTCGGTAAGCTGGTTGAACTCGCCGGCCAGCTCAGCCATCTCGTCCCGCCCTACAGGCTGGAGGCGGTGGCCATACTCTCCCTCGCCCACAATTCGGATGGCGCGCAGCAGGGCCGCAATGCGGGCGGTGAGCATCTTAGAAAAGAAGGTCGACATAATCAGCGTGACCAGGGCGATTACCAGCGAGATGGTGCGCAGGTTCTGCTGCAGGCTGTACAGCAGTTCCCCCTGGGCCTGGTCCACCTCCAGGATGTAGATGGCCCCAATGACCATCCCCCGGTAGACGATTGGCATAGCGGCGGTGGAGGTGAACACTTGGTGGTTGTACCAGGAATAAAACACGTCGTTTCCCCGCAGAGCGGATACCACCTCCTGGTACAACGCATAGCGGTATTCGTCCTCCTCAGGCGGCGCCTGATCCTCCTCGGGCTGACGGGTGCTGTCGTAGAGAATCAGCCCCGCCGGATCGGTGACCAGGATGCGCTTCAGGCCCATGCTGTCCAGCATATTCATCACCCGGGCCACCTGCTCGGCGGACAGGGATTCCAGCTCCATCAGCGCCGAGGCCATCACCGCCGTCTGGCTTTTCAGAGAGTCCCGTTTGGAGGCAAACAGCAGATCCTGAGAGGCCAACAGCGGGTAGGTATTCAGCAGCACCAGCACCACGGCGAAGATCACCAGATAGCTCAGGGCATACTTTACCTGGAGAGAGGAAAAAAAGGGGACCTTATTCTTGTTGTTCATAGCTTCGCCAGATAGTAGCCCACACCCCATTTGGTGCGGATAAATTCCGGGTTGGCGGGGTCCAGCTCCAGCTTCTCCCGCAGGCGGCGGACATGGACGTCCACCGTGCGGTAGTCGCCGATATACTCGTAGCCCCACACCACGTTGAGCAGATTTTCCCGGCTGTACACCCGGCCCGGATTGCGCAGCAGCAGCTCCATCAGGTCAAATTCCTTGGCGGTGAGCTCCACAGGCACTCCGTCCCGCCAGGCGGCCCGCCCGCCAGGGTCCAGACGGATGTGGCCCGCCTCCAGCAGTCTGCCGCCCCCTCCCTGCTCCGCGGATCCCGACCGGCGCAGCAGGGCCCGGACCCGCGCCTTCAGCTCCAGCAGATTAAAGGGCTTGGTGATATAGTCGTCGGCCCCGCACTCAAAGCCCATAATCTTGTCCGTGTCCTCCCCCTTGGCCGTCAGCATGATAATGGGAACATTGGAGAACTCCCGGATGCGCATACAGGCCTGGAGGCCGTCTATCCTAGGCATCATCAGATCCAGCAAAATCAGATCGAAGCCCCCTTCCCGGGCCAGCTCCACCGCCTGTTCGCCGTCACAGCCCACCTCCACCTGGTAGCCCTCGTGCTCCAGATTGAATTTGATGCCCTTGACCAGCACCTGTTCGTCGTCCACTACTAATATTTTTGCCATATTTTGATCCTCACTCACTTCCTGTGGTTACATATTCCCGCAAATTTTCTAAAATCACCGGACCAATGCCCGATACATTGGTCAGCTCGTCCAGCGTCTGAAAGGGGCCGTTTTCCTCCCGATAGGCGACGATGTCCCGGGCCCGCTTCTCCCCAATCCCGGGCAGACGCTGGAGGTCGTAGACATCGGCAGTGTTCATGTCAATGGTCTCGCCGGGGAGAAGACTGTCCGGGCGGGCGCCCTCTTCCCTCTCCGGCAGGGCGGCCGCCTCCTCTGCGGGGCGCCGGGTGGTAATCACCTGATAGGGCTCCGGGAAACTGGTCCTGGACAGGTACCAGCCGGCGCAGAACAGGGTAAAGCCCGCCAGAAGCGCCAAAACCACCCGTCCAAATCTGGATTTTCCTTCCATGTTCCTCTCCCCCTTGCGGTTTTGGCCGCCTTTTGTTATAATGGACCAAAGCTGTCATACTGTAAATTTAAGAAGTTCTTAATTGAGTTTTTCCGATCCATGAGGTACACTGTCTGCACCCGCTTCATTATAACATACATACGGAGAATTTCCTATGAAAAAATATCGTTTTCTGCCTTTGCTTCTTTGCACTGTCATCATGCTGTCCCTGTTTTCCGCCTCCGCCGCCCCAGGCCAGAAGGACCTGGACCTGTTCTGCACCCACGCCGTGCTGCTGGACGCCAACCACGGCGAGGTGCTGTACGACATGAAAGCCTATGAGAAGGCCTACCCTGCCAGCATCACCAAGATCATGACCGCCCTGCTGGTGCTGGAGGCCATTGAGTATGGCCAGCTCTCCCTGGGCACCCCCATCGCCGCCGGGGAGACCCGGATGCAGGGGGTTACCCAGTCTTACGTCAACGCCAACCTCAAGCTGGGAGAGGTGCTCACCGTGGAGGAGCTGCTCTACCTGACCCTCATTCCCTCTTACGCCGACGCCTGCAACGTGCTGGCCGTGGCGGTGGACGGTACCATCGAGGACTTTGTAGACCACATGAACCGAAAGGCCGCCGAGCTGGGCTGTCAAAACACCCATTTTACCAACCCGGTGGGCATCCACAACGAGAATCACTACTCCACCGCCTACGACCTGGCCCTGATTCTGAAGGCCGCCCTGGAGTACGACACTTACCTGGAGATCTCCAAGGTCCCCAAATACACCCTCCACGCCACCGACATGTCCGGCCCCAGGGAGATGTACAACACCAACGCCCTGGTCTCCACATGGCGGTACAGCGGGTACATCTATGACAAGTGTATCGCCGGCAAAACGGGCAACACCGACGAGGCGGGCCGCTGCCTGGCCGCCGCCGCCGAGGACGGGGACGAGATTCTCATCTCCGTCCTGCTGGGCTCCGGGCCCATGGAGGTCCCCGGCGACACCGAGTTGCGCCAGGGCCAGTTCCGGGAGAGCAAGCGGCTGCTGGAGTACGGCTTCAACAACTTCCAGCGGGTGACCATCACCAAGGACAGCGAACCGGTGACCACAGTGAAGGTCACCATGTCCCGCCAGGCCGACGAGGTCAATCTGAAGCCCCAGGGCTCCATTACCCGTACCCTGCCCAAGTCCATGGACCCGGACGATATAGAGGCCCGAATCACCCGCTTCGCCGACGAGGTGGAGGCCCCGGTGGAGGCGGGGCAGGTGATGGGCACGATGACCCTGTACTACGGGGACGAGGTCTACGGCACGCTGGACCTGGTGGCCGTCACATCGGTGGAGAGGTCCGAGCTGCTGTATAAGAAACAGCAGTTTATTGAGTTCTTCCAGAATGAGGGGGTCCGTATTATTCTGGCTGTGGTGCTGTTCCTGGCCGCCATTATTATCCTTAAGCTGCCCCTCTTCCGCCGCAAACGCCGCCCCAAGGCCGGGGCCGCCGCCCGGCGGGGCAACTACAAAGGCACCCGGATGTGAAAGGGGTGGTATGCGTGAAGCGATGCATTGTCCTTAGCGGGATCATGGACAACTAAAATAAAATCTGGAGGTTAAATATGATCCCGCAATGGAAAATCTATCCCCGTTCCCAGGGACACAGCACCGTTTATCTACAAAATGTGGTGACCGATCCCTCCATCTCAGTAGGAGATTACACCATTTACGACGATTTCGTCCACGACCCCAGGGACTTTCAGCGCAATAACGTTCTCTACCACTACCCCGTCAACCATGAACGGCTGGTCATCGGCAAGTTCGTCTCCATTGCCTGCGGGGCAAAGTTCCTGTTCAACAGCGCCAACCACACCCAGCGGTCTTTGTCCACCTACATCTTCCCTGTCCTCTTTGAGGAATGGGGGCTGGATGTGGACCGTATCCCCGAGGCCTGGGACAACAAAGGGGATATTGTGATCGGAAACGATGTGTGGATCGGCTACGAGGCGGTGGTGCTGGCCGGCGTCACCATCGGGGACGGGGCCATTGTCGCCGCCCGGGCGGTGGTCACAAAGGACGTGCCCCCCTACACCATCGTGGGCGGCATGCCCGCCAAGCCCATCCGAAAACGCTTCTCCGATTCGGAGATCGACCAACTGCTTGAGCTGAAATGGTGGGATTGGCCCCCGGAACAAATCGCCGCTCATATTGATTTGATTCAATCTGGAGATTTGGAAAAGCTAAAGCGGGCAGCAAATTAGGTATAATAGAGCAGCGGCGCGGGATTTCCCGTGCCGCTGTTATTTAATAGGTGCCTTCCGATCCGTCAGACCCACCAGGTAATCCACACTTGTATGATAAAACTGCGCCAGTCTTACCGCTGCCAACAGAGGCAGGTCCCGCTCCCCGCGCTCATACTTGGAATAAAGAGACTGGTCGCACATCAGATATTCTGCCACTTCCTTTTGTGTCAGGTCTGCATCCTCACGCAAGTCCCTGATTCGCAGTCTCATTCTCATCACCAATGGTAATATACCGCAGGACGATTTGTCCTATTGACTTTTTGGACTATATGTCCTAAACTGTCTTTGGTACTTACCAAAATTAAACTGAAAGCGGTGGTAATAATGGAACTGAATTACTTCAAGGACAAGCTGTTTGATCTGCTGAATGAGACCGACGAGCTGGACATCACCGATCTGAATATGGAGGACAGAAAAAATCTGCTTACGGTCACCATGTCGGACGGCAGCACATTTGAGATCATATGTCAAACAGCCGCACAATAAACGAATCCCCTCCCCCGCCGCACGGACGGGAGAGGGGAACTTTTTACTTCAAATCCGGGTGATACTGGGGGCAAGTACACTTTTTCCACTTCAGGCCGGAGCCGCAGGGACAGGGATCGTTGCGGCCAATCTTGACCACCTTGCGGACAGGCTGCTTGCGGACGGTGCCGTCTCCGGAGCCGCTCTCGCCGGTGACCTTGGCCACCCTCTCCCGGCGCACCTCCTCGTTCTGGCGCAGGCGGACCAGGAACAACCGGCGCAGGGTCTCCTCCTGGATGGCAGCCACCATGTTCTCAAACATCTCGTAGCCTTCCTCTTTATAGGCCACCACGGGGTCGTTCTGGGCGTAGGCCCGCAGGCCGATGCCCTGGCGCAGCTCGGTCATGGCGTCGATGTGGTCCATCCAGTACTCGTCCACCACCCGGAGCAT
>CATONV010000034.1 GCA_951801655.1 uncultured Oscillospiraceae bacterium | reverse complement strand
TTTTATTCTGCCAGAGCCTGCAAACTATTTTGCGCATTATTCTTGACACTACCTGACAAACGCTTGATGCCGTAGGTTTGAACACCTACGGCATCAAGCGTTTTTGTGTTTTTTAAGCCCCGAAATCTAACAGGTCAAACAACACTGTTATTAATCCGTATATATCCAAAACGCCGCTAGTATTAAAACCACTGCGGCCAAGGTCATTCCCGCAAACAGGATATAATCTGGGAGATATCCATCTCTTCCGCGTCGCCCCACAGCCGTTCCAGGTCGTAGAACTTCCGGGCCTCGTCGGTAAAGACGTGGACTACCACGCTGGAGAAATCCATAAGCAGCCAAGTGCCGCCCCGGTGGCCCTCGATGTGATGGGCCCTCTCGCCGTTTTTCTCCGCAGCCTCCTCACAGGCGTCGGATATGGCCTTCACCTGGGTATTGGAGGTGGCGGTGCAGATGACAAAGTAGTCCGCCAGGGTGGTGAGTCCCTCTGTCTTCAGCAGCTTGATATCTCCGCCCTTTTTGCTGTCCAGCGCCCTGGCCAGCAGGATCGCCAGTTCATAAGATTCCATCCGGTTCTCTCCTTTCTATTTTATCAGGCCGCTGCCTGGGCTTCGTCCGTCTCCCCCTGAATATCCGGAGAGGGGTCCGGGAAAATGGTGCTGGGATCGATGCTTCCAATATCCGCCGGACCGGTCCCGCGGGGAGCCGCCGGGCCGGGATCAACGGTCGTGCCCGGGTTTGTTGTTGTACCAGGGTTTGTTGCTGCACCAGGATCCGTTGCTGCACCCGGGTCTGTTGCTGTACCTGTGTCCGTTGTTGTCCCCGGGTCTGTTGCTGTCCCCGGGTCTGTTGCTGTCCCCGGGTCCGTTGCTGTTCCCGGGTCCGTTGCTGTTCCCGGGTCGTCGGCGGGATCGGTGTCGGTCTCGTCCGGATCGTCGGACTCCACAGGCTTGGGGGCCGGAGGATTGGCCACCGCCGGGTCGGCCAGGGTGCCGTTCGTTACCCCAAAGCCGCCTCCGGACTTCTTATACATCAGCTGCAAATCGCTGGATTTGATGTCGTCCAGGTAGGGGTTCAGGCCGTCGTTAAGCAGCTCCAGCATATCGCCCTGCTGCACGCACACCAGCGACGCCCCGCCATACATCACCCCGTAGCAGGGCATGGAGACAAATTTCACACCGTTCTCCACGTCCATCCCGATGGCCAGCTGAGCAAAAGCCAAAATGTTGCCCACGTTCAAATCGGTATCCACATTTTCGGTAAAAATCTGGGCCAGGGAGGGCAGCTTGAGCAAGATTTCCGGCGTCAGACACTTCTTCAGCACGGCGGTCATAAAGTCTCTCTGGATCTCTGTGCGGCCCACGTCCCCCAGTTGAATGCTTTTGTCATTGTTCTTCCGGAAACGGATGACCTCCATGGCGTCCTGCCCGTCCAACACCCGCAGTCCCTTCTTCTGGTGGATATGCAGGTCCTGATAGGGGTCGTCATAGTTCATGTCGAAGGGGACCTCAAACTCCACCCCTCCCACGGCGTCAACCAGGCGGCCGATGGCCTCCCACTCCACCATAACATAGAAGTCCGGGTAGATGCCGGTGAGGCGGCTGACCTCTTTTTTCAGGGCGGTCATACCCTTTTCGAGCCGCTCGTTCTCACTCAGCGTTTTGTCCCCCCGGTTGCGGTTGAAGACAGCGTTCAGCCGCTTCTGCCCTCCGCCCTTTCCGGAGGTATTCACCATCGTATCCCGCAGTAGACTGATGGCGTTGACCGTTTTCCCCTTGGTGTCGTAGGTGACCAGCATCATGGTATCGGTCAGACCGCTGGTGGTATCCTTACCCACCAGCAGGAAGGTGTAGTATCCGTCCTTGCGCCCGCTCCGGACCACATCGGGCAGCTCCGCCCCCTCGTAGGATACGTCCCCCGTCTGCCCCGGCTGGAGCTGGGAGGTGCTGCCCCCTGGGGTCAGGTTTGTCCCCGGCGGGTCGGGCACCTTTGGCAGTCTGATCCAGGCGTTCAGGAACAGGGCCACGGCAATGATCAAAATGGAAATCACCACCAGTACCTGGAACAGTCGATAGCGCACTTTTCTCTTTCGGTCCAGCCCGGCCACCCAGGCCCTGTGCTGCCGCCACCACAGCGCCGGCGGGAAGACGGTTCCCGGGGCCTCCCGCTTGCCCCGATGGTTCTGATTCTCGCTCATTTGTCTCACCCTTCAGTTGTGACTCCGTGTTCTCTCAGCCAGGCTTGGGCCTGGAGGGTATTTTTGTGTACAGGCAGACCGCGGTCCCTCATCTCCTGAACGGTGGTCTCCACCCCCAGAAGCAGGGCCTTTTCCAGGTCCTGGTAGGCCAGCCGGCGCAGCCTCTCCACCCCGTCAAAATCCCGGTTGGGCTCCATGTAGTCGGCCACGTACAAAATTTTCTCTAAAACTGTCATATCCGCCTTGGCGGTGGTGTGCCAGAAAATAGCCTCATACACCTCATCAGGTTCTCCAAAAAGATGCCGGGCCATACACGCCCCGGTCTTGGAGTGGAGCAGCTTGGGGGCGGTTCTCTCCAGATCATCCAAGGGGACGCCGTACTGTTCGCAGATGGCAATGTGCTCCTCTCCGGTGAGGTATTTGGTGCAGTCGTGCAGAATGCCCGCCCGGCGGGCGCAGTTCTCGTCGGCGCCCCAGCGCCGGGCCAGGCGCACCGCCTCCTCCTCGGTACCCCGGATGTGGCGCACCCGCTTTTCCTGCACCATGGCGTAGGAACAGGCCCGCAGCTCGGGGATGTCCAGATGCTTCAAATCGGCATGGGTGCCGTAGAGACTGTTCATCAGGATGTATCCGTACACCGAGGGGGGGAGATAGTCCGCCCCCTCCCCCCTGGCCAACAGCTCCCGCAGCCGGGTGGAGGAGATATCCACCAGCCCTGGCAGGGTGATGGTGGTGATTTTCGCCCCGGGGCAGGTCTTTTGCAGGTGTTCCCGCTGGGGGGCAAAAAGCGCCTCCCCGTCCTGTTCGGTGCGCCCGAAGGCACACACCCCCGCCAGCTCCAGAATCCTCTCCGGCTCGTGCCAGAGGTGCAGGGTGAGGAACATATCCGTCCCCATAAGCAGCCACAGCTCCGCCTCCGGGTACTGTCGGCGCAGCTGCGCCAGGGTGTCGGAGGTGTAGCTCTTCCCCTCCCTCTCCAGCTCCATGGAGGAGACCTCCACCACTCCGGGCAGCAGCAGAGCGTCGGCCAGCTTGGCCGCCATTGCCAGCCGGTTCTCAGAGACCGGAGTGCCCTCGGGCAGCTCCTTGTGGGGAGGAATGGCCGCAGGAATCACCAGCAGCTTATCCAGGCCCAGCACGTCCACCGCCGTCCGGGCCGCCGCCAGGTGCCCCAGATGGGGCGGGTTGAAGGTCCCGCCATAAATTCCGATTTTCATCGCTGACACCGCCTTATTCAGAATGAAAATTTTAAAGGTCCGCGCATAAAGTTTCCTTTGGCCAGGAGGCTTTCTTCCTAACCCTTCGTCCGTTTCTTCTCCTGTACCAATACAATTTTATCCTTTTTGTCCTTCTTATGGCTTGGACGATACAACACGAATTTTGTTCCGATCACCTGGACCACTTCGCTCCGGGTGAGGGGGGCCAGCTCCTCCGCCGCCTCCCGTGGGGAGAGAAGGGAGTTCTCCAGCACCTTGCCTTTGATGAGCTCACGGGCCTCCAGGGCGTCGTTGGCCTGCTTGACCAGGTTGTCCCCGATGCCGTCCTTGCCCACGATCAGAATGGTGTCGATGCCGTTGGCCAGGCCGCGCAGCTGGGCCCGCTGTTTGCTTGTCAATTCCATGCAAAAATCCTCGTTTTTCGGTTATTTTGTAGGGCGTGACCACTGGGCACGCCGTAATCCATAAGGCGCGCCGGGTCGTCGCGCCCTACACATGATTCAAATAGTCCTCCAGCTTCACCTTAAACGCCTCCAGCGCCTTCCCCCGATGGGAGATGGCGTTTTTTTCCTCGGCGGTGAGCTGGGCAAAGGTCTTTTTCATCTCCGGGACGAAAAAGACCGGGTCGTAGCCGAAGCCGCCCTCGCCCATGGGGGCGTAGGCGATGGTGCCGGCGCACTCCCCCCGGGCGGACAGCACGTCGCCGTTGGGAAAGCAGCAGGTAATCACGCTGACAAATTTTGCCGTTCGGGTCATCTGCCCCCGCATGTTCTCCAGCAGCATGCGGTAGCGCTCCTCGTCGCTCAGCCCCTCGCCGCCGTACCGGGCGGAGTATACCCCCGGGGCCCCGTTGAGGCAGTCCACGCACAGGCCCGAGTCGTCGGCAATGGCGGGCAGGCCGCTGGCCTCCATAACGGCTTTGGCTTTGAGAAGCGAGTTCTCCTCAAAGGTGGTCCCGGTCTCCTCCACGTCGACATCCACTCCGGCCTCCGCCTCGGAACAGACCTCCACCCCCAGATGGGATAAAATATCGTTCATCTCCACCAGCTTCTTCTGGTTCTTGCTCGCCAGCACCAGCTTCATACAATCTTCCTCCTTATTCTACCATATTTTCACTTTCTGTCTATGGATAAATCATTAAATTTTTCCCGGGAATGGCCGCGCAGGGCGTGACGACCGAGGCCGTTCTCAAATCAGCGCCTGGGCGAACTCCTGGACGTCGAAGGGCTTCAAGTCGTCGATGCCCTCGCCCACCCCGGCGTACTTCACAGGGACCCCCAGCTCTTTGGCGATGGCGATGGCGATGCCCCCCTTGGCGGTGCCGTCCAGTTTGGTAAGGACGATGCCGGTGATCCCCGCCGCCTCCTTGAACTGCCGGGCCTGGATCAGGCCGTTCTGGCCGGTGGTGGCATCCAGCACCAGCAGGGTCTCCCGGGCGCAGCCGGGCAGCTCACGGTCCACCACCCGGGAGATCTTGTTCAGCTCATTCATCAGGTTCTGCTTGTTATGCAGCCGGCCGGCGGTATCCACCAGCACCACATCGGCGCCGCGGGCCTTGGCGGCGGACATGGCGTCGAAGACCACGGCGGCAGGGTCGGCCCCCTCGTGTTGCTTGATGATGTCCACCCTCGCCCGGTCCGCCCAGATGGTAAGCTGCTCGGCGGCGGCGGCCCGGAAGGTGTCGGCGGCGCAGAAAAGAACCTTTTTCCGTCCCTCCCGGAGCTGATGGCCAATCTTGCCGATGGTGGTGGTCTTACCCACCCCGTTCACCCCGATAAACAGCACCACCGAGGGGCGGGTGGACAGATTCAGGGCGGTGTCTCCGGCGCTGAGGGCGTCGGCAATGATGTTCACCATCACCTCACGGGCCCCCTCCATCGTCTTGACCCCCTCCGCTTTCACCCGGCGACGCAGCTGCTCCACCAGCTCCAGGGTCACGTCCATGCCGGTGTCCGCCAGAATCAGCGACTCTTCCAGCTCGTCGTAGAAGTCGTCGGTAATCTCCGAACCGAAGCCGGAGAATATGTTGATCTTTTTCAGTTTGTCAAAAAAGCCCATAGGTGTTTCCTCTCCTACCAGTTTTCGTTCTTGGCCCCGCACCGGGGACATTTGGGGTAATCCATCTCATAGAGGACGCCGCATTGGGGACAGCGGGTCTGGGCAATCCTCCCTGGCTCCTCCCCCTCATCGTCGAAGAAGTCCCCCCGGAAAAATTCCAGCTTGCCGCACTTGGGACAGGTAAAGATCGCCGTCTCCAGCGCCCCGGCCAGCAGATTGCCCAGGTCGCCCAGCAGCCAGCCGGTCTGGCCCAGCTGTATCTTTTCCCGGGCGATGAACTCCATCTCCGCGCCGCAGCGCAGGCAGTTCAAATTTCCACTCATGGCTCCACCTTCTCCCCGCACCAGGGGCAGAACTGCTCCCATTGAAAGCTGTCCGGCAGCGCCTTGCCGCAGTGGACGCAGAAGTTGGGGGCCTCCTCGCCGTCCTGTCTCCCCGCAGGGACACTCTGGCTGGCGGAGACGGCGGGCGTGTCGTTCAAATGAGTCTGTGGGACGGCCTGCCCCAGAAACCAGAATACAAATTGTACCCCTGTGAACAGCACTGCAATCAGCACAATGCTCCCGATGATCATTTTCCAGTCGCTCGTCTTTTTTTCCTTTTCGTCCACGCTTTTTCCTCCCAACTCTCCCGTCCCGCCTGCGGGCTGGACGGGGCTAGCGACCGATCCAGTCCCGGCCTACCAGCTCGTCCAGGCTGACCATAAAGAAGTCAGCCAGCTTGATTAAAGTGGAAATATTTGGCTCGCTCTGTCCGCCCTCATAATATTGATACGTTCGAATATTAAGTCCCAAATATTCCGCAGCTTCCCGCTGCTTTTTTCCGGACTTTATCCGTATGTCTCGCAAGGACTTTGAAAATTGACTCATAAAAGTTCTCCTCCCCCTTGACATGACAGTCTCTTTCGTAGTATAATTATGAAAAATTTCGTCGTAAATGAGCGATATAAAAATGAATTTTCAAATTTTAGAAATGCTCTACAACATCCCGGAGCTTCAAGACCTATCATACCAGATTTACCGGCAAATGCCAGAGAGAATGGAGAGGGAAGCACATCTGGCCGAGGTCTGGCGGGAGTGCGAAGGGGTTCCCGATCCGGGATTCCGGGCGCTTTTTGACCGTCTGGAGGATGCGGAAAACTTCACCGCCGCCCTCCAGGACCGGGCCTCCTTTTTCGCCGGGGTATACCTGGGCTGGGGGCTGTCCCAGGCCGGTCTGTAGGGGTGGGTATCACCCGCCTCTATTGTAACATGGATGGGTATTTTGCGGGCGGATGATATCCGCCCCTGCTATCGGATGTTCAATTCCTTTTCCACGTCGTTGAGGTTGATGGTCAGCATGCGGGACACCCCCTGCTCCTGCATGGTCACGCCGTAGAGTACGTCGGCCTCTTCCATGGTGCCCCGACGGTGGGTGATGACGATAAACTGGGTTTTATCCGACATATTCCGCATATAGTGGGCGAAGCGCACCACGTTGCTGTCGTCCAGGGCGGCCTCGATCTCGTCCATGACCACAAAGGGGGTAGGGCGGACCTTCAGAATGGCGAAGTACAGCGCGATGGCCACAAAGGCTTTCTCCCCGCCGGAGAGAAGCGTGATAATCTTCAGCGCCTTGCCCGGGGGCTGGACTTTGATCTCGATGCCGCAGCTGAGGATATCCTCCGGGTCCTCCAGCTCCAATGTGGCCTTGCCGCCCCCAAACAGCTCCACAAAGGTCTGGCCAAAGGCCTCGTTAATGGTGGCAAACTCCCGCTGAAAAATGGTCTTCATCTCGTCGGTGATTCCGGCGATAATCTCCTCCAGCTCTTTTTTTGCCTTGTCCACATCGTCTCTCTGGTCGGTAAGGTAGGTGTATCTCTCATTGACCCGCTGGAACTCCTCGATGGCTCCCACGTTCACATTCCCCAGCCCGGAGATGGACCGTTTCAGCTCGGCAATGCGCCGGCTGGCCTTTTGGACCGACTCGATCTCCACCCGCTGCTGCCGGGCGGCCTCGTGGCTGAGCTTGTAATTCTCCCACAGCTTATCCAGCAGCTGCTTCTCCTCCATAGAGGCGGACACCTTCCGCTGTTCCAGCCGGGAGACCTCCCCCTCGGTACGCAGCAGCTCCTCGTTCAGCGCCTGGCTCTCTCGGGTGGCCTTCACCCGCTGGCCCTCCAGACTCAGTTTCTCCTGGTTCAAGCGGACAATATCCTCGTTGCGTCTCTGGTTTTCCTGGCGCAGCCCGGTCAGCGTACCCTCCTTCTCGTCAATCTCACAGGTCAGGCGCAGGTTCTTTCTCTCATAATCGGCCATCAGGGCCCTGCTCTGATCCCGGTCCCCGGCCAGACCGGCCTTCAGCTCCTCCAGCTCACAAAGGCCGGACCGGGTAGCTTCTCTCTCCGCCTCCAAGGCGGCTTGGGCGGCAGTGAGGGCGGCCGCCTCCCGGGTAATGCGGGCCGATCTCTCCTGAATTTCTGCCTGGCCTCGGGCCTTGCCCTCGGCCTCGCTTTTCAGGGCAGCGGTCTCCCCCTCCAGAGTCCGGATACGCTCTCGGGCTGTCTGGGTGTCGGTCTCGATCTGAGCGGCCCGTCTCTTCAGCTGCTCCAGCTCCTCCTGCTGTCCCGACTGTTGGCGCTCCAGCTCACCGGTCACTGTGCGCCGCTGAGACAGCTCGCCCTCCGCTTTGAGGATGGTGTCCTCCCAGGTGCGCAGCTGGTCCCGGGCGGCCTCCAGCTCGTAGCTGGCGGCGGTGGACTCCCTCTCCGCCTCGGCCACCGCCTTCGCCGCCTCCGTCACCCGGGTACGGATGCCGGACAGCTGTTCTCTCAGTCTCTCCAGCTCGTTGGCCCGGCTGAGAATGCCGGCGCTTCGGCTGGCCGATCCGCCTGTCATGGACCCGCCCGGGTTGAGCACCTGGCCGTCCAGCGTGACGATGCGGAAGGAATACTTATACTTGCGGGCGGCGGAGATGGCGTTGTCCATGCTGTCCATCACAGCCACCCGGCCCAACAGGTTGGAAAAGACATTCTGATAGACCGGATCGAAGGAGATCAGCCGGTGGCCCACCCCCACAAAGCCGGGCTCTCCTGCCAGCGCCTGCTCCTCCCGAAGGTTCCCCGGTCGGATGGAGCTGAGGGGCAGGATGGTGGCCCGCCCTCCGTCTCGACGCTTCAGATACTGAATAACGGCCTTGCCGTCCTCCTCCCGGTCCACCACGATGTTCTGCATCGCCCCGCCCAGAGCGGTCTCGATCGCTACGGTGTACCGGTCTGGGACCTTCAGCAAATCGGCCACCGGGCCCCGGATGTTTTGCAGGGCACCCCGCTGGGCCTCGTTCATCACCAGCTTGACCGCCCTGGTGTAGCCCTCGTGCTCCTTTTCCATCTCGGTGAGCAGCTTGATCCGGGAGGTGAGGGCGTTCTCCTCCATTTGCAGCTTTACTTGCTGGTCTTTGGTCTGTTCCCACTTCTTCCTGCGGCTGTCCATGCGCAGCTGGTAGCCCTGAATCACGTTTTTAACCGCATCCCTCTCCTCCACCGCGTCGTTGAAGCGGCGTTGGGCGGTACGGGCCTCTTCCCGGGCCTTCTCCAGCCGTTCCTCCAGCTCGTTGGCCTCCCGGCGGACGTTCTCGTCCCGGTCCATGATCTCCTGGGCGGCGGCTGCCAGGGAGGACAGCAGAGCCTTGGCCTCGGCGGCCCCGGCGGTGCCCAAGTCGACCTGACTGCGCAGCTCCTCCAGCTCCCTGGCCAGGGCGCCGGCGGAGCAGGCGGCCTCGTCGGCCTCCTGGCTCTTGGCAGCCAGGGTGGCGCGTCCCTCGTCCAATTGGGTCTCGATCTCGGCCAGGCGGGCCTTGCGCTGGCCGATCTGCGCAGACAGAGAGTCCTCCCGGCCCTCCTGCTGCTCTAAATCATTCTTGATGCGCTGGGCAGACTCCAGGTTGTGCTGGATGTTGCTCTTCAGCACGGCGATGGCCGACTCCAGCTCGTTGGCCCGGGCCTGACTGCCCTGCATCTCAAAGCGCAGCCGGTCGGCCTCCAGGTCCTTGTTTCGCATCTCCTCTGAATACTTCTCGGCGGCGGCGTAGGCCTTCTCCTGGGCGACCCGGACCTCCTCCTTCCGGCGGGCGGCCTCCTGATAGTCGGCCTCCAGCTTGATGTTATTGGCTCGGATGTGCTCCAGGGTATCCAGCCAAACAGAAATCTCCAGCCCCCGCAGCTCGTCCCGGAGAAGCAAAAACCGCTTCGCCTTCTCGCTCTGCTCCCGCAGCGGCTCCACCTGCAGCTCCAGCTCAGAGATTTTGTCGTTGATGCGCACCAGATTCTCGGCGGTACGCTCCAGCTTACGCTCCGCTTCCTCCTTCCGGTGTCGAAAGCGGGAGATGCCGGCGGCCTCCTCAAAGATTTCCCGGCGGTCGGCGGACTTTACCGACAGAATCTCGTCAATGCGGCCCTGACCGATGATGGAGTAACCCTCCCGGCCCAGGCCGGTATCCATGAACAGCTCGTTCACATCCTTAAGCCGGACGGAGCGGCGGTTGATATAGTATTCGCTCTCCCCGGAGCGGTAGTACCGCCGGGTGACCATCACCTCGCTCTCCTCCATGTCGAAGAGGTGAGAGGTGTTGTCCAGCACCAGGGAGACCTCGGCGTAGCCCGTCTGCTTGCGCTTGGCCGTGCCGCCGAAGATCACGTCCTCCATCTTGCCCCCCCGCAGGGCTCGGGTGGACTGCTCCCCCATCACCCAGCGGATGGCGTCGGAGATGTTGGACTTGCCCGACCCGTTGGGGCCCACAATGGCGGTGATGTCCTCGCCGAAGGTGAGAACCGTCTTGTCGGGGAAGGATTTGAACCCTTGGATTTCCAATGCTTTTAAATACAATCGGGACACCTCATATCTGTCAACGGGCGGATATCCTCTCCGCCTCTGGCTAAACATACTGATAGATGTTATATTATACCAAAAGTCTGAAGGAATTGCAATCGATATTGACAAAATCAAGCCGGGCGGTTACTTCTTTTTCACAACCAAAAGCGGGCGGTCTCTCGACTGCCCGCTCAGGCGTTATGCCCTTACCACCGCGTGGAGAAGGGACCAGATGGACCAGAGGAAGCCGGCCACGAAGAGGACAGCCAGCACAGGGACCACCAATTCAACGGAGGAGACCAGCTCCTGGGGAAAAATCTGAAGCAAGAGCATGGGGACGACGCAGATACCCCAGATGAACCAGCCGCCCTTGCCGCCAAACCGATGGAGAACCGCCCCGACGATCACGCCCCCGCCCACGGCCAGGAGGAAAATCAGCAGCCACCAGTACCAGTCCAGGGTGAAGGTCTCAATAATCAGGGTCTTTTCCGGCAGAGGGACTAACTCTTCGGCCATATTATAAAACATGGGGCCTGGAACAGAGTCAGTATAGCCCGCCGGTGGGGGCGCTGGTGTTATGGTCCCCGACAATCCCAGCACCCAGCCGTTCATCCCCGCCAGCCTGGACCACAGAGGAACGCAGAGGAATCGCTCAATGGCGGCCAGCAGGCCGGCCAGGACCAGGGCGAAGGCGGACTCGAAGGCGCACAGGCCCAGGGTCAGCCCCAGGGCCCGTTTCCGGGTCTGGCCGAAGCGCAGGGCCTGGTCGAAGCTGACCCCCACGTGGGAGATACCCGCCATCAGGGCGGTGAAACCGCCCACAATGGGAAACAGGATGCAGGACACGGTGACGCTGGTGTCCGGCCGGCCAAAGTGCATGACGCAGCCGATGATTATTTGAATCACCAGGAACAGGCCCCCCTCCACCGCCAGGTAGAGGGCCAGGTCGTCCAGGTTCAGCCGCACCAGCTTCTTGAATTTTTGAAACATCTCACTCACCTCACAACATAGCGCTGGATGGTGCGCCAAATGAGCAATTCCCCTCCCACGGCGCAGACAATCAGCATGGCGGCCATGACCTTCGGTAGGGTGGTCCACAGCCAGCCCCACTCCGTATCCAGAAGAAAGTCCATGATTTTGGTCTCCGTCAGCAAAATCATAAAGCATGTAGCACCCATCATAATAAAAACGGACAGGGTAACCAGGATAACGCCCAGGACCTTGTGTTTCACCACGACCATCCCGCTGAGACAGCCCAGCACCATCAGCACCAGGCACACCAGGGGGAAGACCCACACCCGGCCCCCGAACAGGTCCAGCAGGGCCCACCGCTCCCGGACCTCCCAGTTGGCCAGGGCGGGAAAGGCGGACATAAACAGCTGGAGGGCCCAGCAGATGGCCGCGTAGAACACCATGATCCCCTGGAGGGCCCAGAAGAAGTCCCCCCGCCGCCCTCCGAAGGACAGCCCCAGATTCAGGTTATTGGTGCATAGGGCGAAGGCGTAGAGAAACAGACACAGCAGGATCATAGTGGGAAACATGGAGTAGTAGGTCTCGAAGAGATTGCCGCTTTCCGGGTTATCGGGCACGCCGGTAACGTAGCACCCCACGATCACAATGGCGGCGAAGCCGAAGATGGCGCTCAGGTTGGCCCAGGTGAAGTTCAGAAGAAAGCGAAAGGATCTTACCATCGTTCCCGCCCCCTTACTGGGCGTCCCCGTGGCCGCACAGGGACACAAAGACATTTTGCAGATTCATGGGCGAGATATCCACGTCGGCCTCTTGGGCCGCCTCCAGCTTCACCATGTCCCCCCGGACGGCCACCGTCTTGTGCCTGCCCATCTGGTGGGTGGACAGCACCTCCAGCCCGTTGCACACCCGGTCCACCACATCGTCCCGGCCGGAGACATAGCGGAACTGGCCAATTAGCTCCTCGGTGTCGGCGTTCTCAAGGATGCGGCCCTCGTCCAGGATAATCACCCTCTCAAAGACGGAGGCGGCCTCCTCAATGATGTGGGTGGAGACGATGAAGGTGCGGCCCGTCTGGGCAAAGTCCTCCAACAGCAGCTGGTAAAACCTCTCCCGCATGACCACGTCCAGCCCGGCGGCGGGCTCGTCCAGGATGGTAATGGGGGCCCGGCTGGCCAGGGCAATCAGAATGGTCACCATGGACATCTGACCCTTGGACAGCTGGGATATCTTTTTTTTGGTCTCCAACTTAAACTCGTCCAGCATGCGCAGGGCGTAGTCAAAGTCCCAGTTGGGGTAGTAGATGGCGGCGGACTTGAGATAGTGCTTGATCTTCAGGTTGTTGGGCCCGGAAAACAGGGTGGGCTGGAGCTCCCGGGAAAAGCAGATGTCGTTGAGGGCCCTCTGGTTCTCCCACACCGGCTGGCCATCGTAGGTGACCTGGCCGCTGTTTTTGGTGTTCTGGGCGGTGAGAATGCCCAGCAGGGTGGTTTTGCCCGCCCCGTTGCGGCCAATCAGACCGTAGATTTTCCCCGGCTCAATGGTGAGGTCCAGGTTGTGGAGGACCTCCTTGTCCTTATAGGACTTGCACAGGCCCTCGGCCTTTAAAATTCCAGTGTTCATGCTTTATTCTCCTCTCCAATGGCCTTTTCAATCATGGCCAGCAGCTCCTCCCCGGTGAGGTCCAGCGACGCCCCCTCCTTCACCAGAGGCTTTACAAACCCGTCGTAAAAAGCGGCCTTTCTCTTTTGCTTCACGGTCTCCCCCGCTCCTTTCGCTACAAACATGCCGATACCCCGGCGCTTGTATAAGATTCCGTCTGCCACCAGCAGGTTAATTCCCTTGGCCGCCGTGGCCGGGTTGATGTTGTACCCCCGGGCCAGCTCGTTGGTGGAGGGCACCTGCTCCTCCTCCCGGTAGACGCCCCGGAGGATGTCGTCCTCCAGCATCCGGGCAATTTGCAAGTAGATCAGGGACTGGTCGTTTAAGGTCCCGCGCATTTCATCACCTCCATGGTTTGATTCGCAAGTTGTTCGCCAGTTCATTACTTGTGTAACTAACCATATCACCAACCCACTTCCCTGTCAAGAGGGAAACGCAAATTTTTGCAAAAAAATCACCGTCCGGTTTGGACGGTGATTTTTCAATGTCAGGTTACGCTTTTTCAGCTTTGCTCCCGGTCTTGGCCGCGGCCTTGGCGGGGGCGAGGGGTTCCGCTGTCCCCTTGGCAGTGTTGACCGCTTGGATTACGCCGCGGCCCTGGTCGTTGGCCTGCTTGGCGTGCTTCTCCACGTCCAGCTTGTTTTTGGGGCTGCGGACCAGGCAGCCGGCGCCCTGGACACAGCCGCCCTCGCAGGCCATGCCCTCGATAAAGTTGCCCTCCAGACGGCCCAGCTTCAGCTTCATCAGGGCCATCTCGCAGGCGGCGGTGCCGCTGCAAGGGACAGGCTTAAGGTCGAAGCTGATGTTCTTCTCCTTCAGGGTCTGGGCCACGGCCTCGGCCACGCCGCCGCTGCGGGCAAAGTTGCGACCGTAGCCGCTGGCCTCGTCCAGCTCGGCCTCCTCTAGCTTCTCCAGATCGATATCCTTGGAGGCAAACAGAGCGAACAGCTCCTCATAGGTCAGCACACAGTCAATGGCGTTCATGGTGCGGCCCAACTGGAACTCCTTTTTCTTGGCCACGCAGGGACCGATGAAGACCACCTTGGCGTCGGGCTCCTTCTCCTTCAGGTGCAGGCCGATCATGACCATGGGGGAGGGGGTGTGGGAGACATACTGGTTCAGCTCGGGGTGCTTCTTCTTCACATAGCCCACAAAGCCCGGGCAGCAGGAGGAGGTGAGCACGCCCTTCTCCACCAGCTCCTCAGACTCCCGGTCGGCCACCATGTCGGCGCCCAGGGCCACCTCGGCCACGCCGGAGAAGCCCAGTTGCTTGATGCCGGCCACCACCTGCCCGTAGGTGGCGGGGGCGAACTGCCCGGCGATGGAGGGGGCGATGACCGCGTAAGTCTTGTAGCCCCAGTGAGTACCGCCCTGAATCATCTGAATGGCGTCCACAATCCAGCTCTTGTCCTGGATAGCCCCGAAGGGACACTGGTACACGCAGTTGCCGCAGGAGATGCACTCGTTGATATCGATAGAGGCCTTCTTGTCTGGGCCCATGGAGATGGCCTTGGCGGGACAGCCCTTCTCGCAGGGACGCTGATTCTTCACAATGGCGCTGTACTGGCAGGCGCTGACGCACTTGCCGCAGGTAATACACTTGCTGTGGTCAATGTGGGCCCGGTGGTTGACGATGGTGATGGCATCCTTGGGGCAGGCGTGGACGCAGCGGGTAGCCAGACAGCCCCGGCAGGAGGCGCTCACCGTCATTTCGGTGACAGGGCACTCGTCGCAGGCGATGGGCAGCACCTCCACCACGCTGGGGTTGGTCTTGTCGCCTCCCATTGCCATCTTCACCCGACTGTTGATGATAGCCCTCTCCTTGTAAATGCAGCAGCGCAGGCTGGCCTCCGGGCCGGGAATGATCTTCTCCGGCACGTCCAGAATGCCGGTCTGAATCCGGTCCTCCCAAGTCAGCCGGGCCACCTCAGTCAGCACAGAAGTTTTCAGTTCCTGGATTTTTGTCTCAAAGGTGTGCATATGTACTCTCCTTCCTCACACTCCTGCCCTCAGACAGTTGATTCGGATTTCCTGCAATTTTTAGGAATTTTTCCTGCATTTTGCAAGATTTCTTTCATTTCGCACCCATTCTACTCGGACGGGCCTGGATTGTCAAGAGACATTTTACACCATTTCGGTGTCTTTGACCAGCCCCTTTTAGCGTTTATTACAGGAAAGGGGCGGCCTTCTCTCTGCACCACCCGTTGGCGGTATCAGTTCCGGAGCGGCGCGGAGACCGCCCCCACGGGAAAACGGACCCTTTACCGGTAAAAATATCGCCAGCCGTTTTTGGTCTCCACCCGCCCCAGAGGCGCCCCCATAACCTTCTCCAGCTCCTCCCCGGCGTACAGCTCCTCCGGAGGGGCAACGCGGCAGAGTCTGCCGTTGCTGAGAAGGGCCGCCCGATGTGCGTACCGCATTGCCATGCAGAGGTCGTGGAGGACCATGACCACCGCCCGGCCCTCCTCCGCCAGCCGGCGGGCCATGGACATCACCTCCATCTGGCAACTCACATCCAGATAGGTGGTGGGCTCGTCCATGAGAATAGTGGAGGTGTCCTGGGCCAGGGCCATAGCCAGATAGACCTTCTGCCGCTGCCCCCCGGACAGCTCCGTCAGCAGGCGCGGGGCAAGCTCGGCGGCCCCCGCCTGCTCCAGGGCCCGCCGGACCATCTCATGGTCCTCCCGGCGGTAACGCCGGGGGTAAGACAGGTAGGGAAACCGGCCGTGGAGGACCATCCGCCCGGCGGTAATCCTGGGGACAGACCGGGACTGGGGCAGATAGGCCACCTTCCGGGCCACCTCTCCGGCCGTCAGCCTCTCCAGCGGCACACCGTCCAGCAGCACCTCGCCTCCCAGCCTGGGCAACAGGCCGTTGGCGGTGCGCAGCAGGGTACTCTTGCCGCAGCCGTTGGGTCCCAGAACGGCCAGCACCTGGCCGGGACGGAAATCCAGACTGACCCCCTCCAACACCGTTCTGCCCGGGTAGCCCGCCCGGAGGTTTTTCAGCTCAATCAAAAGCCGCCGCCCCCTCTCCGTTGCTTGAGCAGCAGCCAGATAAAAAAGGGTCCTCCCGTCAGCGACAGCACCACACCCAGCGGCAGCTCAAAAGGGGCGAAAATCAGCCGGGAAACCAGGTCACAGGCAGTAAGAAGCAGTCCGCCCCCCAGCGCCGAGGAGATCAGCAGTGGAAAACTGTCCTCCCCCAGCAGGCGGCGCATCATATGCGGCACCAGCAGCCCGACAAAGCCCAGCAGTCCGGCAAAACTCACCGCCGCCCCCGCCAGGGCGGCCGCCACCATGAGCAACGCCAGTCTCAGCCACTTGGCGGGCAGTCCCAAACTCTGGGCCGTCTCCCGGCCCAGCAGGAGCAGGTCCAGCTCGTTGGACAGACTCAAAGCGATTGCCAGGGCGATCAGGATAACCCAGAAGGCGGGAATCAGCCGGGCTATGGACAGGTTTCTCACCCCGCCGATACGGAAGTCAGTGTAACCGCTGAGGGCGTCAGGGACAAAGGTGACCACCGCGTCGATTCCCGCGCTGAAGACACCGGACATGGCCACGCCCGCCAGCACAAGGGTAATTCGGGCGGCCCCCGCTCTCTCGGCGATGAACAGTACCAGCAGCACCCCGATCAGGGCCCCAAAAAAGGCGGCGACAGGTGTCCACTGCACCGCTCCGGGGGCCAGGGCGCAGCACAGGGCAGTGGCCAGTCCCGCCCCGGAGTTGACACCGATCACATTGGGGGCGGCCAGCGGATTGTTCAGCACCCCCTGTATGATAACACCGGCGCAGGCTAACCCCGCCCCCGCCAGCAGGCAGCCGCACAGCCGGGGCAGACGGGCATAGAGGACAATGGCAGTCCGGGCGCCCTCCCCCCGTCCCAGCAGGGCGGCCAGGACCTCCCCCGGCGGGATCGGCACCGCCCCAAAGGCCAGGCTGGCCACGCAGGACAGCGCTAGCAGTCCCGTCAGGGCGGCGATCAGCCCGAAGCGCCGCTTACTCCCCACACAGAATGTCCGCCAGCTTCTCATAGGCGTCCCCCCACAAAGCGTTGGGCTTCAGGCTGTACATTCTTCTCTCCAGAATGTGGAACCGCTCCCCCTCCACCGCGCTGAGAGAGGCCCAGGCGGGGTTGGACAGCAGGGTTTCCTCCAGATTGGCCCGGGCGGCCCCCTCGTCAGTGCCGTGGTAGACGGCAAAGATATAGTCCGGGTCAGCCTGGAGAATGGCCTCCAGACTCAGCTCCTCCAGCAGGGAATCGTCCCGGTCGGCGATGTTTACGCAGCCCAGTTCCTTCAGCATGGGACCCAGCACGTTGTCCTCGCTGTTCTTCACCTTCACGCTGCTCCCCGACACCTGGATGGTGAGAACCGAGGGGGCGAAGTCATACACCGCCCGGCGCATCACGGCCTTGTCCACCTGCTCCTTCACCTGGGTCCCGTACCTCTCAAAATTCTCCGGGTGGCCGGTGAGCCGGGTGAACAGCTCCAGCAGGTCCAGGTAGTCCTGAAAGGAGGACACGTCGAAGTAGGCGGCGGGGATACCGGAGCGTTGGAAGGTTTCCCGGGACTCCAGGTTGGAGGGGGACAGACTGCTGGCGATCACCAGGTCGGGCCGGGCCCCCAGCACCAGCTCCACATTGGGTTTCATGGGGGAACCGATATTGGCTGTCCCCTCCCCCAACTCCAAGCCGTAGGACTCCCAGGCGTCGTTGGCGGTGGCGGCTAACGTGTCCTCACCGCCCGCGAGGACCCACACGTCGGCAAAGCTGCCAATCATCACCACCGCCCGCTGCGGCCGGTCCATAGAAAACGCCTGGCCAAGGGCGTCGGTGAAGGCGATCTTTCTCTCCTCCGAGGAGGAGGCGGACCGGGACCGGTCCGGCGGCTGGGACTGAAAGGGGGGCTGGACCGTCTGCCCGCAAGCGGACAGCAGAAGGACGAGGAGAAAAGCGGAAGCAAACACACATCGTTTCATTGATAATCTCCCTTGTTCGGTTTGCAGGGACGGATATCATCCGCCCCTACAGAAACAGAGGGCGGCCCGGTCGGGCCGCCCCCACGGTTCAGCGTTTACACGTATTTGGCGATCATGGCGTCCCTCTCAGCGGCGTGGTCCGCCGACCACGCCTCCCAGCTCTGGCCCGCGGCCGCTGCCGCCTTGCCCAGCTCCACCAGCAGGGCGGGCAGGTCGGCCTCCAGGACGGCGCCCACCTCCTGACCGAAGCGGGCCGCGCCCATCTCGTCTGTGCCGTTCAGGAACATTTTGAAGGCGGGCTGGGGCTTTTTGTCCACCAGCTTCACGCCTCCCTGAAAGCCCATGGCCCCCGCCTGATGGGCGGCGCAGCTGGAGGGACAGCCGGAGATGCAGATCTTGGGCAGGGCCCCGTCGGGGATGCCCGCCTCCCGGACGGCCTCCACCACCGCTTGGAGGACGCTCTGGCTGTCCCGGACCCCCTGCTGACAGGTGGCCGCGCCGATGCAGGCCACACTGTGTTCAAACTCAGTCTGTGCGCCGTCAGCGGTGGCGGCAATGGCCTTCTCCGCCTTATCGGCGTCCAGGTTAATGATATACAGCGTCTCATTGGGGGCGATGCGAACCTCAGCCCCGGAAATGTCCTTGAGCAGCTCATAAAGCCGCCGGGGCTTCTCCACAGGCAGGACGCCGCCGATTGGGTGGTACTTCACGGCGTAGAGTCCAGGCTGCTTCTGGGGGATGGCCCGGGGGTGTTCGATGGCACCGTCCTTCCTCTCCAGACTGGCGGGGGCTTCTAGGTCTTTCAGCTCCAGACCGCCCTCCGCCTTCCGGACGGCGACATTTTTCAAAAAGGCCTCCTTCAGACCGTCGGGGCCCAGGGTGTCCTGCATATAGCGGGTGCGGGCGCGGGCCCGGTTCTCGTAGTTGCCGTGGGCGCAAAAGGTGTCCACCATGGCCCGGACGTAGTAGAGAACCTCCCTGGGGTTCACACTCTCCTCTACCAGCACGCCCATAGAGGGCCGGGCCGCCCCCAGACCGCCGGCGATGCGCAGGGCGAAGGTGCCGTCTGGCTGGGCCAGGAAGCCCATGTCCCGGAAGGCACTGTGGACACAGTCGTCCGCCCCGTTGCAGAAGGCAATTTTCAGCTTGCGGGGCATTTTGATATCCCGGCAGATGGACAGCAGATACTCGGTCACCGCCTCGGCGTAGGGGATTACGTCGAAGGCCTCGCCGACCTGCACCCCGGACAGGGGGCTGGCCATCACATTCCGGGGGTTGTCTCCTCCGCCGCCCTTGGTAAGAATGGCGCTGTCAATGGCCTCCTCCATGAGGAGGGGCACCTGGTTGGCTGTCAGGTCGTGGAGCTGGATGGTCTCGCAGGTGGTCAGCTTCATCCGACCCACCTGCTCTCTCTCCACCGCCTTAACCAGGAATTCCAGCCTCTCCATGGTCAGCCTTCCGCCAGGCAGGCGCAGACGAAGCATGTGCTTGGCGGGGTCCCGCTGGGCATAGGACCCCAGACCGCCGGAGATGCCCTTGTAGGCTTTCCGGTCCGTCTCCCCTCTGTCAAAGGCACCAATGGTTTCCCGAAAGCCTTTAATCTCCTTTCGGAAGGTATCTGTCCACTGCTTATCCATATCGCTTTCCAGCCTTTCCTGTTTGATCGGTCCGCCTCCCGGGCGTTTAATAAGTGTTTCCTTATTATATCAGAAACCAAACAGTGATACAATCCCCGAACTGTTTTTTGGCGGCTCTTTTTCTCACCAAATCGCCTGTCCGGGCATAGGCTGAGGCGTAAAATTGTTGATACGGAGGGTCGCCTATGACTGCTTTGCCACATATCCAATATTTTTTGGGGGCCAACGCCCCCACCGGCTTTTACTCCTTGTATGACCACCTTCTTCCCCCTGAACAGGCCAGGGCCATCTACATTCTCAAGGGCGGCCCCGGCTGCGGCAAGTCCACCCTGATGCGCAAAATCGGCGCGTGGGCCCAGGAGGCCGGCCTGGAAACTGAATTGATCCTATGCTCCGGCGACCCGGGTTCCCTGGACGCCGTCGTACTCCCCGACAAAGGCGTCGCCATTGTGGACGGCACCGCGCCCCACGTAGTGGTGCCGTAAGTACATTACGGGGGTTTTGTTCCTTTTCTTGAAAGAAAAGGAACCGAAAAGAACTTTGGCGAAAAACTTCGTTTTTCTTCCAAGTTCATCTTAAAACTTCCAGAAAACTTTGACCTCCTGTCGGCCTGTAGTTGGGTCTTTTTCACCGATTTCGATTCGGTCAATCAGCCCGATGACCAACTCCCGGGGGACCGTTTCCAGCTTTAAGAGCTCCTGGGCCCGCTCCAGCAGGCCGACCTGATCCTCTGAATGTTCCCTTTCTGCCAACTCCTCCTGGATAGAAGTAAGCCGCCGCTCCAGGCGGCCTTTTTCATCTAGAAAGGTCTGGTTCAGCTCCACGAACTGGCCCTCGCTGAGGATACCGGCCACCCTGTCCAGGTACAGCGTTTTCAGCGCCTGGCTGCGCTTCTCCAACTGGGCGGATAGGCTTTTTTGCTCCTGCTCCAGAGCCTCCCGGCGGGTGTCCTTCTGGGGCTGGAGGTCATTGGGGTCCAACTGGTAATAAGTCTGAACGTAATAGCGGATACGCTCCGAGATCAGGTCAATGAGCTGGTCCAGCCGTACCGAGTGCCGAGTACACAGCTTTTGACTCCCGCTGTCGGCGTACAGCTTACAGCGGAGATAGGAGCGGTTCCCGTTAGAGCACTTGCTCATGGTGGAGCCGCAGTCGGCGCACTTCACCAGTCCGGACAGCAGGTGGGCCTCGCCGGTGCCGTCCGTCCGGGTACGCAGCTTCAAGCCCCGCTGGACTGCCTCAAAGGTCGCCCGGTCGATGATGGCCTCATGGGTGCCTTCCACCCGGTACCACTCACTTTCCGGCGTGTCAATGATGACCTTGGACTTGTAGCTGACCTTCCTTCGCCGCCCCTGGATCATCACGCCGGTATACATCTCATTTGTCAGAATTCGCCCCACCGTCACTTTGTTCCACAGTCCGAAGTCATTCTTAACGGGGTGGTTGCAGGTCCAGCCCCGCTCCGCCTTGTAGCGGGTGGGGTTGGGGACGCCCTGCTGATTCAGCAGATAGGCGATGTTCTGCCGCCCGTGACCCCCCAGCGACCACTGGTAGATCTGCCGCACCACCTCCGCCGCCTCTGGGTCGGGGAGGATGTGGTTTTTGTCCGCCGGGTCCTTGCGGTAGCCGTAGATGGGAAAGCCGCCGATGTATTTGCCCTCCCGCCGCTTCAGGTCAAAGACCATGCGGACGTTTTCCGACAAATCCTCCAGATACCACTCGTTCACCAGGCCGTTGATCTGCCGGGCCTTCTTGTTGCCCTTGACCTCCGTGTCGGCGTTGTCGGCCACGGCGATGAAGCGGATGCCCCAGATTGGGAACAGGCCGTGGATGTACTTTTCAACCAGTTCCATGTCCCGGGTGAAGCGGGACTGGCTCTTGCAGAGGATGATTTGGAATTTTTTCTGCTTGGCGGCCTCGATCATGCGGTTGAAGTCGGGGCGTTCGCTGTCGATTCCGGAAAAATCCTCATCACAAAAAATCGAGTAGATATCCCACCCGTGGTCGATGGCGTAGCGGGTCAGCAGCGACTTCTGGTTCTGGATGCTCTCCGACTCAGGCTGATGCTTGTCTTCGTCCTCCTTACTCAGTCGTGTATAGATCGCGCAAAGGATTTGTTACACCTCCTTCAAGGCGTAACTGCTCGGTATCATCATACCCCTATAAGCAGCTGCGTGGCAAGAAATTATTTTAAATGCCTTTGCCGATAAAACAGCAAAGGTATTCAAAGCGTATGAGATATGCGCAGCAAAGTATGAAGCGATAAATATATAGATGAATTTATTGACATATTAACAAATAAAACGTATAATGATGATAACAAAGGAGTGTGAGCAAAATGGATGCAATTCGTGGAGCAATCGAAAATACAGTTTCGATTTCCCTGTTCAACAAAGGCCTCGCCGGCAGAATCTTTGAGGATGTTAAGCGGTACGGCGCTAAAGTTGTCATGAAAAACAACAGCGCTGAGTGCGTTCTTATGTCTCCAGAGGAATATGTGCACCTGATGGACGAGGTAAATGATGCCCGCCTTTTGGCGGAGGCCTCCGCACGGATGTCCCATTTCGATCCCGCCAAGCTGCTGTCCGACCACCAAATTGACGAAACCCTGGGACTTTCCCCCGAGGATTATGCTGATACATCCGAGGTGGAGTTCGAATGAGTTGGGAAGTCAGATATTTGCCCGAGGTTATAGACGATTTTCGGGCGCTGGATGGAAGTCAGCGGATTTTAGTCAAAAAAGCCATCGAAAAGGTAAGAACAAATCCTCTGCCAGATACAGAGGGTGGATATGGCAAACGGCTAGGTAACAAGGACAATACGCAGTTGGCAGGATTCCTCAAGGTCAAGCTGCGCGGGGCTGGATTGCGTATTGTCTATCAGCTTGTTCGCGAAAAAGATCGTATGGTGCTGATCGTAATCGGAGCACGGGAAGACGATGAGGTTTACCACATTGCCCACAAGCGGATTCAAGAGCACAACTTATAATCGGAAGCAACAGGGGGCAGCACAATCAGTGTTGTCCTCTGTTAATTTCTGTGTTTCCGGAGTTCCTTTGTAAGCCAGGCGTTGACAGTCCGGCAAATTAATTTGTCGTCAGCTTTGAACGATAGTATGTGGGATTCGTTCAAAATCAAAGCAGGATTTTTCAGAAAAATCACCTCCGGTAAACTATATGCAACAGAAACTGCAATATATGATTGTAATATTGAGACGGATATAGTATGATTAAGTCGATAAAAGAAATTGAGCGTGAAAGGCAGATGAATCATGCTGCAAGCTGATTTGTTAGAGAGCATATCGGAGACCAGATATCTCTCGGCGGACAACTACACCGTGTATCGGACGATCATGCGCATTTTCTACCTGGAACACCAGAAGATGCACTATCAAATGGACCGGGACACTGTTCTGGTTCTGCTCCGGGGACAGGCCGCCTTTGCGGATTACACCCCGGAACAGCTGACGCTGGACCTCCAGCAGCTGGTCAAGTGGAAGAACCTCACGCCCATCCAGGACCCGCGCAAGCCCCGCACCATTGCCGAGTTCAAAAACAAGCAGTATCAATATATGATGTCCCAGACGGCCATTGAGATTGAACGGCTGACCATCACGCTGGAAAATCTATCCACCCGGACCGCCGGGCTCTCTGTCAGCCCCTTCCGCCGCCTCCGGGAGGACCTGCACAGAGCGGAACATCTGGATGAAATACCGCTCTCCGAGGTCAGGGACTGGTGGCAGGACTTGGAGACAGATTTTCAACGGCTGAGCCAGAACCACCAGGATTTCCTGCGGGAGTTCTACGGTCCCGGAATGGAAATGCAGATGAAGTCGGTGGATTTCATTATTTATAAGCAGAATTTAGTGCGATATCTGGAGGATTTTATTCAGGACCTCCAGCACAGCGCCGCGCAGATCGGCGCGCAGCTGGAAAAGTTTTCTCAGGAACAAATCTTCCATATTTTAGAACTGGTCCAGCGCAGCGAGCAGGAGATCCCCCGCCCTCAGTCCGAACAGTCTTCCAATTGGAAGGCCGAACTGCAAACCCGAAACCGGGGCGTCTGGCAGTCCCTGACCGAGTGGTTCACCGGCAGCGACCCCGCTGCCCGGCAGGTGCTGAACGTCACCAACGAGGTTATCCGCAGGGCGGTGCAGAACGCGGCTCTGCTGGTACAGATGGAAAACATGGGGGTGAGCAATAAGGCGGAGTTGAGGCATTTGCTTACTCTGTTCGCCGGCTTTCAGACGGTGGAAGAGGGACACCGCCTCTCTGCCCTGGTATTCGGCGCCCAACAGGCCCGACATTTCTCCTTTGACCATATTCGGGAATCATCGGAGCGTATCGACCTCAGCCCCTATGATGAGCCTCCCATGGAGTATTCCCTTGTGCCCCGGATGCGGACCTACAAACCCAGGATGGACCGCACCGGTTTTGCGAACAAGAGAGCCGAAAAGGAAGCTCAGCGCCAAAAGATTCTGGAGGAAGATCGGGCTCTCCGGCAGGAAGTCATGGGGTATATCCGGGATGGAAAGCTGGATCTGGCCGCGCTGGACACCCCTGTCTCTCCCGCTGTGCGCACGGTATTCCTATCCTGGATGGCGCTGGCCAACCTCAGCCCCGACAAACGAGGCCAAACTCAGTACGGGCAGCTCTATACGCTGAAAAAGCGGGGGAATCAGACCTGCCAGCTGAGATGTACCGACGGGACCCTGACCATGCCAAGCTGCGTGCTGATTTTTGAGGAGGTCAGCCATGTATGAATTTCGCGCCCTGCTGGACCGGTTCTGGGTCACCCGGGCGGAGG
>CATONV010000033.1 GCA_951801655.1 uncultured Oscillospiraceae bacterium | reverse complement strand
GAAAGGAGCTTTTTATGATGGAAGAAAAAATGATGCAAGTCCGTAACGACCACCCGCGCCGCAGTCAAAAGCGTCGCCGGAAGCGGTTTCCCTGGGGAGATATTGTGGCGACCTTGCTGGTGGCAGCCATTTGTGCCTATGTCTTTCTGTCGTTTGGTGAAAAAACGCCCGATGAAGAAACGCCGGTAAGGGGCACGCCCTCTCCGACTACGACCCAGGCGCAGGACAACGCGCTGGCTGACCTGTTGGCTGAAAACACACAGCCAGCGGCCAGCGACACCGATTGGAATTTGGTGCTGGTGAACTATGAAAATGCTATCCCCGAAAACTACGAGATCAATTTGGTGGAGGTAGCTGGCGGTGAAAAGGTAGATGAACGCATCTACGATCCCCTGATGGAAATGCTGGAAGCGGCCAAAGAGGGGAATTGGGATCAGCTCCCAATGGTGGTGTCCGGCTACCGAACCCAAGCCAAGCAGCAGAAGCTCTTTCATGACAAGGTAGCCAAGTATCAAAACGAAGGGCACTCCAAAAGCGAAGCGGAAGAACTGGCAAAGCAGTGGGTGGCTGTTCCCGGATACAGTGAACACCAAATCGGGCTGGCGGTGGACATCAACGGGGCCACCTATGACCTCTATTTCTGGCTTCAGGAAAACAGCTACAAATACGGCTTTATCTTCCGCTATCCTGGCTATAAGACAGAACTCACAGGCGTGGCCGAGGAAGTCTGGCATTACCGCTATGTGGGCGTGGAAGCGGCCACAGAAATGTATGAAAAGGGTCTGTGCCTGGAGGAATATCTGGCGGAAAGGCAGGGAGAAGAATGAGTCGGTTGAAAATCGCCGTCCTGTTCGGCGGCTGTTCCCCGGAGTACGGGGTGTCCCTCCAGTCTGCCGCCGCCGTTCTCCGGCACATGGATCAAAGTCGGTATGAGCCGGTGATGGTAGGCATTTCCCAGGCGGGCGATTGGTTCCACTACACCGGCCCGGTGGACAGCATTGAAAGCGACACTTGGCATAATGCGGAAACCTGTGTTCCTGCCGTCATGCGCCCTGATCGGGGCGCCCCGGCCCTCCTGGTGTTTGGGCCGGGGGATATACAGACGATCCACCTGGACGCCGCATTCCCTGTCCTTCATGGCCGGAACGGGGAGGACGGGACGATGCAGGGCCTTTTTGAGCTGGCGGGTATCCCGTTGGTGGGCTGCGGTGTGCTGGCCTCGGCGCTGTGCATGGACAAAGACCGCGCCCACAAGCTGGCCCAGGCCGCAGGGGTAGCAGTCCCCCGGTCTGCTGTTTTGGAACGATGGATGGGCGTCACGGTCGCTATGGCCGAAGGGGAAACGCTGGGCTATCCGCTGTTCGTCAAGCCCGTCCGGGCTGGTTCCTCCTACGGGATCACAAAGGTCATGGAGAGGGGCCAACTGCCTGCCGCCTTGGAGTCGGCCTTTGCATATGACGACCACGTTATTTTGGAAGAAGCTGTTCCAGGCTTTGAGGTGGGCTGCGCCGTCTTGGGAAGCGAAACCTTGACGGTGGGTGAGCCGGACGAAATTGAGCTGGCTGGAGGGTTTTTCAATTTCACAGAAAAGTATACCCTGGAAACCTCCGCCATCCATGTGCCCGCCCGCGTCCCGGTGGAACAGAGGGAGCAGGTCAAGGCCAACGCCAAACGGATATACCGGGCGCTGGGCTGTCGGGGCTTTGCCCGTGTGGATCAGTTTTTGACGCCGGACGGCAGACTGGTTTTCAACGAGGTCAACACCATCCCCGGCTTCACCGCCCACAGCCGCTACCCCAACATGATGAAGGCGGCGGGGATGCCCTTTGAACAGGTCATTTCTTCCCTGATCGAACTGGCGGTGAAAAGAGGTTACTGTGTAAGCTGGTCAGCGCGTAAAACGGATCAGGCTGCCAGGCAGGGCCTGCCAGCCAAGATCAGATTTGCCAGAGCAAACAGCACATTCAGTTTGGCAGTCTGCTTTTGCAGACCTCGGTATCGCGTCTTTCGGTATCGGAATCTGCCCTTGACTACAGCAAAACATGTTCGACTTTTGCTCTGACTGAGGATTTTTCCCGTTCACGCCGCTTGATCTGGGCCCTGGAATGGGCAGATGCGTTCTTGGCCTGAGAAGGGCGGCGATTGATTTTGTAGCGGATCTTCCTGCCGTCCTTATTCCGCAGTACGGCCTCCTCCCGCTTTTCAGCCCCAAGGTATCCACTATCACCATGAACGGTCTCTTCCTCACCGGTAAGCAATTCCGCCGTCATGGTCACATCGTGAACGTTGGCGGCTGTAACCTTCAGGGCATGCACCAGCCCCGTGTCCTTATCCACCCCGATGTGTGCCCTTATAGCCGAAGTGCCAAGTGTTTCCCTTCTTCGTCGAATGGGCCTCCGGGTCACGTTTCTTTTCCGCATTTTTAGTGCTTGATGGCGCGGAAATCAGCGTTGAATCCACGATCGTTCCTTTTTTCAGCAGCAGCATCAGCTCAATCCCGTAGGGCTTGTTTCCGCACTCTCCTTTATAATAGCACGGCCGGATTTCCTCCACCCATTTCCCCCACGGGATCAGTCGATCCATCTGCTCCAAAAATTCTTTCTTCTTTGTCCGCGCCTGGGACAGTTCGTCCATCAGGCCCGATAGACTTATCTGTTTATTTATATTCCTATTTTACCATACTCTCGTTCCCCTTGCACCTGCTTTGTGCGGTATTGCCTATATCTTATTTGACCAAATAGCCGCCATCTACCGGGATTACCGTTCCGTTGAGATAGTCCGAGGCTCGGGAGGCCAGGAAAACCACGACCCCCTTCATATCCTCCGGAGTTCCCCAACGGCCGGCCGGGATCCGCCCTGTAATCTCCTGATACCGGGGATTTTGCGGGTCTGTCAGCGCGGTATTCATATCCGTATCCATATACCCGGGGGCAATGGCATTTACCTGAATATTTTGGCAGGCCAGCTCATTACACAGGGCCTTCGTCATTTGCGCCACGCCGCCCTTGGAGGCTGCGTAGGCGGGTACCGTAAAGCCGCCGAAAAAGCTGAGCATAGAGGTTATGTTGATGATCTTGCCGCCGGGGTGATCCTTTTTCAAAAACTCCCTGGCGGCCATCTGGCACAGATCGAAGGGCGCGGTCAGATTCACCTCAAGTACCAGCTCCCAGTCCTCCAGGGGGAAATCAGGGCTGGCATGGCGGCGCTGAACCCCGGCGGCATTGACCAGGATATCCAGCCCTCCCAGAAGACCGACCGCCTGCACAAACGCATCCCTGCGCGCCGTCTTGTCCGCCAGGTCCACGGCGATCCCCTGGCACCAGAACCCCTTCTCCTCCAATTGGGCAGCCACCTCCTGCGCCTTTCGGGAGGTTCCAAAGATTACAACCTGCGCCCCCGCCTCCATCAGGGCCTCCGCCATGCCGCGGCCCAGGCCGCGGGTCCCGCCTGTCACAATGGCCTTTTTTCCGCTTAAATCAAAAAGAATACTCATTGAAAACGCCTCCATCTTTTTTACCGCTGCCCTGGCTGGGCAACGGAATATCCAATCAAGCTTGTAAGCTGGGCTTTGATTTCCTTGACCAATGCGGTATACCGCAGCTGATTTTCCTTCATCCTGGCATTTGAGCTGGAAATGCTCACCGCATACACAGGCTTCCCTGTCACATCCAGAATATCCACTGCCACGCAGGAGATTCCCAGTTCCCGCTCCTCCCAGTCGTAGGCCACCCCGCTGGCCCGCACCTCCTCCAACTGCCGGCGGAGCTCCTCCGGAGCGGATATGGTATTGGGGGTATAGGGAATCCGGTCAGAGCGGTTCCAAATTTCCTCCACCTCGTCAGCGGGCAGATCCGCCATAATCGCTTTTCCCACAGCGGTACTGTACAGCGGTAGCTCCATCCCCAGGTAGGAGCTCATGACAACCACGCCGGTGGAGGGCACCACCTTGTCAATATATCGGATACTTGCCCCGGACCGCTCGGCAAAATGAACTGTTTCGCCGGCTTGGGCGGAAAGCTGCTCCAGCAGGGGGTGGGCCAGCTGAATCACCCCGCTGTGCTGGGTCACCGAATGCCCTAAAACCAGTATTTTATAGGTCAGCTCGTAGCGTTCAGTCTGTGGATTCCGGCGCACATATCCCAAATCCACCAGCGTACTCAAGATCCGATGGACCGTTGCTACGCTCAGCCCTACCACGCCATGCAGCTCCCTTACCCCGGCGCTGCCCCGGCCGGCCAGACTCTCCAGCACCAGAAAGGTCCGCTTTACCGATTGAATCGATTCTTCCGCCATATTAGCCTCCGTCTCCCTGTCAGTTCTCCGCTGATTTCAGCGCAGAAGGTGATTGACCGGGTAAGAAATTTGCTGTCCCAGCGCAAACCGCACCGCCTCCTCCGCCACCTTCCGCTTCATCTCCTGGGCAGCCTCCTCGGAGTACCAGGCAATATGGGGCGTACACAGGAAGTTTTCCAGCCGGAAGAGCTGCTCTGAGGAACGGAGCGGTTCCTTCGCCACCACGTCCAAAGCGGCTCCGGCTATGAGGCCGTCCCGCAGGGCCAGATATAAATCGTCTTCATTTACGATCCCGCCCCGAGAAGTGTTTACCAGGAAGGCTGTGGGCTTCATCTTCTGAAAGGCGGCCAGGTCAAACAGGTTTCTGGTGGTATTTTGGAGCGGGCAGTGGATGCTGACCATGTCAGACTCCTCCAGCAGGCGGTCCATCGAAACAATATCTACGCCTCCCACCTGCTCTCCAACCGAATACCTCGGGTCTGCGGCAAGCCTGCGGCAGTCAAAGCCGCACATCCGCTTGGCAAAGGTCTTGCCGATCCGCCCCAGGCCTACAATGCCAACCGTCTGCCCCGGAACGCGGTGGATCGGCACCGCGTAGCCGTAGTCCCATTTGACATCCCTGGTGTAAGCGCTCATGACAGCTGTCTTGCGCACCAGGGACAGCAGCAGGGCCATTGCATGATCCGCCACCTCGTTCATCCCGTAATCCGGGACATTACACACCTGTACGCCAAATTCCGTTGCCGCCTCGCAGTCTATATTATCGACACCCACCCCATACCGGACAATCTGCTTCAATTCAGGCCGCAGCGCACGGATGACGTCCCTCGTAAAGGGCGCATACTGGTTCAGAACGATCGCCGCCCCCTTTAGCTGCTCTATAACCTCTTTTTCCGTTTTGCATTGGTACAGGGTAAATTCCATGCCGGCCCTTTGGAATACCGCCTCCTCCTGCCGCAAATTGACATGGTCGTTATCAGAAATTACGATCTTCAAAAAATCTCCTCCCTATATTCTTTCCGGACCGGGAGCTTTTGTCCCCCTTACCGCCGGCAATCCACCATCACCTTCGCGGTAGTCTCCTTCGGATCGTGGATCAAATCAAACACATTGGCGCAGTCCGACAGCGGCACAACATGGCTGATGATTTCCTCCAGATCGTCGGAAATGTGCCGGGTCAATTCCACCGCCTGTTCAAAATCGCGCTTTGTATAAACCCGCGTCGCCGTCAGATTCAGTTCACGGAAATGCATATCGGCCAGCGCCACAGGCCGGGGGGCCTTATGGACGCCCACCAGACAAATCATGCCGTCCGTGCGGCAGGGCCCAGTCATTTCCAAAGCGGCGGACTCCGCCCCGGTACATTCAAAGACGATGTCCGCGCCATCCCCGTTGGTCGCCCGCCGGACGTATTCCGTCAGGTTTTCCCGGCCAGCATTTACCGTCTCAAAGCCCAACTTACGGCTAACGGCCAGACGGGTTTCATCAAAATCAGAGATGATGATACGGGCCGCCCCGCTGTGCTTGGCCACCGTGCCCACCAGAGTGCCAATCGGCCCTGCTCCCTGAATCAGGATACGATCCATCGGCCGGAAACCGGCGCGGTGCAGAGTGTGCACCGCAACTGCCAGCGGCTCAGTAATGCCGGCCACCTTACCGGAAACCTGCTCTGGCACCCGATATAAGACGTCAGTTTGGCAGCACACATACTCCGCCGCACCGCCATCCAGGTCAATTCCAATGATCCGCAGGGAATCACACACATGCTCCCGCCCATTGCGGCAGGCAAAGCAATGTCCGCAGGACAGCAACGGATAGGGCACAACCTTCTCGCCGGCCCGGAAGCCATTCGCCTCCCCCCTGATTTCTTCAACCACGCCCACAAATTCGTGTCCCATAACCAAAGGCGCTTTTGCCCGGGGATGGGTCCCGCTGAAGATGCCGATATCTGAGCCGCAGATCCCGCAGAAGTCCACACGGATCAAGGCCTGCCCCTCCTGGGGAACCGGCTTTGGAATGTCCCGAACCGCCACTTGCTTTGGTCCTTCATAGATAAGCGCTTTCATCATGAAAATCTTCCCCTATTATGTTGTAGTAGTTTTTATAGCCCCTCTCCAAGGGCTGTACTGTCAGCGCCTGCCGATGCACAGTACCCGCGCTTTGTTCCATATTACGGAACACTGTTTTATTATATACCATTTGGGTGATAAAGTCAAGCCAATCATTTCACTCGTCCGCATAAATTGGACCTTGATTCGCACTTCGAAACCAGCGATTTTTAAAATATCAAGATCGTTTTATATTGAACCGCTGACCTCTTGAATGCCATTCTTGGCTAAAAATAAATCCCTTGTAAATGGTAAGATAAAGTGTACCAAAGGGGGGGCGGACATATTCTTGGACCTAAACGACCAAGTAATGTCCTATCTAATCAAAGGAACTTCTTAAACTTGTTCGCTTCCACATCAATTCTCAGCGTAGGAACAAACGCATCATTTTCCACAATGGAAATGCTGGCAGTTGTATCGATATAAAGGCCTGAAGCCGATTCGTAAATCTCGATTTCAATCTATTTCAATCTCATCATCGTTCTGATACGACATGAGCAGATTAGGAGTTGTTTGAAAAATAAGGAAGGATGAGACAAATCAATAAAATAGCGATAGAGGCAATATAAACGAAAGCGAGAAAAGAGGCATCCAATTTATCATATCTTGTGGCAATCCTGCGATACCATTTGAGCTTTTGGAAGAAGCATTCAACTAGGGCCTGTTCACATACGCAAAACCACAAGAAGTTCTTTTAACCGATACTTTCCTCTAAGGGCGTCAATCACTTCGGTTTTTTCTCGATTGCTTATTTCCTGGAGATTGATGCCCTGAGCTTTTTTAGGCAATACCGCACAAAGCAGGTGCAAGGGGAACGAAAGTATGGTAAAATAGGAATATGAATCATGGTGATAGTGGATACCTTGGGGCTGAAAAGCGGGAGGAGGCCGTACTGCGGAATAAGGACGGCAGGAAGATCCGCTACAAAATCAATCGCCGCCCTTCTCAGGCCAAGAACGCATCTGCCCATTCCAGGGCCCAGATCAAGCGGCGTGAACGGGAAAAATCCTCAGTCAGAGCAAAAGTCGAACATGTTTTGCTGTAGTCAAGGGCAGATTCCGATACCGAAAGACGCGATACCGAGGTCTGCAAAAGCAGACTGCCAAACTGAATGTGCTGTTTGCTCTGGCAAATCTGATCTTGGCTGGCAGCCTGATCCGTTTTGTGCGCTGACCAGCTTACACAGTAACCTCCCTGCCCTTGCCTCTCCTCTTCGTTTTTGTGCGAGAATTGTGCGGTATTGCCTATATCATAATGGGGACAGCCCCCGTTTGTACGTCAAGGTACAGACGGGGGCTGTTTGCGTGGAGAACGAAGAAGGCTGGACCTGTTACCGCTGAATTCGGCCGGTGGTATTGCCGGCGGCCAGAGCTTCAACCTCCTGAACGGAAACCAGGTTAAAGTCATGCTCAATGCTGTGCTTCAGGCAGGAGGCCGCGACGGCAAAATGAATGGCCTTCTGATCGTCAAAGCCGGACAACAATGCGTAAATCAATCCGCCGCCGAAGCTGTCGCCGCCGCCCACCCGGTCTACAATATGAACCCGGTAGGTGGGGGAGAAGGAAACCTGGCCTCCGCTGTACAGCATTCCGGCCCAGTCGTTGTCCGAAGCGGAAAGGCTGCCCCGCAGAGTAATTGCCACTTTTTTAAAGCCAAAACGTTCTGCGAGCTGCCTTGCCACACTGATATATCCTTCATGGCTGAGCTTTCCGGCGTCCAAATCGGTGTCTGCGGCGGCAATGCCGAAGACATCCTTGGCATCCTCCTCGTTGGCGATGCACACGTCCACATAGGGCATCAGCCCTGCCATGATTCGGCCCGCCTCCTCACGGGTCCACAGCTTTTTACGGTAGTTCAGGTCACAGCTGACGGTCAGCCCCAGTTCTTTCGCAGCCTTGCAGGCCTCCAGGCAAATGTCGGGAAGCTCCCCGCCAAGCGCAGGGGTGATGCCGGTCCAGTGAAACCAGTCCGCGCCGGAGAAGATTTGTTTCCAGTCAAATTCGGCGGCCTGCGCCGTGGCGATGGAAGAACCGCTTCGATCATAAATAACCTTGGAGGGCCGCTGGGAGGCTCCCTTTTCTGCGAAGTAAATGCCCAGGCGGGCACCGCCCCGGAGGACCAGGCTGGTATCCACCCCGAAGCGCCGCAGCGCATTAATAGCCGCTTGCCCGATTTCGTGGCTGGGCACCTTGGTGACAAAGGCGGAATCCATCCCATAATTGGCCAGAGAAACGGCTACATTGGCTTCGCCGCCGGCGTAAGTCGCCTCAAACTTTTCCGCCTGGGTAAAACGGAGATAGCTTTCCGGATTCAGCCGCATCATAATTTCTCCAAAGGTGATGATTCGTTTCATGAATAATTCCTCCTGACAATAATAGCTTTGGTATGCTCAAGATGCTTGCGCGGTTCGTGCTGCCGACAAAAGGGCGCGGGCGGTCTGGGTGATTTTGTCAAATTCGCCGGCCTCAATCCAGCTCCGGTTGGCCAGATTGCCGCCCACGCCGGCGCCGCACATCCCGGCGTTCAGAAAATCCGCCACATTGCCCTCGTTGACGCCCCCCACAGCCATCAGCTTCACGTGACTGATAGGAGCGCGGACGGCCTTTATGTAAGAAATTCCCAATTCGCGCACGGGGAATATCTTGACGAAGTCCGCGCCGGCCAGGTGGGCGGTCAGGATTTCGGTGGGAGTCATGGCGCCGGGCATGGAGACCATCCCCAATTCCAGTGTGCGGCGGATCACATCTGTGTTGACATTGGGGGAGATGATAAAGCGGGCGCCTGCCTGGGCCGCCAGCTCTGCCTGCTCCACAGTTGTGACTGTGCCGGCGCCCACCAGCATAGAGTCCTTGTACTTGCCACTGATTTCTGCGATTGCGTTGGAGGTAACGGAAAAGGATTCAGGTTCCTTCTGGTTGAAGGTGACCTCCATAAGTCGTATCCCTCCTACGTACAGGGCGTCGGCAACCTGAAGGCATTTGTCCGCTTCGATTCCGCGTACAATAGCGATGATCCTCTCCTGCTCGATCAAATGTATGGCCTGTTCTCTCATGTCCAACCTCCGCGATTTCATATTGTGAAATAGAATATCATATTATGATACTTGAGACAGTTATACATCTTTTTTCCCCTTGTGTCAATCCCGCAAATGTAAAAAGATACGAGTCTTTTTTGTGAAATATGTTGCACGTGCAGGTTAAATTATGATATGCTAAAAACATAATATACAAGGAGGACAACGGCTATGAACACATCATCCGGTTCGGTTCAATCGGTGGACCGTGTTTTGGACTTGGTCGAGACCCTGTCCACTGTACCCCAAGGCATGGCGCTGTCGGATTTGGCGGCGGCGACCGGCCTGCATATCAGCACAGCGCACCGGCTTGTGGGAGCACTGGTGGAAAGGGGATATGCGTGCAAGGATTTGGAAAGCGGGAAATATCGCCTGACGCTTCGCCTATTTGAGGTAGGCAGTCAGGTTTCCGGGGTGCTGAGTTTGCTGGAAACCGCCAGACCGATGCTGGATGATTTGGCCTCGTTCTGCAATGAGGTGGTGCATTTGGCGGAGTGGGATGGTTCGGATATGGTCTATCTGTACAAGGTGGAGCCCGCCCGTCCAATGGTACGGATGGGCTCCTATGTCGGCTGCCGGAATCCCATGTACTGCACGGGGGTGGGGAAAGCTGTCCTGGCCTTTCTGCCGGATGAGGAGGTGGATAGAATCTGGAAAAGCTCGGAGATTTGTACTTATACGGAGAAAACAATTACAGATTTGGATTCCATGCGTACTTGCCTGGCAGAGATTCGCCAGCGGGGATATGCGATAGATGATGAAGAACATGAGTCTGGGGTCCGGTGTATCGCCGTGCCGATCTTCAACTGGGCAAAACATGCTGTGGCCGCAGTGAGTGTTGCGGCACCGGCGGCCCGGATGGATGAGTCTGTGATGAACGGAATTTTTCCCAGGCTGTCAGGGATCTCTATGGAGGTCAGCCGGCTGCTGGGATATGCGCCCCAGGCCTAATGCGGAAGTTAAACCTGTGTTCCCACCCCTCCGGGGGTGGGAATTTTATTTGCCCATTTTAGAGTGATTTGAATTTTTGCAGTTTGCCGCCCAAAACTTGATTTTGATGCGGAGGAGGTCAATCGCCCCGGCACAGAGCAGGGGCATGTGCATAACGCACAAAAAGATGGAAGCGCTTTAGGCAAAACGACAGTTTTTGAACAAGAGGCTTGACTTTTAAGGGAAATAGAGGCATTATATTTTCGTAATAAAAAATCTATTTTCATATTATGGGAAAATATAGTGCAAGGGGGAGGTCAAATGGAACTGTCCAAGCTGGCAAAGGGCCTGAAGGGCTCCGCAATCAGAGAGATGTATAACCAGGCGATGACAATGGACGACACCATCAGCTTTACGGTGGGGGAGCCGGATTTTGTTACGCCAAAACCGATTATTGATGAAGCCTGTGCGAGATGGGAGAGCGGTATGACCCACTATACCCCAAACAGGGGCTTACCCGAATTGCTCCAGGCCATTGCCGCTTTTCACGCGGACGACTTGAGTCCCGATCCGGACAGCCAGGTTATGGTCTCCTGCGGCGCTACGGAGGCCCTGCAAATGGCGCTGTTTACCCTTGTGGATCCGGGCGATGAGGTCATTTTGGTTACTCCGGCATGGCCCAACTACTTTGGACAGATTGGCATGGTGGGGGCGAGGCTGGTATGTGTTCCCGCTCGGGAAGAAAATCGGTTTGTGCCGGACCCGGACGATATCAAGGCGGCCATTACGCCCAAAACAAAGGCCATCATCCTCAATTCCCCATCCAACCCTACCGGAGCGGTGATTGACCGGGACACCTGCAAAGCGCTGGCCGATCTGCTGCGGGGACAGGATATCTACATAATTTCCGATGAAATTTACAGCCGGCTGGTATATGACACGCCTTATACGTCCATTACATCATTTGAGGGCATGAAGGAGAAAACCGTGTATATCAGCGGTTTCTCCAAGATGCTTGCTATGACCGGCTGGCGCCTGGGTTATGCGATTGCCGCTCCGGAAATTATCAGGAATATGACGAAGCTCCACGAAAATGGGGCATCCTGCCTGCCAGCGCCCAGTCAGCTGGGCGCGGCCTGCGGGCTGAAGCACTGCGTCCCGGAGATTGAAACCATGCGCCTGAGCTATTTGAGGCGGCGTGACCTGATCTGTTCGTTGATTCATGATATTCCCGGCATGTCCGTCCAGAATCCGGGAGGCGCGTTTTATGCCTTTGTCAATGTCAAGCCGCTGGCTGAGGCGACAGGGATGAATTCCAGGGCCCTGTGTATGGACCTTTTAAAGAAGACCGGGGTAGTAACCGTCCCCGGTTCAGGCTTTGGAGAGGCCGGCGAAGGGTTTATCCGCATCACCTACGCCACTGCGGAGGAAAAGATCAGGGAAGGGATGTCTCGGATCAAAGGATACGTGGAAGGGTTCAATGTCCTGTAAGGGACAGCGTGTGGTTGGTAATAGCCCCTTCAGCCATGGGGGGTTATTATAATACCGTACCGACAGAGATGTACAAGGCGGTATCCCCTTGGCGCTTCACTACAGTGGAGCGTCAAGGACTTCAAAAAAGGGATATGAGGCTGAACTGCATTCTGCCCCGGACGGAAAACAATTTTAAATTTGGAGGTAGCGTGTATGAAAAAATCACTTGCATTGCTTCTTAGTGCCGCCATGACGGTCTCCCTGCTGGCAGGCTGCGGCGGCGGGGGAACGCCCAATGCCGGAATATCCAGTGGCGCGGCCGCTCCAGGCGGGGCGGCCTCTGGCGGAGGCTCCAACGCCGGTAGCACAGATTTGCCCTCGTACTCCTTCCAGCTTGGCTTTAACACCGTGGAGGACTCGGTCCGCGGCGAGATGGCCCATGTTTTCGCGGATTACGTGGAGGAGGCCTCCAACGGCCGTGTTACTGTGGAGATCTTTGCCAACAGCAGCCTGGGCAGTGAGCAGGAAATGGTGGAAATGGTAAAGACCGGTTCCCTGGACTTTACCATCCCCGGCGTTACCGCTCTGTCCAATGTGGACAAGAACTTTGGCGCATATGGCTTGCCCTTTATGGTGAGCAATTTTGACGAGGCCCACGCCCTGCTGGACGGCTCCTTCGGCGATGCCCTGAAGGACATTGCGAAGAATAACGGCTACAAGCTGCTGAGCTGGGGCGATCTGGGCACGGTGCAGATTACCAATAATGTCCGTCCCATCAACTCCCTTACCGATATGAAGGGGCTCAACATGCGCTGCACCAACGAGGAGGTCTCCCTGAAGACGATGGCCGCCCTGGGCTGCGCCACCACCACGCTGGCCTTCTCCGAGCTGTACTTGGGCCTGAGTCAGGGGGTTGTGGACGGCCAGTTTAACCCCATTGACGCCATCTATCAGAACAGCTTCACCGAGGTTCAGGATTATCTGGCTATCGTCAATATGTACACCTATGGCATTACCCTGCTGATGAACGACAGCAAGTTTGAGTCCATGGACGCCGAGACGCAGCAGATCTTGACAGACGGCGCGCTCAAGGCCCAGGAAGCCGCCCGGGTCTACTGCGCCAATGCGGAAAACGAGTATTTGCAGAAGGTGAAAGATGAGGGCTGCTTTGTGGAGATTACCACCCCTGACACGGCTGAATTTAAAGCGGCGACCGCCAGTGTATACGATGACTTCCTGGCCACCTGCGATTCCCGCGTGGTTGAGGCCATCAACGCCATCCGCTGATTGGCGCAGAGGGACAATACGAAGCCCTGTATTGTGAGCGGAAGGGGGGCACTTAAAAAGTGCCCCCCTTCTTGAGTCCGGTGTAGGCAAGGAGGTATTATGAAAGCATTACAGACAGTAGAAAGAGCAATTGATTTTATCTGTAAAATTATGACCGGGCTGGGCGCCATTCTGATGGCCGCCCTGACCCTGGATGTGTTTTTGAATGTCATTTTTCGTGCAATCGGGAAACCCATCGTGGTATCGGTGGAGCTGACCACGATTTTCTTCCCCTGGATTGTTTGTGTGGCAATGATTGTGATTGCCCGGCGGCAGGAAAACACTGCGTTAGTGCTCTTTTTTGAAAAATTCAAGGGCCCCTTCCGCCATTTGGCCGTGGCCTTTATCAACGCGGTTATGTTTATATTTTCCTTTGTCATGGCCCGCTCTGCGTATGAGCTTTCCGTTTCCCTGATTGACGAATATCTGGCTTTGACCCATATCAGCAAGGCGTTTACCTATGGCTCCATGGTGGTGGGGTTTGTAGGCGTGTGCATTATGGTGGCCTTTAATATGTTCAAGTATATCCTGGTTGAAATTGTAAAGCTGGAGGAGGGCGATAAAACATGACGATGATATTGGTAATGGCTGTTTTGTTCTTTGCTTTAATTTGCGTCGGCGTCCCCATCGCCTTTTCCATGGGTTCGGCTTCTATTATGTATCTCCTGTCAAACAACATCAGCATAGCGGTGGCCTCACAGAAGTTTTTTACCCAGACGCAGTCTTTCTCGTTTTTGGCTGTCCCCTTCTTTATCCTAGCCGGCACGCTGATGGTGGAGGCCGGCATCGCAAAGAAGCTCATTAACTTTGCCAGCGTCCTGGTCCGCCATTTGCCCGCGGGCCTGGGTTGCGTGTCGGTTGTGACCAGTATGATCCTGGCCGGCATCTCAGGGTCCTCTGTGGCTGACGCCTCCTCGGTAGGCGCAATCCTGATCCCGGAGATGAATGACCGCGGATATCCCCCGCCCTTTTCGGCGGCAATCAACGCAACCAGTTCTGTGGTAGGCATTATTATCCCGCCCAGCAGCACGATGATCGTTATTTCCGCAATCACTAACCTGTCCGTGGCCAAGCTGTTTATGGCCGGCGCAATCCCCGGCATTATCATTGGCTTTGTGTTCCTGGCCATTACCGCTTATGCGGGCATTAAAAACAAGTATCCCCGGGAGGAGCGCGCCGCATGGCCGGAGATTTGGGCCGCGACGAAGGACGCAATCATCGCCATGGTGTTTCCGGTCTTTATGATTGGCAGCATTGTGACCGGCCTGGCTACCTGCACGGAGTCCGCCTCTATCTGCGCCATTTATTCTCTGATTGTGGGGATTTTTATCTATAAGTCCCTGAACCTGAAGAAGATTTTTAAGGCCCTGGCGGACGCTGCCATTGGAACAACCGTTGTGATGATGGTTGTCTCCTGCGCCTCCATTATGCAGTTCATCCTCATCAGCAAGCAGGTCCCGGCCAAAATTTCCAGCGCCCTCCTGGGTCTGGGGCTGCCCAACTGGCTTTTGCTGATCTGCATGATTCTCCTGCTGGGCGTTGCCGGTATGGTCATGGACAATGTGCCGAACCTGTATATTTTCCTGCCCATCTATATCCCCATTGCCCAGAGTATGGGGATGGACCCCATCCAGATGGCGATTATCTGCCTGTGCGCCCTGGCGCTGGGCCTGTTTACGCCGCCGGTGGGCACCACGCTGTTTATTTCCTGCAACATTGCCAAGTGTTCAATCGAATCGGTGGTCAAGGACCTGATTCCTTTCTTTATTGCGGGCGTTTTGATCGTGATCGGCGTAGCCTTTGTGGAGCCGCTGACCATGTGGCTTCCCGGCTTTATGGCGTGAGGCGCCGCGGATTACGGGGAAAAGGAGTATTCCGATGCAGTACTATTATGAATTGGCGGAGAAATTTTTAAAAAAGATGTTGTCCTTCCCCACGGTGAACGGGGACGAGAGACCGTTGGCAGAGTATATAGCCTCCACTCTGGAGAAATACGGGTTTCAGACTCAGCTCCAGGACGTTGCGGACAACCGGGCCAACGTGGTGGCGAGGTATGGCCGTTCAGACAACCAGGTAATCTTTACCGGGCACCTGGATGTGGTTCCCCCCGGCGAGGGCTGGGAGACCGCAGACCCCTTTCAGCTGACGGCCAGGGACGGCCGGCTGTACGGCCGGGGGGCCTGCGACATGAAGGGCGGCGTCGCGGCGATGCTGGCCAGCGCAGTCCGGGCGGCGGAAAAAGACGAAATTCAGGGCTGCGAGCTGCGCTTGGTGTTTGTAGCGGATGAAGAGGTGGACGGCCTGGGAACCCGGTACTATGTGGAGCACCAGGAGCCCGCGAAAAAAAGCCTTGTCATCATCGGCGAGCCTACTATGCTGGAAGCCTGTATTGCCCATCGGGGTGTGACGCGGTTTCGTGTGACAATCCATGGCAGGCAGTGCCATTCAGGGCTGCCTCAGGACGGCATCAACGCCATCAATCAGATGGCCAGATTCCTGCTGGAGGTGGAACGCTTCGACCGGGAGCGTCAAAGCATGGACTGCGGCATTTTGCCTCCCCCCAATATGACGGCGACCATGCTCGGTTCCGGGGTAAAGGAGAACGCGGTGCCCGGCACCAGCAAGGTTGTTTTGGACTGCCGCACAGTGCCGGGGGAGACGGTCCAAACCCTGCAGTCCAGCATTCTGGATATCCTGCACCGGCTGTTTGACGGCACCCCTGTTACCTATGAGGTCCAGAGTTTTATTGAGGTGACGCCCAGCAGCACCAATGAGGACGGCCTGGCGTGTACCACGATAAAAAATGCCTTCCGGGAGGCCTTTGGGGAAGAGGCCGTGGTGACCTACTTCAAGGGCTGCTGTGACATGTCGTATTTCTGCAAGGCCGGGTATTCCGAGACGCTCCTGTGCGGACCAGGCTCTATGGATCAGGCCCATATTGTGAACGAGTTTATTGAAATTGAGCAGCTTCATAGGGCGGTTGATTTGTATTCCGCGGTCATCCGTCAGGCTCAGAAAGGATAAAACATGAAAAAATATCAGTTGGTGTGTTCTGTCTGTGGAAAACCCTTTGAAGATGAGGCAGAGCCGTATGTATGCCCGGCCTGCGGCGGCCTGATGGAGCCCCGGATTGACCTGAGCGCTCAGGCGGAGCACTACCGCCAGGTGATACGCGATGGCTGCCAGACCGGGGTGTGGGATTACCGCGACCTGCTGCCTGTGGAGGGCGTGGACGAGGCGGTTACCCTGGGAGAGGGCAATACCCCGCTGCTCAGTGCGGACCGCCTGGCAAAGGTGATCGGTGTGGAGAGCATTTTTCTGAAAAATGAGACGGTGAACCCCTCCGGAACCTATAAGGACCGCTTTGCGACCTTGGCCCTGAGCATGGAGAAGGCGAAGAAGACTCCCGCCGTAGCCCTTGGCTCCGCCGGCAATGCGGCGGCGGCCATGGCCGCCTATTCCGCAAAGGCGGGCATGCCCTGCTTTGTCCTGCTTCCTCCCGGGGCGGTAGCGGAGCGGGGCTGGCAGGTTCGGGGCTACGGCGCAAATCTGATTCGTATGGAGCACACCATTGACGACTGCATCAGCATGGCCAAGCAGGGAGAGATCCTGTTTGGATGGAAATCCCTGACAACCAATATGCTGACCAATCCGCTCCCCTCCGACGGGTACAAGACGATCGGCTATGAGATCGGAAAACAGCTGGACTTTCAGGTGCCTGACTGGGTGATTGTGCCTGTGGGCGGGGCCGCCCTGCTGAACAAAATTTATAAAGGCTTTCAGGACATGCTGGAGCTGGGCCTGATTAATAAGATCCCCCGCTTTGTCGGGGCTCAGGCGGCCGGTTGCGCCCCCCTGGCGGATGCCTTCCAAAAGGGCCTGAGCAAACCGGAGATATGGCCTGGCGTGCCGCAGACCGTTGCCTTTGCGATTGCGGACGTGTGCGTATATGACGGCGTTACCGCTTTGGATGTTCTGAAAAAGACCGGCGGCGGCGCCGAGGCGGCGACGGATGAGGAAATTTTGGAAGCGATGCACCTGATTGCCAGTAAAGAGGGCGTGGTGGCGGAGCCCGCCAGCGCCTGTTCCGTGGCCTGTGCTCGGAAGCTGGTCCAGAAGGGAATCATTCGGACAGCAGACCGGGTGCTCTGCGTCCTGTCCGGGAACGGAATGCGGGATCTGAAGCTGATGGAGCAGGGGCAGAAGGAGGTTCCCTTTGTGAAGCACCGCGATGTAGAAGGTGTGAAGGCGGCAGTAAACGCTTACCTTGAGGCCAGGGAGTGATTGGAGGCGGAAATGGGGCAGAGCATAAAGGGTTTGGCGCAGGAGAGCGAGTTGATTCAGCTGTTGTGCGATATGGTGCGGATTGAGAGCATCAACCCGTTGTTTGGAAAAGGCGGAACAGGGGAAAAAGATATGGTGGAATATATCTGCCGGTATTTCGACCGGTATCAGATTCCCTATACCCTGCAGGAGGCGCTTCCGGGCCGTTTCAACGTGCTGGCCCATTTAAAGGGGGCCGGAAAAGGGGCCCTGTGCCTTGAGGCTCACACCGACACCGTTACGGCAGACGAAATGGAGATAGACCCCTTCGATCCGGTGATTCGGGACGGACGGCTGTACGGGCGGGGCAGTGTAGATGACAAGGGCAGTGTGGCCGCGATGATGTATGCCATGCGCCTGCTGAAGGAACACCATATTGCCACCGAGTCCGATATCTATTTTGCCGCCGCCGCAGAGGAGGAATTCAACTACCGGGGCGTAGTCCGCCTGCTTCAAGAGAACATCCATTTTGATGCGGCCGTGGTGGGGGAGGGGACTTCCGTGCATATCTGCCGGGCCTGCAAGGGCAATGTCCGCTTTAAAATTCTGACTAAGGGGCTGGCCGGACACAGTTCCCGCCCCTGGGAGGGGAGAAACGCCATTGTCGCGATGGCAAATGTGATCTGTGAGCTGGAGAAAAAGCTGTTTCCTATGTATGAGCAGCGTAAGCACCCCCTGCTGGGCTCACCTACCTTTAATATCTCCCTGATTCAGGGGGGCAAGCTAATTAACATCGTTCCTGACTGCTGTGAGATTCAAGTTGACCGGCGGGTCTTGCCTGGCGAAACCTTTGAATCGGTCCGCGGGGAGGTTTTGGATTGCCTGTCCAAGCTGTTGGAGGCCCACCCGGAGTATGAGCTGGAAATTCAGGAGCCCTTTGTCACCGATTTTGCCATGGAGGTAGCGGAGGACTCCGCCATTGTCCAGACAGCGGCAAAGGCCTGCGATACAGTTTTAGGCGGGCATACAATCGAGGGCGGCTACTTCAGCTGTGATGCCAGTAAATTTGCCCGTGCGGGGATTCCGGCCATTGTGATGGGGCCAGGGAACATTATTCAGGCGCACACAAACGATGAATATATAGAAATTGCGGACTTGGCGAAAGCGGCGGAGGTATTTACGCAAATTTGCGTCGATTTTAAGCCATAATTGGCCGAAAGAAAAGGAGTATGCGATATGGATGTCTATGAACGTTTAAAAGAATTGAAGATTGAACTTCCTCCTGCTCCTCCTCCGGGGGGACTGTATACGCCGGTAGATTTATTTGGCACCAACCTGGCCTATACCTCAGGCGTGGGCCCGACGGATGTTTCTGGCGCTGCTATGTACAGCGGAAAGGTGGGGGCTGAGCTGACCTTGGAGCAGGGACAGGCGGCCGCCCGTTTGGCGACGATTAACCTGCTTTCGGTTTTGCACGCCCAGCTGGGCAACCTCAACCGCGTCAAGCAGATTGTGAAGCAGTTGGGCTTTGTGGCCTGCACGCCTGATTTTTATCAGCAGCCTGCGGTGATGAACGGTTCCACGGAGCTGCTGATGCAGGTGTTTGGAGACCCGGAGGGCCGTCCGGCCCGTTCCGCTATTGCCACGAATGTCCTTCCCGGAAATATCCCGGTGGAAATTGAATTGCTAATTGAATTGAAAGACTCATAAAACCGGACGTCCCTTGCGAGCTGCACCCCATCGGAAACCGTTCTGGCGATAACACAGGCCCGGGTTTGGGACGGCGGGGCAATTTTCTGCAGATCCATTTTAATAAAGCGGAAGGACAAGGCTGGCCTTGTCCTTCCGCTTATATGAGCAGCATTTTCTTGCAAACCAGGGGTCCATATCATAGTTCAATTTCTACAATGACGCGGCCTTTTTCAGGGGAAAGAGAGAGGGAGAAATCTGAGACAGGCTTGTTATCAACAGTGATGGAGGGCGAACCTGTTTTACGGACGTGAATCACATATTCTGTGCCTCGAAACAGCCGCCACACTGTGACTCGGTCAGTTCATCGGGCAGGCAGGGCATCACACGCAGACCATCGTAGTCGGGCCGGATGCCCAGAATGTACTGGCTGATGGACACGAAGGTCCAGGAGGCGGTGCCGGTGAGCCAGCTGTTCTTGGCGTGCCCTGGCTCGCCGGAGGCCCGGCCGGTGACGGTCTGGGCATAGACGTAGGGCTCGGTCTCGTGGACCTCGCTTTCGTCCTCCAGCTAGGGCCTGTTCACATAAGTAAAATTGTGGTATAATAGAAGGATGAAGATAGAAGAAATGCAATACGAGCAGATCAAAAACTGCTTTCCAAGCCAGCGGAAACCAGCAAAGATCAGTAACCTGGATGTGTTGAACGCAGTGCTGTACATCGTAGAAAACGGGTGCAAGTGGAGGAGTCTGCCCAAAGAATATGGAGATTGGCACGTGATCTATGTCCGGGTGAACCGCTGGGCAAAAAAGGGCGTGCTGCAAACGGCTTTTCTTCGTTTGCAGCAGCTTGGTATCATCTGGATTCCAGTAAATGTCGTAAGTCTGGATTCTACCTGTATCAAAGTTCATCCCGACGGAAATGGGCGCTTTGAAAAAAACGGACCGCAGTCCATTGGAAGAACGCGAGGCGGATGGAATACCAAGTTTCATATGGTCGCCACATCTGATCGGGATGGGGTAACGTTGGCATTGTCCGCGGGGAACTGCGGCGACGCCCCGGAAGGCCGTGCTCTTTTGCGGCAGACCGGCCCGACAGACCACCCGGTTTATCTGATGATGGATCGAGTCTACGAAGGCGATGAGACGAGGGCTTTGGCGGTGGAACTTGGTTACATACCAGTAGTTCCGCCAAAAAGCGACCGCAAAAATCCTTGGGAATACGATAAGAGTTGTACAAACAACGCAATCAGGTCGAGAGACTTTTCCGCCGTATCAAGCGTTTTCGCCGTATTTTTACCCGCTATGATAAACTTGATTCCGTCTTTTTGGCCTTCATTTACTTCGCTCTTATTGTCGATGCACTTATGTGAACAGACCCCAAGGAAAAGAGCCCCAAAACTTGTGCATCGGGGCTCCTTTACAAAATAGTAATCTCTGGCGTTTATAGGTGCTGAAGGTGCTTACCTTTTTCATGCCCTTTTGCTTAACTTTTTTTCTTGAAAAATAATTATTTAATATATATTGTGATTATATTAGATTATTTCAATCGAGTTAATCAGATATCGTCAGTCTTACTCGCAAAAATAACGAGTCGTTTTTAGGCATATAGCACAATGATCTTCATTCCATCAAGCAACGCAGCCACTTGCTATGCCGCTGCTGCGAACGTCTCATTTTTTCACTTGTCATCTTTCAGGTTCTGGCAGCGAAAAAAATCACTCGAGATTCTCCTTTCTCTCTCTTGAGGAAAACAAAAAAGCGCCGGTCTGCCACCCCCTTGGGATTGACAAATCGACACTTCAAACATCGGCGCCTTTGTTCGTCTCTCTGTTCAATTTCGTGCTGCATGCCCGAGAAATGGAAACCATCTAAATTTTAAGGCCCTTGGATTTTCGCCATCCAAGGGCCTCAAGGGTCTTGAAAGCTTTCAAGTGTTCACTGAAAATTTTTCTTGACCTCTTTTTCTGGCACCCCGAACTGGATTCGAACCAGCGGCCTACCGCTTAGGAGGCGGTCGCTCTATCCATCTGAGCTATCGGGGCACGTACCGAGATAGAATGCGCCGGTACAGCGTATCTGCTATTTTAACCCATTTTCCCCGGTCTGTCAACGGCAAAACTACCGACTATCCCGTAAAATTGACCGTCTGTCCTCAAACGGTAGACAGGTGGGGACAGAAGAGGCTATACTGAAGACAGGAGAGGAGGGGGAGATCCATGGAGGTAGAGATCAGGATCCAGCCCGGCCTGAAGGAGCCCAAGGCCATCCTTCTGGCGGGTTCGGAGAGTGGGGAGCTGCGTCGTCTGGCGGACAGTCTGTCCCGTCTGTCTCTGGGGCCCATTCCGGTCAGCCGGGGAGAGGAGAGGCTGCTTCTGCCCCAGGGTGAATTTCTCCGTTTCTATACTGACGGCAAGGGGGTATCAGCCCAGACGGCGGAGGATGTCTGCGCCGTCCGCCTGCGGCTTTACGAGCTGGAAGAGATGCTGGACCGTACCCGGTTTGTCCGCATTTCCAGCGGAGAGATCATCAACCTGGACCGGGTGACGGCGGTGGATCTGTCTCTGTCGGGCACCATCCGCATGACGTTGGACGGGACGATACACGCCTATGTATCCCGGCGGTACATGAAGAAGATCAAGGAGACCCTGCATCTGGGTAGGAGGGACAAACATGGAAAAGCTTAAATGGAATCGGATCGCCCGAGTGCTGGTGGGGGCTGTTCTGGGCCTGGTGATCAGTGTCGTGCTGGTGTCCTATATGGTGGGGGCGCGGGGGCCGACTGCGGTAACCTGTCTGCTTTGCATCTCTCTTGGGGGGGCGGTTGGAGCCGCCACCCTCCCCTTCGCCGACGACGGCAGGTCGCTCCTGCTGTACTCCGCGGCCCATTTGGGGGTCACCGCCGTACTGTTTTTTCTTCTGACCCTTGAGCTGGGGGCGCGGGGAACGGAGCTGCTGGCCTGGCAGGTCATCCTGCTGCTGGTGTACGCCGTCGTCTGGCTGGGCCGCTGGATCGGCTGGTACGTAGAAGTCAGGCAGCTGCGCTCCCTGTTGGGCCTGGCGCCGGGCCCGTCCCCGCTGAAGTGGCGGGAAACGCTGCCCTACCTGCCCTTTGTTGTGTTTTTGTGCGACGGCCTGCCGCTGCTGCTGCGGTGGGCGGACCACGCCGTATCGGCAGACGTGCCCGTACTGTCCGGACTGCTGCTGCCCTATCTGCTGCTGCCGGCGGCGGGTTTTTCTTCCGGACTGTCTCTGGGTAAGCGGCAGGGCTGGTGTCCTTTGTACCCTGCGGCCTGTTTTCTGTGCTATCTGCCCATGGTCTGGCTGCTGTTCAACAGCAGCGCCCTGTTCCACTGTTTTATGGTGGCCGTTCCCGCCCTGGTGGGCTGCGCGCTGGGCTGGCTTTCCCACCGGCGAACCCGTGGGGCGGACAACTGACGAGGGGAGACGGAAGTGGCCGCGTCCGTACGAGGCACGAACACTTTGCCGTCCTCGCCCGGCGGCGGACGCAAGCGGAATTGAAGAGACTTCCTCCCCGGGGGAAGTCTCTTTTTATAAAAAAAGAGCGCCGCTCCTGCGGCGCTCCTGAACGGGAAAATTACTTGTGATCGACAGAGAACATGTGCTCGATGAGCTCCAGAACCTTGTTGGAGTAGCCGATCTCGTTGTCGTACCAGGAGACGACCTTCACAAAGGTATCGGTCAGGGCGATGCCGGCGTCGGCGTCGAAGATGGAGGTGCGGGTGTCGCCCAGGAAGTCAGAGGACACAACGGCCTCGTCGGTGTAGCCCAGAATACCCTTCAGCTCACCCTCAGAGGCGGCCTTCATGGCGGCGCAGATCTCCTCGTACTTGGCGGGCTTAGCCAGGTTGACAGTCAGGTCCACCACGGACACGTCCAGAGTGGGCACGCGCATGGACATACCGGTCAGCTTGCCGTTGAGGGAGGGGATCACCTTGCCCACAGCCTTGGCGGCGCCGGTGGAGGAGGGGATGATGTTGCCGGTGGCGGCACGGCCACCGCGCCAATCCTTCAGAGAGGGGCCGTCAACGGTCTTCTGGGTGGCGGTGACGGAGTGGACGGTGGTCATCAGACCCTCGGTGATGCCCCAGTTGTCATTGAGAACCTTGGCGATGGGGGCCAGGCAGTTGGTGGTGCAGGAGGCGTTGGACACGAAGTTCATGTCGGTGGTGTACTTGTCCAGGTTGACGCCGCACACGAACATGGGGGTGTCGTCCTTGGAGGGGGCGGACATGACGACCTTCTTGGCGCCGGCGTCCAGGTGGCCCTGAGCCTTCTCCTTGGTCAGGAACAGGCCGGTGGACTCCACCACATACTCAGCACCCAGCTTGGCCCAGGGCAGGTCGGCGGGGTTGCGCTCGGCGGAGACGGGAATCTCCTTGCCATTGACCACGATGGCGGTCTCCGTGTGGCCGATCTCAGCCTGGCAGGTGCCGTGCATGGTGTCATACTTCAGCATATAGGCCAGATACTCAGCGGGGCAGAGGTCGTTAATGCCCACGATCTCGATCTCGGGGTGATTCAGACTGGCGCGGAACACCATGCGGCCGATACGGCCAAAACCATTGATGCCAACTTTGATGCTCATGTGAATGACTCCTTTTTTATCAATTTATCCGCGGCTTTCCACGGCATTTGGTAGCGTTACATATTATACCCCGGAAATGTTCATTTTCCTAGTGTTTATTTTCATAGAATTCGGCAAAAAATCAACCGAAATTTTGCCACCAGTGAAACAGTCTCGGTGGAAACAACCAACTGCCCCCAGATATTTCGACAAATTTCGACTTTTTATATTGTAGCGGCTGGAAAAATTTGATATACTGGATGAAATCATAGCCCAACGTACTCTGACACATGCTAGAACAAACGCGGACATGCCCCGGAGGCCCGCGTTTTCTTTAAAGAGGAGTATCTATGCTAGAATCCATCCAATCCCTTCTGGACGCCTTTCCCGAGGGTGTGATCCAGACCGGCGGCGGCCTGGTGCTGTCCGCCAATCGCCAGGCCCGGCAGTATCTGCCCGGACTGACGCTCGGAGAACCACTGCCCTTCTCTCTGCCACTGGCCAATCCGGGGGAGACCGGCGCCGGTCTGTTTGTCGCCGGCGGCCGTACCTTTTCATACAGCCGCAAGGACCTGGATGGGGAACAGCTGCTCCTCTTCCGCCCGGACGCCTCCGGCGTTCTGGAGGACTGGCAGCTGGACGGGCTGCTGCGGCAGCTTCGAGAGCTGCTGGGCGAGCTGCTGGCCGAGGTAGGGCCGGCCACCGTGCCGGGCGGGAAGCTGGCCTCCGCCTCCTTTAATAAGACCTTCCACCGGCTGTTCCGGCTGGTGGGCAATCTGGAATTTCTGCGTCAGACAGCCGAGGAGGGGGGCGTGCCCTTCCACCCCGTACTCATGGATCTGGACGGCGTGTGCGACGAGATCGCCTGTCTGGCGGGCGGACCGCTGGCGGAGGGCGGCGTCCGCCTCACCTACGTCAACCGGAATAAAAAGCGGGGGCTGATGATCTCCGGTGACCCGAACCTTCTCAAAAAACTGCTTCTGGGGCTGATCTCCAACGCGGCCAGGGCGACGAGTCAGGGCCGGGTGGATTTCTCTCTGAGCCGCCGCGGAGAGAACGCCGTTATCACCCTGTCCAACCCCACGGCCTGCCCCCGGTTTCTGGAGTCCTTCAGCGGCCCCGGCCCGGGCCTGCCCCTTCCCGGCCAGGGCGCCGGTCTGGGCCTGTCCGTAGCCCGGCATATTGTCCGCCTCCACCACGGACAGCTGATGCCCTATGAGAGCGGCGCCGTCCAGGGGGTGCTGGTCTCCCTGCCCATCAGCGGACTAAACGGCCATGCCTCTCTGCGCACCCCCGTCCGGCAGGACGGCGGCCTGGATCTGATCCTCACCGAGCTGTCCGATGTGCTTCCCGTCTCCCTGTTCAGTCTGGAGGGGCTGGACTGATTGAAAAAGCCCGTCAGATGTGTCTGACGGGCTTTTTGCAAGGCGCTGCGGCCTCATATGAATTCAAAATGAAACTGCCTGCATTCCCCGCCCAAATGGTGTGGAATACATAAAATCGAACTTTTACGGGGGTTTCGTATCATTCTATGTACTGTGTCTTTAAAACGGGCAGGATGAGGAGCTGTCCCTCATAGATGGTGTCGGCGTCTCTCAGCCGGTCGCTGTTGCGGGAGAAAATCGCCCTGTAAGCGCCTTCCGGGCCGTAGATAGTCCGGGCAATCTGCTTGAGGGTATCTTCGGCTTTCACCACGTACAGCCTCTCACCCGGGCCAGCCTCAGGGACGCACACCTCCAGGGCCTGGTCGGGCACAAAGGGGGTGATGACGGCGGGGGCGGCCGGGGACTTGCGCGGGAAGTCGGGAAGGAAGGGCGAGTCGGCCAGATAGGGAGAGGAAACTGCCGGAACCGCCGCGTATGAGGGAACTGCGAGCAGGCCCAGTGTCAGGGCGGCTGTCAGGGCGCGGGCAAGGTAGTGATTCATGCAAAAGTCTCCTTTGGCGTGTCGTTTTCTGACGCAAAATGCAGTCCTGCCGCTATTTTACTCGATCTCCTCCGGAAAAACAAGTGCCTTTCTATGGAAACGGCGTAAAAAATCCTTGACTTTTGTGAAAAATCCGGTATAATAATGAGGCCTGTTTCCAGACGGAGAGGGCAAAATCCTTGCTCCCGGGCCAGCCCCGGGGGCCATATGTCCATAAGGAGGTGCAAAACATGGCAAAAATCAATGCGAACTACGAGGCTCTCTACATCCTTCAGCCTGATCTGAGCGAAGAGCAGATCCAGTCTCTGGTGGAGAAGTTCAAGGGCGTAGTCGAGGCCAACGGCACTGTGTCCGAGGTCGACGAGTGGGGCAAGCGCCGGCTGGCCTATCCCATCAACGACCTGATGGAGGGCT
>CATONV010000032.1 GCA_951801655.1 uncultured Oscillospiraceae bacterium | reverse complement strand
CTTTCCTCATAACCACAAATCCCCCGCAGACCCAAACGGGCCTGCGGGGGATTTTTTGCCCCGATGTCCGGGGCCGGCTCACCGATCCACCAGAATCAGATTCTGGATGTTGTTGCGGCCGGGCCCGTTCTGGAGCAGATAGACGGTATAGTTCTCCCCTCCGGACACGTCCAGATAGAGGGAACCAAAGGTCTCATAGGGCGGATAGATATCCAGCCACGCCGGGTCCAGCGTCTCGATGGCCAGACCGGCAGGCATGGCGGCCTGAGCGGTGTCGGCATAGAAGAACCGGTAGCTGCCCGGCATGATACGCCGAAAAGCGGCCACTTCCTTGTAGCGCAGATCGCTGAAAACCACCCGGCCGTCGCTCATTACCACGTCCATCGGCCTGCTGTTATAGGCCAGGTTGCCCACCCGGAAGGCGGACCAGCCGCCGCCAGGAGCACAGCAGTTGTCGCCAATCTGCAAGAGGTCCAGGCCGCCGGCGGTGCGGATGATCGCAATGGTGGTAAGTCCGTTGGTCTGGAAGGGCATGGCCTTTTGCACATAGATGTAACCGTTGCTCCCCACCACTGTCACAGTCTGGTATCCGGCGCGGACTCTCCCGTAACCGGTGACGGAGGCGTAGCCCAGACGGTTGGCAAACCGGCTGTTCGCCACAGAAATCCGGAAGGCAGGGTAGCCGTAGGCCGCGTTCAGGAAACGCACTCTGGACGTGCCGGGCCGAACTGTCGTTCCAGGGTAAACAGGTCCGCCCTCGCCGGGGTTGGGCAGGGGGATCACAGGCTCCACCACCACGCCGCCGGGATAGACAGGGCCGCCCTCCCCCACATCAGGCAGAGGGATCACGGGCTCCACCACCACGCCGTCCCCCGGATAGACGGGGCCGCCCTCCCCCACATCAGGCAGGGGGATCACAGGCTCCACCGGACCGTCCCCCGGGTAGACGGGGCCGCCCTCTCCCACGTCGGGCAGCGGGATCACAGCTTCCCCCCCTCTCCGACGACCTGCGGAAGAGAGATAATAAGAAAATCCCTTAGATTCCATATTGTTTAAACGGGAACAACCGTTCCCAAACTCCTTTCGCTATGCTGTCCCATTCTATGCCGGACAGCCGAAGGATGTGTTTTCAGAAAAGCAGGGCGGCCCTTCGGGGCCGCCCTGCCTAATGTTCTATTGAAGCCCCAGACAGCCGTAATAGATGGCGCCCACCGCCTGGGCAAACTGGGCCACCGTGTAGTCCGGGTGGGCGTCCAGCTGCCTCATCAGGGTTGTGTTGGCCAATTGACCGTCCGCCGCATACTGCCGCAGGGCAGTCTCCCGGCGGGCGGCTCCCTCCCGCAGCAGGTGGAAGCAGGCGGGCAGCTTGACCAGCCGGCCAAAGAGGGTGCGGTCTTTGGTCTCGGGCCGGAGAACATATTCCGTCTCCCGCCAGGTGACGGCCAGATACTCTCCCACGGTCCGGAAAATCTCCTCACAGGCGGGCTGACCCGCCGCCGCCTTCTCCATCAGCAGCTCCAGGCATGCCTTGCGCATGTCCTCCGGCCGTTCCGGAACGGTCAGCCGCTCCCCCTCCCAGCGGAACAGCCCACGCCGCAGCAGCTCCTCCCACAGCTCCGGGGCCTGCCGGGGCAGGTTCTCCGCCGCCAGGCGGAACACTCCCGACTGTCCCGTATATCGCTGCAGGGCCCCCGGAAGGCCGGTGTTGAAGCTGCGTACACTGCGCACGTCCTCCGCTGCCAGTTTCCGCCGGGCGGCGCCCAGGTCAATGATAAAGTTGTATACCTCCAGGGGAAGCTCCGGAATGGAACCATCGGGGCGGACCCAGCCGGTGCCCAGGTCGGTGCCCAGGGTGTGGGCAAAAAAGCCTTTGGACAAATCTCCGCCCGCCGCCGCCTGTTCCACTGCGGCTGCAAAGGCGGCCATGGGGCCGTCGTTGGTGTTCATCACCGGCCCGCCCTCCGCCACATAGGCGGACAGGGCCTCGTTCAGGGCGGTGATTTTGGCAAACTGCTCCTCGTACCTCGTCTCCGGGTTGTTCCGCAGGCCCAGGGTTTTGTGTGTCTCCCCTCCCACAATGCGGTTTTGAATGACGACGTCCGGAAAACACAGGCCGATGGCGTCAAATTGACGCAGCTGCGCCCCGGCACACCTCTCCATGGCGGCTGCTCCCCTCTCCATCTCCGCCATGGAGGCGTGCTTGCCCAGGGCGGCCCGGTCGATCTCCGCCTCCCGCCCGGCCCGATACAGGCTGCCCGCCCCCCGCAGCAGCCGGGTCAGCAGCAGCAGCGGGGCGGTAATCTCCTCCGCCCGGGTGCAGGCGGCGGGAAGCCAGTCAAACTCCTTGCACAGGGCCAGCTGTCCGTCCACGCTGACGGCCAGCTTCACATCGGTGCCCCCGATGTCCATGCCCAGCACCATCTTCCCCTTGGTCAGGGCGGGCAGGCGGGCGAAGACGGGCTGTCCCTCCACCGCTTTCGGCGGCTGCGCCGCCGGCTCCTCCTTTACATCGTGGACGCCGAAGGCAAACTTCTCCTCTTTGCCGAACAGGGCGGCCAGCACACGCTCGTTCACATTGAGGCACCTGCCGTAGCCGGTGCGGGCGGTTTTTTCCGTCTCCAGCTGGAAGACCTGTCCGAGTCCTTCCGCCAGCTCCGCCGCCTCCCTGTCCGTCCGGTCCAAGTAAATGTCTACCCTCCGTCCCCCCAGGGCGGACAGCAGGTTGTATACACTGGCATATACGTACTCCGCCGCAAACTGCTTCTCGTCCTCCCCAGCCGTCTCGGGCAGGAGGAGGGGAAATACCCGGATGGACCGGTCGTAGAGGGTGACATGCAGGTGGAAGGGGCGCGCCCCTCCGGTCTGGAAGGCCTCCCGCACATCGGTGATGAATACGCACCGGCCCTCCGCCGCCTGCTGAAGGAACTGCTTGATCATGAACACTCACTCCTTTGGCCGCATTATATCACAGCTTGGACCGGCAGGCAACGAAAAATCCCCCGGCGCTGCCGGGGGATTCGGGCGGTCAGAGGGTCTGCTCCGTGCGGGCGATAATGTCGTCCTGAGTCTGGCGGGAGAGTACGTTGAAGAAGGCGCTGTACCCGGCCACCCGGACAATCAGATCCCGGTGATCCTCCGGGTGGACCTGGGCGTCCAGCAGGGTCTCCCGGGAGACCACGTTATACTGCACGTGGTAGCCGTGGAGGGCGTTGAAGAAGGTCCGGATCAGGGCAATCAGCTTGGTCTTGTTCTCCTCTCTGGACAGCAGGGCGGGGGTCACCTTCTGGTTGAGCAGCACGCCGCCGGTGATGTCGGCGGTGGGCAGCTTGGACACACTCTTGAACACCGCCGTGGGGCCGTGGACGTCCATGGCGTGGCTGGGGGAGCAGCCCTCGGCCAGAGGTTCGCCGGCGTGGCGGCCGTCGGGGGTGGCCAGGGTGCCTCTCCCCTGCCCCACGTTGGCGGAAATGGAGGAGGTGCCGGCGTACCGGATGCCCCCGATGGGGCCCCGGCCGAAGCGGGTGTTGGGGTACTTCTTGATCTCGTCGATGTAGGCGCTGTAGGCGTCCACCACCAGCCGGTCCACATAGTCATCGTCGTTGCCGTACTTGGGGGCCTGGTGGATGAGCTGCTGGCGGATTTTCTCCCCCTCCTCCCCGGCGAAGTCGGTTCCAAGGGCCTCCCACAGCTGGGCGGGGGTGAGAACCTTCTCCTCAAAGACCAGCTTCTTAATAGCGGCCAGGGAGTCGGCCAGATTGGCGATGCCCACCTGGAGACCGCTGATGAAATCGTACACCGCGCCCCCCTCCTTCAGGGTGAGACCCCGACCAATGCAGTCCTCGCACAGGGCGGAGCAGAGGATGTCGGGCACGTCCTCCTCCAGCACCATGTCGCAGGCGTTTTCAATAATGGCGCTGTGGCGGGTGAAGTCCCGAATCACCACGTCCCAGGCGTGGGAGAGCTGGTCGTAGGAGGTCATGTCCGTAAAGTGGCCCGCCCCTTCGGTCAGCTTTTTGCCGCTCTGGGGGTCCACGCCGTTGTTCATAGCGATGAGCAGAGACTTGGGGAAGTTCAAAAAGCTCATGCCCGTACACCGGTAGCCCCACTTGCCGGGGACAGCCGTCTCCACACAGCCGATGGCGGAGTAGTTGTAGGCGTCCTCCTCCTTCACGCCCCGGGCCATAAAGGAGGGGATAATGATCTCGTCGTTGTTGAAGGCGGGCATGCCGAAGCCCAGCTTCACCACCTCGATGGCCTCGGACATGAAGTCCTCGGACAGCCCGGCGTGGTAGCGCACGGTGAGATTGGGCTGGGGCAGCCGGGTCTGGGCCACGCTGCGCAGAATCAGGTAGGACATGGGGTTAACCGCGTCCTTTTTGTCCGGCGTCTGGCCGCCCACAGTGACGTTCTGGTACAGGGGGGACCCGGCGGAGAACTGGGTGTGGCTCCAAGAACGGATCTTGTTGATGGTGAAGGTCTTGAGCCACAAGTTGGTCATCAGCTCGCAGGCGCTGTCCTCGGTGATGCGGCCCTCAGCCAGGTCCCTGGCGTAGTAGGGATAGAGGTACTGGTCCATACGACCGTAGGAGAGAGAGTGGCCGTTGGACTCGATCTGGAGAACCAGGTGGACCAGCCACAGCGACTGCACCGCCTCTTGAAAGGTGTCCGCCGGCTGGTAGGGTACCTTGCGCAGAATGCGGGCCATCTCGCGCAGCTCCCCGGCCCTCTCAGGGGCGGCGGACTCGGACTGCTCCTCCGCCAAACCGGCGTACCGGGCGGCAAAGGCCCGGACCGCGTCGACGGTGATGAGAATGGCCCGGTAGAAGTAGGATTTCTTCAGATTTTTGCAGTCGCTCAGGTCCAGCTTTTCCAGACAGTCTCTGGCACGGGCCTCGTAGTCCTTCAGGCCCAGCCGCAGCAGGTCGGCGTAGGCCACGGCCACGTGGGCGTCGCCGGAGGTAAGGTTACCCTCGGCCTTGATGATGCCCAGGTCGTAGAACACCCGGCTGTCCGGTGGTATGGCGGCCAGGCCCTTGTCCAGCAGGGTGTTATGCTGCCAGAAGGGATAAATCTCCCGCAGCTCCTCCTTGGTCTTCTCGCTGATGCGGAACACGTCGCCGTCCCGGCCCTCAAACTCGTCCAGCTCTCTGATGACCCAGTCCATGGCGTACTCCGGGAAGATGGGGGCCGCCCGGTTGGCGGAGGCCTGGTTGCCCGCCAGCAGTGTGTCCGTCTCAATGAAAATGCTCATGTTCTCCAAAACATTCCGGAGCATGCAGGCCCGCTTCAGGGTAACGGGCTGGTCGGCGTTCTCCCGGTAGCTCTGGGTGGTGAGAATAGCCCTCTCCGCGCACACCTGGGGCTCCGTCTTCAGCAGCTCCTCACGAAAGTGGTTCATCCGGGCTGTCAGCTCTCCAAAATGCTGTATATGTTTCATGGTCTGCGGCCTCCTATCGCAATATGCAGAAATTGCTGACAGCAATCTGTAGGGGCGGATATTACCCGCCCGAGATCACGATATGCACTACACTATCGTGCGGGTGGATCGTATCCGCCCCTACAGGTGTTACCATTTTAAAGATTGCTATCAGTAAGTCTGGCAGGGGCACTTCCCCTGATTTTGGCTCCATCATAGCAGACCTCCGCCTGCAAGTCAACAAAAACTTACGAATGAAAGTATACAAATCTTCTTTCAAAACTTTGTGCCTTTTTGCGCCTTTACACGCCTCTTCTCCGACTGATATAATGACACCACAACCGACAGGAGGTTTTTGTCCATGGAACTGACCGGCCACATCTTCAACATCCAGAAATTCAGCATCAACGACGGCCCCGGCATCCGCACCACCGTCTTCTTTCAGGGCTGCCCCCTGGCCTGCCGCTGGTGCGCCAACCCGGAGTCACAAAACCGCTTCGCCGACCAGGCCAGACTGCTGGACGACGACCGGTGCCGCCGCCGGGTGATGACGGTAGACCAGGTGATGGCCGAAGTCTTGCAGGACAAGCCCTTCTACGACCAGTCCGGGGGCGGGATGACCCTGTCCGGCGGGGAAGTTCTCCAGCAGGCGGACTTTGCCGCTGCCCTGTGCCGGGCGGCCCGGGCCCAGGGGGTCCACACCGCTGCGGAGACCACCGGCTTCGCCTCTCCGCAGCGGTTTCAAATGCTGCTGGAGGAGATCGACCTCCTCCTCATCGACGTGAAGCACTTCGACCCCGACAAGCACCGGGCGGGCGCCGGGGTGGACAACCGGCTCATTCTGGACAACCTCCGCGCCGCCGCCGCCGCGGACAAGCCTATGATCGCCCGTATTCCGGTCATTCCCCGGTTCAACAGCGCCCCGGAGGATGCCCAGGGGCTGGCCCGGCTTCTCACCGATTTGAAGGTCACGGAGGTCCACCTCCTCCCCTTCCACCAGCTGGGGGAGAGGAAGTACCAGCAGATGGGGGTCCCCTACGACTACGACGGAGTGGACCAGCTTCACCCGGAGGACCTGGCATATTACCGTCAGATTTTCCTGGACACTGGGCTGGAGTGTACCTTCCTATAACCGGAATGTGGAGAGATTTGTGATGAGAAAAGCGCGGGAGTTCCAAATTTTAGAGCTGCTGTCCCAGTGCGGACGGATAGAGGTTGCCTCTCTAGCCCGGCGGCTGGAGGTGTCTCAGGTGACAATCCGAAAGGATCTGGACACCCTGGAGGAGAGGGGCATTCTCCGCCGGGAACACGGCTTTGCCGTGCTGGGCAGCCCTGACGACGTAAACAGCCGGCTGGCCGTCCACTACGAGGAGAAGCGGCACATCGCCAAAAGGGCGGCGGAGCTGGTATCCCCCGGAGAGACGGTGATGATTGAAAGCGGCAGCTGCTGTGCCCTGCTGGCCGAAGAAATTGCCCAAAACAAGCCAGGGGCCACCATCATCACCAACAGCGCCTTTATTGCCAGCTACATCCGCCGGGCGGAGGGCGCCCGGGTGGTGCTGCTGGGGGGCGACTTTCAAAACGACGCCCAGGTAACGGTGGGCCCCATTTTACAGGTGTGCGCCCGGCAGTTCTTTGTGGAAAGACTCTTTGTGGGGGCGGACGGCTGGTCTCCTGAGCTGGGCTTTGCCGGCAGCGACCATCTGCGGGTCCAGGCGGTGCGGGACATGGCGGCGCAGGCGGCGCAGGTGGTGGTGGTCACGGAGAGTCGAAAATTCTCCCAGCGGGGCACGGTCCCCCTGAACCTGACCGTCTCCGCCGTGGTCACCGACGGCGGCCTCACCCGGGATCAGGCTGTCCGTCTGAACGGCATCCGCGTCTATCAAGCAGAGGAGGAACGTGGACTATGAGTGAATATCGCATCGGCGTAGACGCCGGAGGCACCAAGGTAGCCTACGGCCTGTTCGATCGGGACAACCGCCTGTTGGACCGCTTTCAGCAGCCCACTCCCGTGGAGGCGGACGGCCCGGCCTTCTGCGCCATGGTGGAACAGAGTGTCCGCGCCCTGCTGGAGAAAAACCGCCTCACCCTGGCGGACCTGAAGGGGGTGGGGGTGTGCATGCCCTCCTTCATCCTCTTCGACCAGGGCTACGTGTGCATGACCTCCGCCATGGTGAACATCCGCGACTTTGCCATGCGGGACTACCTGGCCCGGCGGCTGGGGGTCCGGGTGGCGCTGGACAACGACAGCAATGCGGCCGCCCTGGCCGAGAACCGCTTCGGCGCGGGACAGGGCAGTCAAAATATGATCTATATGGCCGTCAGCACCGGCATCGGCAGCGGACTAATTCTCAACGGCCGTCTTTTCCGGGGCAGCTACGGCTGGGCCGGGGAGTGCGGCCACATGCTCATCACCCCGGACGAGGGGGAACCGTGCGGCTGTCAAAACCGGGGCTGCTTCATGTCCTGGGGGGCGGGACGCCACCTCCCCTCTCAGATCCGAAAAAAATCCGCCGGACGGCGGACCTGCCTGGACCTGGGCCCCAAGCTGGACGGCGCGGAGCTGCTCCGGGCCTGCCGGGCTGGGGACCCCTTCGCCCTGGAGATGCTGGACCAGACCGCCCACTACATCGGCGTGTGCGCCTTTAACATCTATCAGCTGCTCAACGTCAACCTCTACGTCTTCGGCGGAGGGCTGGTCAACTTCGGCCCCCTCCTCTTCGACCGGGTGCGGGCGGAATTTGACCGCTACAACCACATTCCCCAGCCGGTGGACTTCCGCTTTGCCCGGCTGAAACAGGACTTTGGCATCATCGGCGCGGCGGAACTGCTGCGGGAATAAAAAAATTTTTTCCACTCCCCCTTATTTTTCCCGAAAAGCGGACGATAGAGTGAATGTACCTCTCCTCCCCGGGCGGAGGAGAACCTACGGTTTCACCCGACTGACGAGCCGGCTGAAATATTGTTCCGCGCCAAGGGCCTTGTCCACTGTGGCCACGGTGAACAGGGCGGGCGGCGCAACACAGATCTGTGCTTAGGTGCAAGGATGCACCGGCACACTAAACGATTTGAAAGGAGTTCAAGCACATGCGTATTCAGCACAATATTATGGCAATGAATGCCTACCGCAACTACAACAACAATAACAAGGCCCTGTCCGGCAACCTGGAGAAGCTGTCTTCCGGTTACAAGATCAACCGCGCCGGCGACGACGCCGCCGGTCTGGCTATTTCCGAGAAGATGCGTGCCCAGATTACCGGCCTGAACGCCGCTTCCAAGAACGTCAAGGACGGCATCTCCCTGGTGAAGACCGCTGAGGGCGCCATGCAGGAGATTCAGGACATGCTCAACCGCATGGACTACCTGGCCACCCAGTCCGCCAACGGCACCTATCAGGACGAGGTCGACCGTGAGGCCCTCCAGAAAGAGGTCAACCAGCTTAACGAGGAAATTAACCGTATCGCCGAGTCCGCCAACTTCAACGGCATCAAACTGCTGGACGGCACTTGGGACGCCGACGCCAAGGTCCGCGCTGTCAACACTGCCCAGAAGGCCGTGGACGCCGCTCAGAAGGCTCTGGACGGCCTGGGCGAGGCTACCGTCGTTGATCCCGTCTACGGCGACGAGATGAATGCCGCTGCCATCAAGGGCATCATGCTGCCCCAGGTTGCTAACGGCGGCGCCGGTCAGGCTACCGACGTGGGCACCAAGACCGTTCTGGAGACCGAAAAGGTGGAATATCAGACTCCCAGCTTCCAGGTCAACCTGAACGGCACCAGCTACACCATGGCTACTGATGGCACCGCCACTGCTGCTGCTAAGCAGAACGGCCTCGATTCCACCGCCGATGGTTTGAAGCTGACGGTCGGTACCAACAACGCTTTCGTCCTCACCGAGAAGGACATGAAGGATTACCTCACCGATAAGGGCGTGAAGGCCGCTGACATCAAGGCGGGCTACACCCTGGACAGCAAGGATCTGGCCGCCGCCATCGCCTACAAGATCGGGAACGATACTACCACCAATGGCGTTGGTAATACCAACGCGGCCAGTCAGCTTGAGGCAGGCGCCAGCGCGAAGGGCCTGTTCAACGACGGCGACAATGTGTGGAACGTGCGGGCCGACGGCGACAGCCTGGCCTTTGAGTTCAGCGAGAACAATAAGACTCCCACCACTTCCCTGAACAAGTACTTTGACACCAGTGTGGAGCTCGCAGGTACTATCACCAAGGCCGACGTGAAGGCCACCGCCGGCACCTTCACCGCAACTCTGACTCCAGGCACGGTAGCTGGCGGTACTACTGATGATAAGGGTGACAACACCTACTCTGTCACCGCTAAGATTGGCGACGAGACCTTGACCTTTAATGTCGAGAATCAGAAAGTAAACGCCTCTGCGGCTGACCTGGCCACTGCCTTTGCCAATGCCACCGCGAAGAACGCCGCCGGTGAGGACGTCAAGCTGGGCGACTACTTTACGGTCTCTGCCGCTACTAATGATGTTGTTTTTACCGACAAGACCAAGGGAGCGGACGGCAGCGGAAACACCGTTACCGGGCTTGCCTTCACCAAGGGCGCTACCACTGTTATTGATGCTGCCGATACCACACCTGGATTCGGTGCTGTTGCTGCTGTTGCGGGCGCTGACGCCTACAAGGCCGGCCTGAACGGCTATATCAACGCCGGTACCGAGGTCGTCATCGCCGGCGTGCCCTCCGAGTCTGATCAGCTGGCCAGCACTACCCTGAACTTCTCCGGCCTGGATATCGTGGACGGCATGAAGATTCGTCTGGGCGACGAGGAGTACACCTTCGCCGTGGGCGCGGACAGCAAGTATAAGGACGGCGAGAACGTGGTCGACCTGACCGACCTTAAGGCGGAAGAGCTGAAGAAGGTTGCGGCCGGCTCTACCGGCGTTCAGGCTACCCGCGACCTGGCTCTCTCCAGGCTGACCGAGGCCGCCAAGGACAACAAGACCTTCACCGTCTCCCACGAGGCCAATGGCACTCCCGTTGACCAGATCGGTATCAAGCAGAAGGCCGAGGTCAAGGAAACCACCGACATGACCACCATGGACAAGTTCGCCAGCTATATCGGCATCTCCACCGTGGACGACGCCAAGACCCAGGAGGCTCAGGACAAGGCTGACGCTGAGCATCAGGAAAAGGTTGACGCCGCTCAGGCCCAGTTGAACGAGGCCCAGAAGGGCCTGGCCACCGCCGAGGGCGTCGAGGGCGGCAAGCCCCTGAATCTCCAGATCGGCGACACCAGCGACACCTTCAATCAGCTGGGCGTGAAGATCGGCAGCATGAAGACCACCGCCCTGGGCGTGGACGGTCTGAGTGTCGCTACCTCTGACGATGCCGCCAAGGCCATCGACACCATCAAGAACGCCATCAACTACGTCTCCTCCGTCCGCGGCGATCTGGGCGCTTACCAGAACCGTCTGGACCACACCGCCAACAACCTGTCCGTGATGGCCGAGAACATTCAGGACGCCGAGTCCTCCATCCGCGACACCGACGTGGCCGAGGAAATGATGAGCTATGTGAAGAACAACATCCTGGTTCAGTCCGCCCAGGCCATGCTGGCCCAGGCCAACCAGGTGCCCCAGGGCGTTCTGCAGCTGCTGGGCTAATCCCCGCCAAGTTTTCCATTCACGCACAAAGGGGCGGGCTTCGGCCCGCCTCTTTCCCTGTAGGGGCGGATACCATCCGCCCGCAGACAGCAGGCGCATACTATGCGCCCCTACATACCGAAAAATGAGGTGTTATCATGCCCGGACAATCCTTACCCATTCAAACCGCCCTGATGCCCGCCTATTACAAGGACTTCCACTGTATCATGGGGGCCTGCCAGGACAACTGCTGCGACGACGGCTGGCGGATCGAGTTCAGCAAAAAGGACTACCTGACCATCAAGCGCGCCCCCAAGAGTACGGAAATGGAGGAGCTGATGAAGCTGGGGATGCGCCGTCTCCGGGAGAAGGAGCACGACGGAATGTACGCCGAGTTCCACGTCACCGACGCCGGCCGCTGCGCCTTCCACACCCCGGAGGGCCTGTGCCGCCTGCAATTGGAGTGCGGGGAGCAGTGTCTGCCCAAGGTGTGCCGCATCTACCCCCGCCGCGAGGTCTACACCCCCGCCGCCCTGGAATACAGCCTCAGCCCCTCCTGCGAGGGGGTGCTGTCCCTGCTGTGGGACCTGACCGATGGCATCGACTTCATCGAGGAACCTCTCCCCCCGTCGAAATGCAAGCTGGCTCTGACGAAAAACCCGGTGGAGACCAACTTCGCCGCCATCCGAGAGCTGTGGGTGGACGCCCTTCAGGCCCGCGGGCTGCCCCTTCCCCGGCGTCTGACCCTGCTGGGCCTGCTGACTCATCAATTGCAGTCTCTGGACTGGGAGGACGAGGCCGCCGTCGACCACTGGCTGACGGTCAGCGGCAGTCTGGTCCGGGACCCCAGCGCCCTGGCCGACCAGTTGGGGCGAATGTCGGGCAACCGGAACATGTTTCTGAGCAACAATCTGCAGCTGCTGATCAGGCAGTTCAAAACCCTGGGGCCCGACCTGGCCGAGGAGCTGCTGCGGGTCATCACCGACAAACAGACCCTGGCCGAGGTGGACTTGGATCGGGTGACCATCAACGCCGGCCGCTACCAGGAGTCGGAAGCCAAGCTGGCGGAGCTGACCGGCGGCTCTGAGCATTTTTTCGAAAATCTGCTAGTGACCATCACCCTTTTTCTGTCCTTCCCCGACGTCAAGACGCCGGAGGAGCTGTGGCAAAGTTATGTAAATCTGTGTAATCTGTACGGCTTCTACCGCTTCGCCGCCGTCTGCGCTATGGACCGGGAGATCAGCCGGGAACGGCTGTTTTATGTGCTGGTTCACGTCAGCCGCTCTCTCATCCACAATCCCACCCAGCGTTCTCGTCTGCGCAACGAGCTGTTTCAGAACGGCAGCGCCACCCTGGCCCACATGGCCATTCTGGTGGGCGGATAAAAAAATACTCCCGCTGAACGTACGTTCAACGGGGGTATTTTTCTTATGCCATTGCCTGAAAACCGGATTTTTGTTCCGGCTTGACCTCCTCCACGGGATTGGACTTTGTGGTGGTGCGGGTGGTCCCTCCGGAGACGTACACATCGCCGCACTCCGGGCAGATCGCGGTGTGAATACTCACCGATTGATTGACCACCTTTCGATCCTCCCGCTGGGCCTTAGCCTGCTCCCGGACCACGTGCTCCTGTTCATGGCCTCGCACGGCTGCGGCAGCCTGCTCAGGCGCCACGTTCGTGGCAGTTTTAAAGGAGACGCCCGGGTCGTCGGACCCGTCCTGATACTTGCGGTTCTCGCAGGTCTGGCACTCGGCCTCCTCCATAACCTCCTGGGGGGACTTGGCCTCCTCCTGTCCGATCCTCAAGCCGTTCTGTTTGGCGTTCTCTTCGCCGCCCAACAGCTTTTCCAGTCCTTTGGACTGATTCCAGCCAAGCAGCTCGTTCTCCAGGTCCTCCGCCTCGCCGTCCAGATAGCGGATGCGGGCGCGCACTGCCATCTCAGCGGGGTCGGCCCCCTCCCGCATGGTGGGGAATTGGAAGGAGCCGTCCTCCTCCGGAACGGTCTGACTCGCTCCCCGGTGGACGGCGGACGTCCTCTCCACAGGGGGCACGGGGGTGGACTGCGCCCGGGACACCGGGCTCACTGCCTCTCTGCCGGCGGAGTTTTTCGCGCTTCTGTTTTGATAGATAGAATAGTAGCCGCCCATGCTGCCATAGCTTCCAATCGCTCCAATGCCAGCCATTGCGCACACCCCTTTCTTCATCAGCTTACAGAACTATTATACTGTATTTTTCCTCTTTGCGCAAGGGTAAATTTCCCGGCTATTATTTTCCGTGCCGCACAGCGGCGGTAAGGGTATTCTCCATCAATATGGCCCGGGTGACGGGTCCCACGCCGCCCGGCACCGGAGTAATGCAGGAGGCCTTTTGAGAAACGGCCTCGAAGTCCACATCACCGCACAGCCTGCCGTCAGCATCCCGGTTGACCGCCACGTCAATGACCACCGCCCCCTCCTTTATCATGTCCGCAGTAATCAGGTTGGTGTGACCCGCCGCAGAGATGAGGATATCCGCCCTGCGGCACTCCGCCGCCAAATCGGGAGTCTTGGTGTGGCAAACGGTGACGGTGCAGTCCCGCCGCAGCAGCAGCATGGCCTGGGGCTTGCCCACAATATTGGATCGACCTACCATGGTGCAGTTTTTAAAGGCTGGGTCGATGTTGTACTCGGCTAGCAGGCGCATCACCCCCGCCGGGGTGCAGGGCCACAAGCAGTCCATTCCCAGCGTAAGATCACCTACGTTGGAGGGATGGACGCAGTCCACATCCTTGTCAGGACGAATGGCCATCTGGACAGCCCGGTCGTCCAGGTGATCCGGGAGAGGAAACTGAATCAGAATACCGTCGATTCCCTCCCTCTTGTTCAAAAAACGGATAACATCCAACAGTTCCTCCTGGGGCACGTCTTCAGGCAGGCGGTAGGTCTCGTAGTAGATACCGCACTGCTGACAATCCCTCCGTTTGCCCGCTTCGTAGACCTGGGCGGCGGGGTCCTCCCCCACCAGCACCATGGCCATTCCCGGCTTGCGCTCCATTTTCTCCACCTGGCGCCGCACCTGTTCCTTGATTTTAGCCGCAAGAGTCTTTCCATCCATTACAACAGCCGCCATGTCTCATTCCCCCTTATCTGTCTCTTCCTGATCGGCATGTTGGGCGGCCAGCCGGTCCACAAACAGCTCTCTCTTTTTGTCCCGATTCCGCCACAGGGCCCAGATCAGCACCGTTCCCGCTATAACTCCGGTCACCAGCGCGAAGAGCTGGGACGCCCGGATGGGCACACCGAACAGCTCCCAGCCAAAGAGGTACAGGCTGTCGGTACGCAGCCCCTCGATCCAGGCCCGTCCCATGCCGTACCAGAAAAAGTAGAACAAAAAACACTGTCCGTCAAATTTTCGCTTTTTCCCGATCCAATAGACGATGATCAGACCCACAAAATTCCAGGCCGACTCGTAAAAGAAGGTAGGATGTACCCCCAGCGTTCCGCTGAGGATGGCCTCGTAGCCGGCCTGATCCACATAGCCTTTGTTCAGCATCTCGGCCGCGACCGAGGGGGAGCACATCCGCCAGGGCAGTGCGGTAACCGTGCCGTAGGCCTCCACGTTCATGAAGTTGCCCCACCGGCCGATAAGCTGGCCGATAAACAGGCCGTGGACCCCCAGGTCGGCGTAGGCCAAAAAGCTGAGTCTTCTCTTTCGGCAGAAGAGAAGCAGCACAATGGCCGAGGAGATAATAGCCCCGTAGATGGCCAGCCCTCCGTCGCTGTAGCGGAAGATCGCCCCCCAGTTCAGGGAGCCATCCGAATTTTGATAGAGTTCCAGATTGAACACCACATAGTACGCCCGGACGGCCACCAGGGCGGCAGGGACGGCAAAGAGCATCATATCGATGATATTGTCCTCGCTGATGCCAAAGCGTTTCCCCCATCTGGAGCACAGATACACTGCCAGGATCAGGCCGCAGGTAATGATAACCCCGTACCAGTAGACGGGCCGGTCCAGAACCGGGATGGTAAAGGCCACCCGGTTCAGGGCAAACTCCAGCCCCAGGCCGGGGAAGGACACGGTCTTGATCACTGTCCTTCCTCCCTGGCCCGGACCACCGACAAAGCCGTCCTCTCCTCAGTCACCCAGCCGGCAATCAGCTCCTCCGCCTCTTCTCTGGTGATGGAGCCGAACAGTTCTGCAAAGCGCAAAAAGTCATAGCCCGCGAAGAAGGCCTGCGTCTGACCCACGCACAGGTGCTCAAAGGAGTTCAGCCCCCGAACCCGGTTACCGTAGACACCCTTCTTCACCCTCTCCCACAGAGAAGGGTCGACCCCCTCCCGGCCAATGCGGGCGGCCTCCTCCGCCACCGCCATGCGGACGGCCTGCGGGTCTCGGGATTCTCCGTCCGCCGCCAAAAAGGCGCATCCGAAGCTGCTCTCATAGCTGTAGCCAAATTCCTGGTTGATCAGTCCCTCCCGGTACAGCCTGGCATACAGGGGACTGGAGTTGCCCAGCAGCACCTCCAGGGCCAGCTCACCCACCAGCTCCTGACGCAGGCGGGCCTCTCCGTTTACCTGGGCATCTCCTTTCCAGCCCAGCTGGAAAATAGGGGCGGACACCTCCATTCTCTCCTCAATGAGAGGCTGTGCCACCCGGGGCTGTTCTTTCTCCCCATAGTCCTTGGCGGCGATGGGCCCGGCCTGCTTGGGGAGAATTTCCCGGGCAACAGCGCAGATATGCTCCGGGTCCACCGGGCCCGCCACGCACAGCACCATGTTGGCCGGGTCGTAAAAGGCCTTGTGGCAGGCGTAGAGGGTCTCCGGGGTGATCCTGGCGATGGACTCCACGCTGCCCGCCACGCTCACCCGGATGGGGTGGCGCTGAAACAGGGCCTTCATCAGGTTCATATAGCACTTCCAATGGGGGTCGTCCTCAATCATGCCGATCTCCTGGCCGATGATGCCCCGCTCCTTGTCCACGCTCTCCTGGGTGAACCAGGGGACCGAGACGAAGGAGAGCAGGATGCGCAGGTTCTCCTCAAACTTCTCGGTGGAGTCGAAGTAGTAGCCGGTGATGTCGTTGCTGGTAAAGGCGTTGGGGCTGGCGCCGTTGGCGGCCAGGTCCTGGAGAGCATTGCCCTCCTGGGTATCGAACATCTTGTGTTCCAGGTAATGGGCCACCCCGGCGGGGGTGTTGCGCCACTCTCCGTTCAGGCAGAAGCGCATATCCATGCCGCCGTAGTTGGTGGCAAAAAAGGCGTATCCCTTCTGAAACTCGGGCTTGGGGAAGACAAACACGTTCAGGCCGTTCTCCAGCTTCTCGTGGTACATGGTCTCTCCCACCCGGGCAAAATTCAGCTGTTCCATTTCTCAGCCCTCCTTCCCTTTCAGGAAATAGATGGTATCCAGCACCAGCTGACGGGCGGCGGCGGCCACCTGTTCCCGGGTCACGGTCTCAAACTGGGCGGCCAGCTCTTCTATGGTCGTATCCAGCCCGGCGGCAGCCTGGCCCAGCCAGAACTCCTCCTGGCGGCCCTGGTCGTCCAGGGTGGACAGGTATCCGCCGATCAGGGTGCGGCGCACCCCCTCCAGCTCCCAGGTTTCGATCTGGCCATCCTGAATGGCCTTCAGCTGGGCCAGGATCTCGTCCTTGGCCGTCTGATACTTGTCAAACTCGATGCCGGAGGACACCAGCACCAGCCCCTTCATCTTCTCCATCATAGAGCTGGCGTAGTAGCACAGGGACAGCTTCTCCCGCACGTTCATAAACAGCTTGGACAATGTGGTGCCGCCGAAGATGGCGTTGCACATGGTCAGGGCGGGGTAGTCCTCCTCCCAGCAGGTGAGGCCCCCGGTGCGGAATCCCAGGGCCAGCTTGCCCTGGCTTACGTCCATGGCCTCCTCCACCAGGATGGGCTCGGGGCCGGCGGACACCCGAACGTCACAGCCGGGGTCCACCCTCTCCTCATTTACCGGCAGCTTCTCCAGGGCGACGCGCAGCGCCTCCGCTACCCGGTCCGGGTCAGCGGAGCCGCAGTAGTACACCTCCACCCGGGCCTCCCGCAGCAGCGCCTGATACCGCTGCCACAGGTCTCCGGGGGTAATGGCGGACACACTCTCCTCGTCCCCCAGCTTGTCTGCCCCGAAGGCCTCGTACCTGCACATCTCCTGGGTGAGGCGCTGGACGGCGTAGGTGCGCTTGTCGTTGATCTGGGCCCGGATGCGGTCGATGAGGTTGGCTTTCTCTCCAGCCACATAGTCAGAACAGAACGCCCCGTCCTCCGTGCAGGGCTTGAGGAGCAGTTCACACAGCAGCCCGGCTGCGGGCTCCAGAATGTTCTCTCCTTCCAGGGCGTAGGCGTCGTCCAAAAAGCTGGACACAAAGCCCACGCACTGGGTTTCTCCCTTTTTGCGGACCACAGGCTCGATGGCCCCGCCGTACAGCTCATCCAGGGCGGCGGACAGAGATTCCATGTCCGGGTGGACCGCCGTGCCCCGGCGGAGAACCTCGGGAATCAGGGCGTTGGCCCCCGCGGTCTTTTTGTCCAGGGGGGCGAGCAGGGTGATGGACAGATAGGAGCTTTTAAACTTACTGGTATGCACCGCACGCAGCCATACCCCCGGGAACAGCTCCCGGCGCGTCACTTGTGACATATTCGCAGATTCCTTTCTCTGAAAGAAAATTTTTCTTTGACAGCTAGGCTATCATACCACAGCCGACGTAGAAAAGTAAAGTTTTTGGGAAAATTTTGCCTGACAGGTGGCAAGCCGGAGAGAGACGCAGTATAATGGCGTCAGCAGAAAGGAGGACACTCCATGTCCATTCAGGAATTTTGGAATATGCGCGCCCAGAGCTACGACCAAACCTCGGGAAAAATATACGCTGAGACCTACAATCAAACAGCTGAATACTCCCTCAAATACCTGAATCCCTCAGACCGTGTGCTGGAGTTCGCCTGCGGCACAGGGCTCATCACCCAGCGGCTGGCTCCCCACGTTTCCCACCTTCGGGGCATTGACATCTCCTCCAAAATGGCGGACATTGCCCGGGAAAAGACCCGGGCGCTGCCCAACACGGAGATTACCAACACTGATCTGTTCGACCCCTGCCTGAAGCCTGCAAGCTTTGACGCCGTGGCCGCTTACAACGTGCTGCTCTACCTCCCCGACCTGCCCGCCTCTCTGGCCCGCATCCGGGAACTGCTCAAGCCCGGCGGACTGTTTCTCTCCGCCACCGACTGTCTGGGGTCTCGGCCCTCGGTCATGGGGCTGAAGAAGCTGGTCAATAGCCGCACCGGGGCCATGCCCTATGTGGCCTTCTTCACCCGGCGTGGGCTGGAGGAGAAGATCGCCCGGAGCGGCTTTACTGTGCTGGAGAGGGAAAACCTGTTCCCCAATCCGCCCAACCTGTTTGTGGCGGCCCGGCTTAAATCGTAACCTCCAGCCGATGCTCCCCGGTCAGCCCCCCCAGCGGGACGCCCCCCTTCACTGCTTTGCCGTCCAGGGCGGCGGAATAGGCCCCGGTCCGCTTCACGCAGATGTGCAGCGTCCCCCCGGACAGCCTCCACTTGGCCCCATACCCCGGCCAGTCCGGCGGAAGGTTGGGCTCCACGGTGAGGCGGCCCTCTGTTACCTTCAGGCCCAGCAGTTCTTGGACGGCCACCTGCCAGTACCACCCGGCGGCCCCGGTGTACCAGGACCACCCCGCTCTTCCCACCCGCCCCGGGGCATAGGACACATCAGCGGCGATCACATAGGGTTCGGCCCGGTAAATATCCGTCTTGTGGCCCTCCGGAAGGAGGGCCTTTAAAATGGCCCAGCCGTCCCCAGGCCGATTCAGGCGGAAACAGGCCATAGCCAGCCAGACAGAGGCGTGGGTATACTGCCCGCCATTCTCCCGCACTCCGGGGGGATAGCCCTTGATATAGCCTGGATCCTTATCTCCCTGACTGTCGAAGGGCGGATCAAACAGGCGCACAATGGCCGCCTCCCGGTCAAAGAGCCGGTCCAGGGCGGCGGATACGGCCTCGTCCGCCCGTGTCCGGTCGGTCCCGCCGGGAAAGAGGGCAAAGGACTGGGCAATGGAGTCAATCTGGCACTGCCCGCTCCGGTCCGTGCCCAGCGGCGTGCCGTCTGCGTAATACCCCCGGAGATACCACCGGCCGTCCCAGGCCCCCTGCGCCGCCTGAATAAGGACGTCCGCCCGGCGCAGCAGATCGTCCGCCCGGGCCTCCTCATCCATCCTGCGGCACAGGGCCGCAAAGTCCTGGAGCACCGCCGCCAAAAACCAGGTCAGCCATACCGACTCTCCTTCCACCCGGTCCATGCCGTCGTTCCAGTCTCCTCTCCCCATCCTGGCCAGGCCGTGGGGCCCATTTCCCCGGTCCAGCGCGCAGAGAATTGCGGCCAGACCGTGTCGATAGAGGCTCTCCCGCCTCTCGCTCGCCTGCGGGACCTCATACCGGTCCTGTTCCCCCGTCTCCAAGGGCTTGGAGGCAAGATACGGGACCTCCTCCTCCAAAACGGCCCAATCCCCGGTGACAGCGCAGTACCGGCACAGCACCCAGGGCAGCCACAGCAGGTCGTCGGAAATGCGGGTGCGCACCCCGGCCCCCTGGGGCGGGTGCCACCAGTGCTGCACATCTCCCTCCTCAAACTGCCGGGAGGCGCACAGCAGCAGCTGCTCCCGTGTCCTCTCCGGCCAGGTGTACACCAGGGCGGCCGCGTCCTGGAGCTGGTCCCGAAAGCCGAAGGCCCCGCCGTTCTGATACTGGCTGGTGCGGGCCATCAGGCGGCAGGCCGTCACCTGGTAGAGACACCAGCTGCCCAAATATCGGTTCAGTGCGCCGTCTGGAGTCTCTACCGTGAAGGCGGACACCTTTCCCTGCCACCAGGCCAGGGTCCGCGCCTGTTCCTTTTGGAAATCCTCCCGGAAGAAGCGGGAACAGGGCTTTTCTCCCTTTTTCTGTGTCACCAGGCAGACCGGCTGGCCTTCGTCCAGGGCGACGGAGATCTCCTCCCCCTCCCCCAGGCGGTAGATCGCCCGACCGGAGGCCCCTGCGAGGGTAAACCGGAGGATGCGCCGGTTCCCATCGACGGGAACAAACCCCTCAACCGCCAGCAGAGGCGCCCTGTGGCCGCCCGCCTTGGAGTCTTCGCCCAGCTTTTTTTCCCAGCGGGCGAAGCCGGGGCCGTAGGTGACAGCACAGGGCAGCCCGTCCCCGGCGGCGAAAACGGAGTATTCCTGCCCGTTTAAGCTGATCAAAATTTTTTCCTGTCCACCCACCGCCAGCGGATCATTTGCCCAGGCAATGAGTTTCCCCTCCCGGGCGTTGCCCCCGGCCCATAGCAGACCTGCCCCGGTCTCATCGGTAAGCCAGCCAAATTCCGGGTTACATAACACATGATTCCACCCCACAGGAGGCAACCGGTCCCCACAGCGGATACTCACCCTGTCCCCCTCCATCTTCCAGTGGGCAGGCCCGGGCTCCAGGCCCACCGGGGGCGGCGGGGCGATGGTCTCCGCTGTGTCCCCCTTTTCCAGAGGCAGCACCGCCCTGGCCCAGGACAGTACCGCCGGGGCGGCGGCGGTGTCGGTCAGGTGGATCCCCCCCTTGGCCCCCAAAACCGACTCCGCTCCCCGCTTTTTCATCTCCTCTGTCAGCGCCGAGCGCAGGGGACGGCGGTAGTCACCACCCTCCTCCAGCATCAGGACCAGATCGAAGGGGTAGCCAGCCCGGGTGAGGAACTGATGCCAGCGGCACCACAGGGCCGCCTGCTCCACCCCCTCCGCCTCGAACAGACGACCGGCGGCAATGGGCAGATCTCCGGAAATACCATAGGGCCACAGGGCACTTTGCGGCAGTCGCTCCTCCCTCTTCTTCCCCGCCGCCAGCCGGGAGAGAAGCTCGAAGGCGGCCAGGGCCTCTCTCTCGCTGAGGGCCAACTTTTGAACAATGGGGGCCAGAGAGGCCGGCCCTGAGTCCTTCCCCTCCAGCATTCGCCGCGCGCCCGCCTGAGCGGCGGCAGGGCTGTCCCCCAGGACCAGGGCCAGAGACATCGACGTCCGTCCCCCTGGTCTGAGGGAAACCGGTGCCTGCACCATCAGGCAGGGATCGGATCCCGCGCCGTTTTCCAGCGGTCCCGGCTTCCGGGCGGGCAGGGCCCGCAGTCCCCCTCGCCCCAGGGCAGCGGCCCGGTCCAGACTGGCCGACGTTCCCTCCCCCGTCCAGAGGGCGGCGAGATACGGCCCCTCCTCATCCCCTCTGGAACGGCGATGAAACAGGGCCCCGTTCCCCTCCAGCGTACACTCCAGAAACAGCCGGGAGAAGGCGGGGTGGGCGTCAAAATCCCGCTGGGGACACAGCACAGGCTCCATGTAGAGGAGCAATTCTCCCTCCAGCCTCTCTTTCCCCGTCAGCTCCACCCGGCAAAGCTGTCCGTTCTCCCGCCTGGGAACCGTCACAGTAACCCGGGCGGACAGCCCGTCCCCCTCAAACCGCCAGGAGGCGCCGCTGGCGTAGAACTCCCAGCGGAAACTCCCCTCTCTCTGATACAGGGGCGCGGGGGTCAGGCCCGTTACGCCGTCAGGACCGCAGAAAAAGGCGGACAGCCCGGCGGGGACATAGTACTCCCCCGGGCGGGCCAGGGTAACGGCCGTCTCCCCCAGGCGGGCGGCGGTGAGGCCGTTGTCACAGGCCAGCACACTGTAGCTGCCGTTGGTCATCAGGTGGCACCTGGGCAGCTTCCGTCCAAAGCCCTCTCCCTCCCGCACCAGATCGGGACCGGCAGCGGGACGGAATTTTGCGGGGAAGTCTCTCTCCTCCTGTTTCATAATGGGGGCCCCTACCGGCACCCTCTCCTGGAGCAGCTCCCGGTAGGCAGACATATCGCAGTCCTTCATAAAGCGTTTTTGCATCACATTGTCCCGCAGGACATTGTCGATGGCCACCAGGCTCATCCCCAAGTGGTGGGACATATAGGAGCGCACCACCTCCCGGTCCTCCTCCCCGGTGAGGCGGGATGGGGTGTAGTCCACCGCCTCGTACAGACCGTAGCGCCCCTCCAGCCCCATGTCCCGCAGTCGGCGCAGGTTGCGCAGAGCACTGCGTGGGGCCAGCAGCAGGGCCAGGAAGGAGGAGTAGGGGGATACCACCAGCTCAGCGTCCAGTCCCCGCTTCAGCCCCGCGGCCTGAACGCCGTGGGCCTTGTACTGGTAGCTCATGCCGGGGTCGAAGGCGTAGAAGCCCGACTCAGAGATGCCCCAGGGCGTTTTTGTCTTGTCCCCCCTCCGCTTCTGAGCATAAATACAAAAGGCCAGTGTCTCGTACAAAAAGGAGTTGGGCTCGCAGGGCAACAGCAAATTGGGCATAAAATACTCGAACATGGTGCCCGTCCAGGAGGCCATACCGCAGTAGTCGTTGTCCCCCAACAGCATTCGGCCCAGCCGCCGCCAGTGGCGGGCGGGCACCTCTCCCTTGGCCACCGAGATAAAGCTGGTCTGTCGGGCCTCGCTGGCCATCAGGTCGTAGTACCCGTCGGTGAGTCTCTCCTGCTCCACCTCATAGCCAATGGAGAACAGCCGCCTCTCCCTGTCAAACAGAGGGGCGCAGTCCATGGTGTCGGACAGAGTCTCGGCCCGACGGGCCAGGTCGGCCTTCCCCCACTGGTACAGCCCCTCCCGCAGGGCGATGAGGCAGCCCCGCAGGTTGCCGCTGTCCACTGTGGACACATACCGGGGGTGGAGAGGTTTTCCTGTGGCAGTGTCGTACCAGTTGTACAGGTGGCCGTTCCATTTGTCCAGCCTCTCCACCGTATCCAGGATGCGGCCGATTAACTCCGCCGCCCGCTTTTGGGGCAGCAGGTCCAGGTCGGCCGCCGCCATCACCGACAGCAGGGCCATGCCGATGTTGGTAGGGGAGGTCCTCCGGGCCAGCACAGGCCCTGGCTGCTCCTGCCAGTTGTCCGGTGGGAGGTAGTGGTCCTCCTCCCGAAGAAATCTGTCAAAATAGCGCCAGATCAGGGTGGCCTGATGGAGCAGGAAGGCCCGGTCGGCTGGGGGCAGGGCCCTGCCCTGACCGGACGGCCTGCTCACCGCCCAGGCCAGCGCCGGTGCCAGCAGCCAGACCAGTCCCACCGCTTTTCCAAACCGGAGCTGGGCAAAAAGAAGGACAAACGTCCCTGCCGCCGCCGAAAACCAGGCCTTTTTGTAGTAAAACCAGATGCTCTCTTTTCCCTTTTCCGTCTGGGCGGCGGTGACCCAGGCCAGCAGGTTTTTGTGGGAGACAGTCATCCGCCACAGGGCGGAGGAGATGGCCGTCAGGGAGATATAGGCCTGATAGGGCAGGAAAATAAGCTGGATAGCGGTCTGCAAAATGGCCCCGGCCAGCCCGGCAATCACAGTGGAGTGGTAGCGCCTGCGCTTGCCGCTGCGCCGGACAGCCAGCTCCGCCCCGGACAGCAGCAGATTGGAGGCGGCAGCCACCGCCGCCACCCCCCCCGCCCAGGCGAAGACCTTGCCTGAAAAGCACATACCCAGCGCCAGGGTCAGCAGGGTAAAGATGGGGCTCAGAGACCGACGGATATTGTCTAAAATTTTCCACTTAGCCAGGGGCGGCAGGGGATTCTCTTCCTTCCCGCCCCGGCCATCCGGAACGCGGCTTCCCAGCCAGGGCAGCAACTGCCAGTCCCCTCGGATCCACCGGTGGAGGCGTGCGAAGTAGCTGTACACCTGCCAGGGGCAGCCATCGGTGAGCTCCACCTCCCCCAGTAGCCCAGCCCGGAGGTAGCTGCCCTCCAGCAGGTCGTGGGAGAGAATGGTATTGTCGGGGAAACGGTCGTTGAGGCAACTGTAAAAGGCCTCTACGGAGAACACTCCCTTTCCGGTGTAGGTGCCCTGATCGAAGAGGTCGTGGTACACGTCGCTGGCCGTGGAACCGTAGGGGTCCACGCCCCCCAGTCCGCCGAAAAGCTTAGCAAAAAATGACCTGTTGGCCGCCTCCAGCTCCACTGCCACCCGGGGCTGAAACAGGGCGTGGCCGGCAGTGACAATCCGCTTCTTGGTGTCGATCACCGGCTGGTTCAGCGGGTGAAGCATGGCCCCGGCCAGCTCCCGGGCGGTGCCCACATTGAGGCTGGTATCCGAGTCCAGGGTGATGACATATTTCACCTGCCGCAGCCAGGCCCTTTCCCCTGCCTTCACCTCCAGGCCGGGGCGCCGCCCCTTCAGCAGACGGACCAGCTCGGTAAGGGCCCCCCGTTTTCTCTCCCAGCCCATGTATCTCTCATCCCGCCGGCTGAAGGCCGGGGTACGAAAAAACAAATAAAAGCCGCCGCCGTATTTCTCGTTGAGGGCGTCCACCGCCTGGCGGGCTCTCTCCTCCCAGAGTCTCCCCTCCTTCCCCATGGGAGTTCCGCTGTCGGGCAGGTCGGCCAGAATGCCCAGCCGCAGCTCAGGCCCCGCGTCCCGGTTGGCCAGACGATAGCGTTCCAGCAGGGCGGCCAGCTTTGGGCCGCTGTCCTCCCCGGTGAGGAGGGACACCACCACGCACAGGGTGCGCCCCTCCTTGGGGATGCCCCCCTCCAGCTCCATCCGGGGCACGGGGCGGGGAGGCACCAGGCGAACCAGCAGAAAGTCCAGAACATTTTTCACAATGTCGGACAGAGGCAGAATCAGCAGCACCGCAGCCAGGGGAGTTCCCGCCGCCTGCCACAGGGCCAGGGCGGCCGCCAGGGAAAGCCCCGTCACCGCCTCTCCATAGCTCACCCCGGATCGGGATCGCTCCGGCCTCCCCAAAGGCTCCCGGTAGAGATACCAGCCCACATGCCGGCGGTGTCCTTCTCCCCGGCCAGCCAGCTCCAAAGCCTTGCGGGCGGTCTGCCCCTCCTCCATGCGGTACTTTCTCGCCAGGCGGCAGACTCTCTGCCGGTAGCGGCGGCGGGTGTCCTCGTCCATGTGGGGGTAGTGGCCCGACGGGTCCTGCACCAGTACCCGCTCCACCCGACTGGCCCCTTCCAGAAGGGTACTCCACTCCGCCCCGGACAGGGCCCGCAGGGCCGCAAAAACAGCGGCCATCTCCTCCGCCGGGACCTTGTCAGCCTTAAGTGCCTCCAGGTCGCCGCACAGCTTGGCCAGCCTCTCCACCAGCACCCCCGCCAGCGAGGGAACAAAGAGAGACAGCTCCCTCTCGCTCAGGGGGGACACCGACTGAAAGCCTTCCAGGTAGAGGGCCAGCCGCCTCTGGTTGAGGTCGGGCACCGCCCACAGGGCACTCTGGGCACAGCTACCCAGCAGGGTCTCTCCTCCCGTCGTCCCCCGGAGTGTTTTTCCGCCTTTGAGGGCCTCCCGGGCCCTCTCCCCCTCCCGGACGGCCATGTAGTGGTTGTCCAGCAGCCATTCCACCGCCCCCGGCAGAGAGGACTGCCCGGTACTCCACAGGTTCAGCGTCTCCCGGGCCCGGCTCACCCGCTTCAGGCCGACCTTTACCGCCCGGGACAGCGTCCGGCACGAGACCACGCCCTCCGGCTTCAGCCCTCTGGCTGCGTTGGCGGCGTATTTTTTCAGATGGATGTCGTCCATAGGGACGTTAGGGGTGGTGGACATGAGTAGAACCTCCTGATTCAGTTGCCTCCCCCATATGGGGGGCTGTCGAGCGAAGCGAGGCTGAGGAGGGCTGACATTTCGCCGCCCTCTCCGTCAGCGACTTTGCCGCTGCCGCCTCCCCCGCAAGGGGGGAAGCTTTCTTTCAAGTTTTCCCCGGCTCTGGCGGAATATACCAAAAGAGGAGTTCCCCCCGTCAAGTATTTTGGCTTGACAAACAGGAAAAAATATGATAGACTTCGAAATGTAAAGTCAATCGGCTTTACATTTTTCAACACAAAGGGGGTCATACTCCATGAAAAGTCAGGCCTATCGCATGACCATGCTCTTCGATTTCTACGGCGACGTGCTGACAGACCGGCAGAAGGAGTTTTACGACCTCTATTACAACGAGGACCTGTCCCTGGGCGAGATCGCCGAGAACTACGGTATCACCCGTCAGGGCGTCCGGGACGTAATCGTCCGGGCGGAGGCTGTCCTCACCGAGCTGGAGGACAAGACCGGACTCATCAAACGGTTCCACACCATGCGGGCCCAGCTGGAGCAGCTGTTCCAGGATGCCAGCCGCATCGTGGAGCTGTCCGCCCGGCAGGACAACGGGGAATTGGAGTCCCTCGCGCTCCGGGTCCGGGACACCGCCGGCACCCTGCTGAAGGAGTAAGCTATGGCATTTGAAGGACTTTCCGAAAAACTGTCCGCCGCCTTTAAAAAACTGCGAGGCAAGGGGCGGCTGTCTGAGGCCGACGTAAAGGAGGCCATGCGGGAAATTCGCCTGGCCCTGCTGGAGGCCGACGTCAGCTTTAAGGTGGTCAAACAGTTTGTCTCTCAGGTCACCGAGAAGGCGGTGGGGGCCGACGTGCTGGAGGCTCTCTCTCCCGCCCAGCAGATCATTAAAATCGTCAACCAGGAGCTCACTGACCTGATGGGCGGTTCGGCGGCCAAGCTGACCATCTCTTCCCAGCCGCCCACTGTGGTGATGCTGGTGGGCCTTCAGGGCGCGGGCAAGACCACCAACGGGGCCAAGCTGGCCGGCCTGATGAAAAAGCAGAACGGCAAGCGGCCCCTGCTGTGTGCCTGCGATATCTACCGCCCCGCCGCCATCCGGCAGCTGGAGGTGGTAGGCGAGCAGCTGGGCATTCCCGTCTTCCAGATGGGGCAGACCAGCCCGGTGGACATCGCCAGGGCCGCCGTGGAGCACGCCACAGCCCACGGCAACGATATGGTTTTTCTGGACACCGCCGGCCGGCTCCACGTGGACGAGGAGCTGATGGACGAGCTGCTCTCCATCAAGGCCGCCGTGGACCCCACCGAAATCCTGCTGGTAGTAGACGCCATGATCGGTCAGGACGCCGTCAACGCCGCCAAGGCCTTTGACGACGCCTTGGACATCGACGGCGTGGTCCTCACCAAGCTGGACGGCGACGCCCGGGGCGGGGCGGCGTTGTCCATCAAGGCGGTCACCGGCAAGCCCATCAAGTTTGTGGGCGTGGGAGAAAAACTGGACCAGATCGAGGTCTTCCACCCCGACCGCATGGCCAGCCGCATTCTGGGCATGGGCGACATGCTCTCCCTCATCGAAAAGGCGGAGCAGAGCTTCGATCAGAAAAAGGCCCTGGAGCTCCAGGACAAGCTGCGGAAAAATAAATTCACCCTCACCGATTTCTACGACCAGATGAAGCAGCTGAAAAACATGGGCTCCCTCACTGAGATCGCCGGGATGCTCC
>CATONV010000031.1 GCA_951801655.1 uncultured Oscillospiraceae bacterium | reverse complement strand
AATTCAAAACCATGGACGGCAACAACGCCGCTGCGTATGTCAGCTACGCCTTTACCGAGGTGGCCGGCATCTACCCCATTACGCCGTCCAGCCCCATGGCCGACTATGTGGACCAGTGGGCCGCCCAAGGTCAGAAGAACATCTTTGGCAACACCGTAAAGGTTATCGAGATGCAGTCTGAGGCCGGAGCCGCCGGTACGGTTCACGGTTCGCTCAACGCGGGCGCCCTGACCACCACGTACACCGCCTCTCAGGGCCTGCTGCTGATGATCCCCAACATGTACAAGATCGCCGGCGAGCTGCTGCCCGGCGTCTTCCACGTGTCCGCTCGTACCGTGGCCGCCCAGTCGCTGAACATCTTCGGCGACCACTCCGACGTGATGGCCTGCCGCCAGACCGGCTTTGCCATGCTGGCCGAGGGCAACGTGCAGGAGGTCATGGACCTGGCTCCCGTGGCCCATCTGGCCGCCATCAAGGGCCGCGTTCCCTTCATCAACTTCTTCGACGGCTTCCGTACCTCCCACGAGATCCAGAAGGTGGCCATCTGGGACTACAAGGATCTGGCTGAGATGGTGGACATGGACGCCGTGGCCGCTTTCCGCGCCCGCGCCCTGAATCCTGAGCACCCCACTATGCGCGGTTCCCACGAGAACGGCGACATCTTCTTCCAGCACCGCGAGGCCTCCAACAAGTACTACGACGCCCTGCCCGACATCGTTGAGGAGTATATGGGCAAGATCAACGCCAAGCTGGGCACCGATTATCAGCTGTTTAACTACTACGGTGCCCCCGACGCCGATCGCGTCATGATCTGCATGGGTTCCTTCTGCGACGTGGCCGAGGAGGTCATCGACTATATGAACGCCCACGGCGAGAAGGTGGGCATGGTCAAGGTCCGCCTGTACCGCCCCTTCCGGGCCGACAAGCTGATTGCCGCCATCCCCGCCACCGCCAAGAAGATCGCTGTTCTGGACCGCACCAAGGAGCCCGGTTCCCTGGGCGAGCCGCTGTATCAGGACATTATCACCGCTCTGGCCGAGAACGGTATCTGCGACAAGACCGTTATCGCCGGCCGTTACGGCCTGGGCTCCAAGGACACCCCGCCCCGTTCCGTCTTCGCCGTGTATGAGGAGCTGGCCAAGGCTGAGCCCAAGAAGAAGTTTACCATCGGCATTGTGGACGACGTGACCGACCTGTCCCTGGACGAGCACAAGGCCCCCAACACTGCGGCCGAGGGCACCATCGAGGTCAAGTTCTGGGGTCTGGGCGGCGACGGCACCGTGGGCGCCAACAAGAACTCCATCAAGATCATCGGCGACCACACCGACAAGTATGTGCAGGCCTACTTCCAGTACGACTCCAAGAAGACTGGCGGCGTGACGGTGAGTCACCTGCGCTTTGGCGATAAGCCCATCCGCGCTCCCTACTATATCAACAAGGCCGACTTTGTGGCCTGCCACGTGCCCGCCTATATTATCAAGGGCTTCCCCATGGTCCGGGACGTGAAGCCGGGCGGCACCTTCCTCATTAACTGCCAGTGGACCGCTGAGGAGTTGGATAAGCACATGCCCGCCGTGGCCAAGCGGTATATTGCCGAGAACGACATTCAGGTCTACCTCATCAACGCCATTGACCTGGCCCAGGAGATCGGCATGGGCAAGCGCACCAACACCATCCTCCAGTCCGCCTTCTTCAAGCTGGCCAAGGTGATGCCCGAGGCCGAGGCCATCCAGTATATGAAGGATGCCGCCACCCACTCCTACCTGAAGAAGGGCCAGGACATCGTGGATATGAACCACAAGGCCATCGACGCCGGCGCCACCGCCTTCACCAAGTTTGACGTGCCCGCCTCCTGGAAGGACGCCAAGGACGCCCCCGTGGAGAACAAGCACACCGGTCCCGTCAAGCTGGTGGACCTGGTGAACAATGTTCTCGACCCTGTGGACCGCATGGACGGCGATTCCCTGCCCGTCTCCGCCTTCGAGCCCTACGCCGACGGCACCTTTGAGCTGGGCGCCGCCGCCTATGAGAAGCGGGGCGTGGCCGTGGCCGTGCCTCAGTGGGATTCCAGCAAGTGTATCCAGTGTAACCAGTGCTCCTATGTCTGCCCCCACGCCACCATCCGTCCCTTCGCCCTCACCGAGGACGAGGCGGCAAACGCCCCCGAGGCTGCCAAGATCGTGGACGTGAAGGCCGGCAAGGGCAAGGGCCAGTACAAGTTCACCATCGCCGTCAGCCCCCTGGACTGCATGGGCTGCTCCGTGTGCGTGAAGACCTGCCCGGTGGACGCTCTGGCCATGGTGCCCCAGGAGCAGGAGGCTGCTCAGCAGGACGTGTTCAACTATATGGTGGCCAACGTGGCCGTCAAGGAGGACATGGCCGACCTGTCCGTCAAGGGCTCCCAGTTCAAGAAGCCTCTGCTGGAGTTCTCCGGCTCCTGCGCCGGCTGCGCCGAGACCGCCTATGCCCGCCTGATTACCCAGCTGTTCGGCGAGCGCATGTATATCTCCAACGCCACCGGCTGTTCCTCCATCTGGGGCGGCCCCGCCGCCACCTCTCCCTACGCCACTACGGCTGAGGGCAAGGGTCCCGCCTGGGCCAACTCCCTGTTTGAGGATAACGCCGAGCACGGCCTGGGTATGTATCTGGGTCAGAAGGCCATCCGTACCCGCCTGGCCGAGAAGACCCGCGCCCTCATCGAGGTGCCTCACGCCTATCAGCCTCTGAAGGACGCCGCTCAGAAGTGGCTGGACACCATGGAGGACGGCAAGGCCAATGCCGAGGCCACCCGCGAGTACGTTAAGCTGCTGGAAGAGAGCATCATGCCGGTGGACGCCTGCATCGCCTTTATCTCCAGCCCCGAGGCTGACAAGGTCTTTGGCGACAAGAAGGGCGAGATGCTGGCCCACGCCCAGGAGCTGAAGGCATCCGGCGCCAAGTACTGCGACTGCGACGCCTGCAAGCTGGTGGCCGACATTCTGGCCGAGAAGGACTATCTGGCCAAGAAGTCCGTGTGGATCTTCGGCGGCGACGGCTGGGCCTACGACATCGGCTACGGCGGCGTGGACCACGTGTTGGCCTCCGGCGAGGACGTGAACATCTTCGTCTTCGACACCGAGGTGTACTCCAACACCGGCGGTCAGGCCTCCAAGGCCTCCAACATCGGCCAGGTGGCTCAGTTTGCCGCCGCTGGTAAGGTGATGCCCAAGAAGTCCCTCACCGAGATCGCCATGACCTATGGCTATGTCTATGTGGCCCAGGTGTCCATGGGCGCCAACCCCAACCAGACCCTGAAGGCCATTGCCGAGGCCGAGGCCTATCACGGCCCCTCCCTCATCATCGGCTACGCTCCCTGCGAGATGCACTCCATCAAGGGCGGCATGGCCAACTGCCAGGTGGAGATGAAGAAGGCCGTGGAGTGCGGCTACTGGAACCTGTTCCGGTTCAACCCCGACCTGAAGAAGGAGGGCAAGAACCCCTTCACCCTGGACAGCAAGGCCCCCGCCGGCGGCTATCAGGAGTTCCTCATGAACGAGGCCCGCTACTCCGCCCTGACCCGGTCCTTCCCCGACCGCGCCAAGGAGCTGTTCGCCCTCAACGAGGAGACCGCCAAGAAACGCTACGACAAGCTGACCCGTCTGGAAAAGATGTTCGGCGAGGAGTAATCCTCAGAACGATAAACATCCCGCTGCTGAAAAGCAGCGGGATGTTTTTTCTCATATTGCCTTCCAGCAGGCGGCCAGATGCTTATGTACTTCCCGGTCCGCCTCCACCAGAAAGGAGTTCAGGGCGCTGAACCCCTCCGCATAGGGGTCTTTTGCACTGGATAGACCGAGGGACATCGCTTCCAGCGCGTTGATTCCCTGAGATACGTTATGGACCGCGATGTCCAATTTATCTAAATCTTCTCGTAAACTCATGATTTCCTCCTTGATTTTTTCCCGGAGGTGTGGCATAATCAAATTTACCAAGACCTTCGGGTGATTGGGTTATAACGGATTCGCCTTGCTTTGATCGGGGGGCGTTTCCGTTATTTTTTGATTCGGCCATGCTGTTCCTTGATCCCTTTTCGGACAATCTCCGACCGGGAGAGACATTCTGCTTCACAGCACTCGTCCAGCTGTTCCAGCGTTTCCTGGTCCAGACGGACGCGGAGCATGAAGTCCTTGGGACTGTCGGTCAGCTTTGTGCCTTTGTGTATGCCCAAACAGTTCACCTCTTTTCTTTGTGGGCACAAACTTATTGTATCGTAGCAACAGAGAAAAGTCAAGAGGTTTTTAGAAAAAAATTCCGCTGTTGTCCCGGAGGGCAGCCTCCAAAGCCTCCTTTTGAAAGGAGGTGCCCCAGTTCGCAAACTGGGGCGGAGGATTGCATTTTGCGAAGCAAAATATACGAAGTATACGAGGTTTCTGCAAATTTTGTTTACTTCGTATGTTCGGCTTCGCCGAACGCAATCCTCAGTCAGCCTGCGGCTGACAGCCCCTTTCAAAAGGGGCCTTTTGCCCCTGCGGGGGACGAAGGATTTTGAAAAGCCCCCGGCTTGAAGCCGGGGGCCAAATTATGCGTTAAACCTTCCCGATATCGGTACGGAAGTGCATATCCTGGAAGGAGATAGGCTTTGCGGCGGCGTAAGCCTTGCCGATGGCCTCCTCCAGGGAGGGGGCGGTGGCGGTGACCCCCAGCACACGCCCTCCGGCGGTGAGGACCTTGCCATCCTCTGCCTTGGTCCCAGCGTGGAACACCGTAACTCCCAGGGCTTCAGCCTCCGCCAGTCCGGAGATGGGGTATCCACTCTTGGAGCTGACGGGATAACCTCCTGAGGCCAACACCAGACAGCAGGCCGCGCCGGGCTTCCACTTGATGTCGATTTTGTCCAGGGTGCCGTCCACGCAGGCCTGGAAGATGTCCATCAGGTCGGTGTCCAGCATGGACAGGATGGGCTGTGTCTCCGGGTCGCCGAACCGGGCGTTGTACTCCACCACCCTGGGGCCGTCTTTAGTTAACATAAGACCGAAGTAGATAACTCCCTTGAAGGGCCTGCCCTCCGCCTTCAGGGCGGCCACGGTGGGCAGGAAGATATCCCTCATGCACCTGTCCGCAATCTCCGGCGTGTACTTGGGGGAGGGGCAGAAGGCCCCCATGCCGCCGGTGTTGGGGCCCTGGTTGCCGTCGTAGGCCCGCTTGTGGTCCTGGCTGGACAGCATGGGGACAAGATGCTCCCCGTCGCAGAAGGCCAGCACCGTCACCTCGGGACCTACCATGCACTCCTCAATGACCACGGTGGAGCCGCTCTCGCCAAATTTCTTGTCCTCCATCATCTCCCGGACGGCGGTTTCCGCCTCCTCCACGGTGGAGGCAACGACGACACCCTTGCCCAGAGCCAGGCCGTCGGCCTTGACCACGATGGGTGCGCCCTGGGCCTGGATGTAGGAGAGCGCCTTGTCCAGGTCGGTGAAGGTCTCGTATTGGGCGGTGGGGATGTGGTATTTTTTCATCAGTTCCTTGGAGAATGCCTTGCTGGCCTCGATGATGGCGGCGTTGGCCCGGGGGCCGAAGGCGGGGATACCTGCCGCCTCCAGGGCGTCCACCATGCCCAAGGCCAGGGGGTCGTCTGGGGCCACCATGACGAAGTCCATGGCGTTCTCCCGGGCCCAGGCCACCATGCCGTCCACGTCGGTGGCCTTGACGGGTACACAGGTCGCCACCTGGGCGATGCCCCCGTTGCCCGGGGCGCAGTAGAGTTCCGTTACCCTGGGACTCTGGGCCAGCTTCCAGCAGATGGCGTGCTCACGGCCGCCTCCGCCGACAACTAAAACTTTCATATATTTGCACCTCATTTGTAATTGTGCAGGGCGGGACGACCTCGGCCCGCGATGTCCAAAACCCACGTTCGGAGGAACAACACGCTGAGTTGTCGCGCCCTACGCTGGGCGAATAATCAATGGTGGAACAGCCGCATTCCGGTAAAGGCCATGACCATGCCGTATTTGTCGGCGGTCTCAATGACCTGGTCGTCCCGGATGGAGCCGCCGGGCTGGGCGATATACACCACCCCCGACTGGTGAGCCCGCTCCACGTTGTCGCCGAAGGGGAAGAAGGCGTCGCTGCCCAGGGTGACGCCAGACAGCTGGGCGATCCAGTCCGCCTTTTCCTTTTGGGTGAGGACGTCGGCGATGAAGGCGTCGATGGCGTTGTCCCGGTCGGGGCGGCGGACGTTCTCCGGGAAGGGGAGGGAGAGAACCTTGGGGTGCTGCCGCAGCCACCAGATGTCCGCCTTGCTGCCTGCCAGGCGGGTGCAGTGGATGCGGCTTTGCTGACCGGCTCCTACACCAATTGTCATGCCATTCTTGACGTAGCACACCGAGTTGGACTGGGTATATTTCAAGGTGATGAGGGAGAGCAGCATGTCATTTTTGGCCGTCTGGGGCAGGTCGCGGTTCTTTGTGACGATATTTTTCAGCATCTCCTCGTCGATGGCCAGGTCGTTGTACCCCTGCTCAAAGGTGATGCCGAAGATGTTCCGCCGCTCAATGGGGGCGGGGGCGTAGTCCGGGTCGATCTTCACCACGTTGTACCCGCCCTTGCGCTTGGCTTTCAGAATTTCCAGGGCCTCCGGGGTGTAGTCCGGAGCAATCACGCCGTCGGACACCTCCAGGGCCAGGAAACGGGCGGTGTCAGCGTCGCAGGTGTCGCTCAGCGCAGCCCAGTCCCCGAAGGAGCACAGCCGATCGGCCCCCCGGGCCCGGATGTAGGCGCAGGCGATGGGGGAGAGGTCCCCGGCGGGAGAAAAGTACATCTTCCGTTCCACATCGCTGAGAGGCAGCCCCAGCGCCGCCCCGGCGGGGGAGACATGCTTGAAGGAGGCGGCCGCGGGCAGGCAGGTGGCCTGTCGCAGGGCCTTCACCAGCTGCCAGGAGTTGAGGGCGTCCATGAAGTTGATATAGCCCGGCTTGCCGTTGAGCACCTCCAGGGGCAGCTCGCCCTGTTCCATGAAGATGCGGGCCGGCTTCTGGTTGGGATTGCAGCCGTATTTCAGTTCCAGTTCGGTCATGTTACGTGCTCCTTTCGGTTTATGGGGGTCATTGTGTGGTGTTCAGGTTGTAGGCTGGGGTGGCACGTACCACAGGCCGCTGGCCCAGGCGGCGCCGTCGTTGAGAAGAGTGTGGACCAGCCTGGACCACAGGTCCATTCCCTTGTTCAGCTCGGGCAGCTTGGAGCCGCCCCGGAAGTCCCAGTACAGCTCACCACACACCAGGCTGACGGCGAAGTCGGTCCAGTCCTCAAAAATCTGGGCCTGGACGACCCAGTACGCCGCCATTTCGTCAAATTCCTCCCGGGTGAGCAGACCACAGGCGTAACCGGCACGGAGATGGCCCACGCACTCGCTGATGTCCCAGGCCAAATAGCCCTTGTGGCCCACGATGGGGTAGAACTGGGCGGAGAAGTCCCGGGCCACCTGGAAAAATTCCAGCGCACCCTCGTTGAGTTCTTTCAAATCGAAGGGTGGACGGCCTTCCCAGAAGCCCTCAAAATCCAGGTAGTTGTTGTGGCAGCGCAGCTCCCGGTTGCAGAACTGGAGCATGGACTCCCTGTCGGTGATGCCGAAGACCTCCTCCAGGTGGGTGCGGCAGGCGGCCTCGTCCTCGGGGGTGGGGCACTTAGGAAGGGTGATAAAGTAGTTGGGCCCCGACTCGTTGGGGCTGGGGATGCCGGGGGTCTTCCGCAGGGCGGCGACGCCAGCCAGCAGGGCGATGAACGCGTCCCGGCCACAGGGCCGGCGCCCGTTTGTGTTCAGCTCCCGCAGGTCCGCCTCCAGCGCCCGGACCGCCTTGGCCAGGCCGGTGTCGTAGGGGTGGAAGTCGATCAGCCCCGTCTCCGGGGCGGCGGGGGCCTCCAACTCAGGTTGTACGGCGGGCTTGTCCTGTTTCTTGAAGCAGTCAAAGAGTCCCATCGGGATTCCTTCTTTCCTGAGTTTTCGCTTTGCAGGGGCGGCGATCAGCCGCCCGCTTTGAAGGATGTGGAGATTGCGGACGAATGATATCCGCCCCTACAGGTCAGCAGTGCTTGTTGATAATGGCGATATCCCGCTGGCCGCTGGCCAGGTCGAAAAGCTGAACATAGAGGGACACCTTGTTGTCCTGGTTCAGGCTGTTCCAGAGACTTTCGGCCCAGGACCGGGCGTCGACGGCGTCGATATTTACCCGCCGGGGTTCCCCCTGGAAGGAGGGCAGGGGGTCGCCGTCTCTCTGGTAGGTGTGGATGAAGTGGCCCGTTCCGGGGACGGGATTGTCGTACTCGAAGAAGTACCGGCAGCAGCAGGAGGGGTCGCTGTCCAGACTCTTGAGGATGGACAGGTTATAGGCGCCGTCTGGCTTCATCACGCCGGAGATGCGGGGGGTCCAGTTGGGGCCGTCGGGCTCAAACTTCCGGGTATTCAGGGCATGGCGGTAGCAGTGGCCCTCCGCAATGGCGTCCCGGATGGTGTCGGTCTGGTCGCCGTTGGTCACCACCAGCAGGCCGTTGGGCAGCAGCCGGACGGGATGGTAGATAATGAGAGAGGGGTCGGTCATTTTGCTTTCGTCGAAGGCCTTGGTGCGGATGCCGTCCTCGGTATTTTCAAAAATACGGTTGCGGCTGTTTTCGCTGCGGCCCATAATGAAATAGGCAATTACTGCCTGATTGTTGGACGTGCGGCCCAGGACGATGCCCCGGCCGGGGTAGGGGTTCTCGGAGAGGTATTTTGTCAGATCGGTCATGCTATCTGCCTCCTATGGTAAAATTCGCACCGTCCGCCCCTCCACCCGCAGCCGGTCCTGACAAAACAGGCTGACGGCCTGGGGCAGCAGCTTCCACTCGCATTGCTCCATAATCCGGCGCTGGAGTACCTCCGGGGTGTCGTCAGGGAGGACGTCCACCGCCTTCTGGAGGATGATGGGCCCGCCGTCACACTCCTCGTTGACGAAGTGGACGGTAGCCCCGGACACCTTCACGCCGTAGGCCAGGGCCTGCTCGTGGACGTGGAGACCGTAGGCCCCTTTGCCGCAGAACGAGGGGATTAGGGCGGGGTGGATGTTGATGACGGCGTTATTGTAAACCTCAAAAAGCTCCTTGGTAACGATGGTCATAAACCCCGCCATCACCACAACATCTATGGATTGCTCTTTTAATTTCTCGACTAGTGCTACTGTCATGGCCCGGCTGGAGGGGTAATTTTTCCGGTCCAGCACGCAGCTGAGGATGCCGGCGTTTTGGGCCCTCTCCAAAGCGTGAACCCCTGGCGCAGAAGAGATGACAATCGAGATTTTCCCATTGACAATCTCCCTGCGGCCCTGCGCGTCGATGAGGGCCTGCAAATTGGTCCCGCCGCCGGAGACCAAAACAGCGATATTTTTCATCACAGCAGCTCCACACCGGCGTCCCCGGCCACGATCTCGCCAATGACCTTGGCACCTTCACCCTCGCTGTTGAGGGCGGCTACTGCCTTGTCCACATCCTCCTTGGCCACCACGAGCACCATGCCGGTGCCCATATTGAAGGTGTTGAACATGTCGTGCTCCGGAATATTCCCCAACCGCTGGATCATCCGGAAGATGGGGTCGATCCACAGGGCGGATTTGTCGATTTTAGCGGTCATTCCCTTGGGCAGGCAGCGGGGGATGTTCTCATAGAAGCCGCCGCCGGTGATGTGGCTGACGCCGTGGATCTGGGCGGCTTCAATGGCGGCCAGGACAGGCTTGACGTAAATTGCGGTGGGCTGGAGCAGGACGCCGCCCAGCTCACCCCCCAGCTCCTCGCTCCACTCGTCCAGCTTGGCGTGCTCGATGTTGAACACCTTGCGTACCAGGGAGAAGCCGTTGGAGTGGATTCCAGTGGAGGGCAAGGACAAAATCACGTCCCCAGCCTTTACCTGGCTGGGATTCAGCATCTTCTCCTTGTCCACAATGCCTACGGCGAAGCCGGCCAGGTCGTAGTCCTCGGGGGCCATGAGGCCGGGGTGCTCGGCGGTCTCGCCACCGATGAGGGCGCAGCCGGACTGGACGCAGCCCTCCGCCACGCCGGAGACGATGGAGGCCACCTTCTCTGGTTCGTTCTTGCCGATGGCGATGTAGTCCAGGAAAAACAGGGGCCGGGCGCCGCAGCAGATGATGTCGTTGACGCACATGGCCACGCAGTCAATGCCGATGGTGTCGTGCTTGTCCAGCAGCTGGGCCAGGCGAATTTTGGTGCCTACGCCGTCGGTGCCCGAGACCAGAACCGGCTCCTTCATTCCGGACAGGTCGGGGGCGAACAGGCCGCCGAAGCCGCCGATGCCGCTGACCACTCCAGGGATCATGGTGCGCTCCACATGCTTTTTCATGAGCCGTACGCCCTTGTAGCCGGCCTCAATGTCCACGCCGGCGGCGGCGTAGGACGCGGAATGGGAGTTGTTCATATCTCGGCCTCCTTCCACTTTCTACATTGGTCAATCCGCTTCCCGTTGTCGCCCTGCTTTTCATCGTAGGCGAACTGATTCAGCAGCGGGCAGGGGAAGCTGCCGCACTGGCCGCAGTGGGTGTGGCCCTTCTCCTCACAGCAGGATTTTACGGGGCAGCTGTCGCCCCAAAAGGGTTTTTGAATCTGGGTGCAGCCGGCGCAGCTCATCTGCTCCCGAAAGCCGCACTCCCCGCACAGGATGCCACATCTTGACTCAATCATGGCGCTAATCTCCTTTTCTATTCTTTTCCAGACCAGCAGTAGGTACACACCTTGTCCCGATCGATGCCGATGGCCTCCAGAAGGCCGTCCAGGGACTGATAGCCCAGGGAGTCGAAGCCGAATTTCTCGCAGATAGCCTTCAGCATGCACTGGCCACGCGGGGTGGAGGAATCGGCATACTCCTCCAGGTGCTTCTGGCCCTCGTCCCCCTCCAGCTCCTGGATGGTGCGCCGGGCCAGCAGATCCATGTCAGAGTTTCCCCGGGAAAAATTCAGGTACTTGCAGCTGTACATGATGGGGGGACAGGCTGAGCGCATGTGGACCTCCTTAGCCCCGGACTCATAGAGAAATTCCACCGTTTCCCGCAGCTGAGTGCCCCGGACGATGGAATCGTCCACAAAGAGCAGTTTTTTACCCTGGATCAGTTCAGGAACAGGAATCTGCTTCATCTTGGCCACCTGATTGCGCACATCCTGGTTGGCAGGCATAAAGGACCGGGGCCAGGTGGGGGTGTACTTCACAAAGGGCCGGGCGAAATGGCCGCCGCTGGCGTTGGCGTAGCCGATGGCGTGAGGAATGCCGGAATCGGGGACGCCGGCCACATAGTCCACTTTTGGAGGCGTTTTCCTCTTCTTTTCGTCCCGGGCCATGATAGCGCCGTTTTTGTAGCGCATGACCTCCACGTTTTTGCCCTCATAGTTGGAGTTGGGGTAGCCGTAATAGCTCCACAGGAAGGCGCAGATTTTCATCTCCTCCCCGGCGGGGGAGAGAATATCGAAGCCGTCCGGGCGGATACAGACGATCTCCCGGGGGCCCAGCTCATAGGCGTCCTCGTAGCCCAGCTTGTGGTAGGCGAAGGACTCGAAGGAGACGCAATGTCCGTTCTGTCCCTTCCCGATGAGAACGGGCAGGCGGCCCACCCGGTCCCGGGCGGCAATGATCTCTCCCTTGGCGGTGAGGATGAGCAGGGTGAGAGAGCCGGCCACAGCCTGCTGGGCGTGGAGAATGCCGTCCACCAGATTGTCCTTTTGATTGATGAGGGCGGCGGCCAGCTCGGTGGAGTTGACTTTTCCGGAGCTCATGGCCATAAACTGGTGGCCGTGGTCGGAAAAGTACTGGTCCACCAGCTCCTCGGCGTTGTTGATGATGCCCACGGTGGTAATGGCGTACAGCCCCAGATGGGAGCGCACCAGCAGAGGCTGGGGGTCGGTGTCGCTGATGCAGCCGATGCCGGCGGTGCCGTGAAATTTGGTCAGGTCCTTCTCGAACTTGGTGCGGAAGGGGGTGTTCTCTATGGAATGGATCTGACGCTGGAACCCGTCCTTGGCGTCGTGGATAATCATGCCGCCCCGGCGGGTACCTAGATGGGAGTGGTAGTCCACCCCGAAAAAGATGTCAAGCGTTACGTCCTGTGTGGAGACAGCGCCGAAAAAGCCACCCATGTTTCTAACTCCTTGTTCTTTCGTTATAGCTCATATCATTACGTCCCGCCTGCTTGCGACGGCCTGGACGCTTTATGCGAAAAACAGCTTGGACAGGGTCATGGGGTCGATATACTGCCCGTCCGTGTAGACCCGCATGTTGCCGGAGGCGATCTCATCGATGAGCATGACCTTGCCGTCGGCGTCGTAGCCGTATTCAAACTTGATGTCGTAGAGAACCAGGCCCTTCTCCTTCAGGTCGTCGGCCACAATTTTGGTGATCTTCTGTGTCATATCCTTGATGTCGTCGTACTGCTGCCCGGTCATCACGCCCAGGGCCACCAGGGCGTCTTTGGTTACCAGCGGGTCGCCCTTATCATCGTTCTTGAAGGTGGTCTCCACATAGGCGGGCAGGTCGGCGCCCTCCTGGATATACTCGCCGTACCGGCGGATAAAGGAACCTACCGCTTTATGGCGGCAGATGACCTCCAAACCGTGGCCGAAGACCTTGGCGGGCAGCACCTCCATGGTGGTGTTGGCCAGGTCGGCGGAAACGAAATGGGTCTTGATGCCGGCGGCGTTGATCTTCTCGAAGAAGTAGATGGACATGCGCAGGTTGACATCGCCAACCCCCTCGATGGTCAGGCCGATGGAGTTCTCGCCGGGATCAAACACGCCGTCCTTGCCGGTGCAGTCGTCTTTGAACATGAGCAGGTAATTGCCGTTGTCCAGGGCGTAGACATTCTTGGTCTTGCCGGTGTATACCAGATTCTTTTCCATAATATATTCCTCCAACTTGTTAAATTTATATGGGTCCGCCCGGCGGGCGGTGGGGAAAACGTGTCAGACAGATAGTTCCGATTGGAGTCTGGCTTCTTTTTCAGCGATTTGCTCGGCCATTTTCTCCCGGGCCTGGTCCAGCCGGGCGGCCAGGACATCGTCAGAGACGGCCAGGATCTGGGCGGCCAGGACGGCAGCGTTCTTGGCCCCGTTGATGGCCACAGTGGCCACCGGGATGCCGCTGGGCATCTGGACGGTGGCCAGCAGGGCGTCCAGACCGTCCATGGCGCCGCCCTTCATGGGGATGCCGATGACGGGCAGGGTGGAGTTGCCAGCGAAAGCGCCGGCCAGATGGGCGGCCATGCCGGCGGCGCAGATGAGAACACCAAAGCCGTTGGCCCGGGCGTTCTGGGCAAATTCCGCAGCGGCCGCGGGGGTGCGGTGGGCTGAGAGTATGTGGGCCTCGTAGGGGATGCTGAACTCGTTCAGCTGCTTGCAGGCGCCCTGGACGACCGGCCAGTCGCTGTCAGAGCCCATGATAACGGCTACCTTTTTCATAAGAGAAACTCCTTTGTGATGTAAAATTCAGCGGTGTTTAGAAACAGTTCCATGTTTTACCCGGAGGGGGGAAAAAGTTTCAGGCTATCTGAGGATACAGACAGCCTGACGGATGATGAACGGGCAATTTTGGACATATTGGGGCCATAAAAATCCTGGAATCGGATGCCAATAAAACAACGCATGGCAAAGGCCCCTTTCTACCATTCCATTTTATAGGAAGATTTGCCGCTTTTCAAGAGGCAAGAAACATTTTCGTAGGTTTGTACAAGAAAAGCAGAAAAAATAACTCGAAATGAGGCAAGGGGGGAAGGTTACAGCAGTCCTGCGGTGGTGAGAATCCTCTCCACCTCTCCCACGCGGACGGGCCAGGCGGCCTGGGCGGCCCGGGCCATACGCCGCTGGGCCAGGCCGGGGGCCTCCTCCAGGGCGTGGGCGCACAGGGTGACAAATTCATCCAGGTCCTGGGCCCCGTAGACCACGTCGGGAAACTGCTCCACCTGACCGGGCCACAGGATAGACACCACAGGCTTGCCGGTGGCCAGATACTCGTACAGCCGGGGGGAGACAACCTCGTCAAAGGACAGGTCGGTGCGGGGCAGGTCTATCAGGACCTGACAGCGAAATAGCCAGTCGGGCACCTCCGCCGCCGGCCGAGGACCGGTGAGAAATACGTTGGACAGCTTGTCCAGCTGCTTCAGAAAGGGGTTGCGCCTGTCCACCGTGCCCAGCAGAAGAAAGCCCCAGTCCGGCCGGGCCTGAGCGGCCCAGAGAACCGGGGACAGGTCCAGCCCCTCCCGAATAGCGCCGGCCCAGCCCAGAATGGGGGCGGTTACCCCGGGCATGGGGTCGGGGCGGGCGGCGTGCGGGTCGAACAGAGGCAGGTTGATTCCATTGGGCAGCAGGGCGATGTTGGAGCTGCAAGGCGACAAACGGTCGCACAGCAGGGGGGAGGCGGCAAAGACCACGTCCGCTGCCCCGGCCAGACTGCCCTCCCAGTGCTCAGGAAGGCCGTCCCACACCCGGTCGCAGTCGTAGACCAGTGCGCTGTACTCCAGCCGGTCCACCAGGTGGACATGGTGGGGATGAGTCGCCCACAAAAGCGGCTCGGAAAAATGCGCGGACTGCTCCCGAATATATCGGGCGATCCTGTTCCAGGCCATCTGGAACAAGCGCTGATATCTCTCTGAGATGGGGAAGGGGACGGGAGGCAGTGTGCAGGCCGTCACATTGGGCCGCACCTGCCGGCCCTTTTTCAAAAAAGATTTGTCCTTGGCGGACTGTGCGGGGGAGAAGTAGAGAACCTGGGCGTCCCGCAGGCGGGAGACAATCTGCTGGGTGCGGCCGGGAAGGCGGTTGGACCAGGGTTCGTCAGAAAAACAGAGGATTTGTTTCAAGAAAGGGACCTCCGAAAAAAATGGTGTTGACTTACAGGAAAAAAGCTCTATTATTATAGTATAGTTTGCGAGGGCGGTCAAGGGAGGTTTTTTTCATGCTGGATACCCTTCTCCAACTGGACGGACAGCTGCTGACGGCCATTCAGGGGCTGCGCATGGCCTGGCTGGACCCCGTTGTGTCCATCTACACCAAGCTGGGGGACGCGGGAATTTTGTGGATTGCCCTATCCCTGGCCATGCTGCTGTATAAGCCCACCCGGAGGGCGGGGACGCTGGCCCTGGGGGCCATGATTCTGGGGCTGCTGGTGACTAATATTACCATCAAACCCCTGGTGGAGAGGCCCCGTCCCTGGCTGGACTGGCCCATCCTCCCGCTGGTGACCGAGAAAGACCCCAACTCCTTCCCCTCGGGCCACACCTGCGCCGCTTTTGCTGCGGGACTGTCTTGGGCCAGAACTCTGCCCTGGCGGTGGGGGCGGATTGCTGCTCCGGTGCTGGCGGCGCTGATGGGCCTGTCTCGGCTGTATGTGGGGGTCCACTACCCGTCCGACGTGCTGGCAGGGGCGGTCATCGGCGCGCTGTGCGCCTGGGTGATCTGGAAGGTGTATCAGATCTATGAGGAAAGAAGAAACAATGTCTATTGAACCAGGAGGACAGGCGGAAACGTGTGTTTTGAGCGGGCGGATGATATCCACCCCTACAGGGCGGGACCAGTTTGGAGTGTAGGGGCGTATATTATGCGCCCGCGTGAATGAAAAATAAAAATGGAGGAAAATATCATGTGGAAAAATGTCGGCTACTATAACGGCGAGATCGGCCCCCTGGAAGAGATGAAGGTGCCCATGAACGACCGGGCCCTCTACTTCGGCGATGGCATCTACGAGGCCACCTGCGTGGCCAACCGGGTCCCCTTCGCCATTGAGGACCACCTGGACCGGATGTACAACAGTCTGCGCCTGCTGGAGATTCCCTTTAAGATGGAGAGGGAGAAGATGAAGGCGGAGCTGCAGAAGGTAATCGACGCGGCGGAGGACGCCCCTGTCCACTTTCTCTACTGGCAGATTTCCCGGGGCGTGGCCCCCCGGAACCATGTGTTCCCCGGCGCGGAGGTGGAGCCCACCCTCATGGCCTATGTGAAGCCCCACGCCATGAAGTCTATGGAAAAGCCCTACAGGCTGATCTCTTTGGAGGACAACCGCTTTAAGCTGTGCAACATCAAAACGCTGAACCTGATCCCCAGCGTGCTGGCCAACCAGCGGGCGCTGGAGGCCGGCTGTGACGAGGCGGTTCTCCATCGGGGCAGCAGAGTCACCGAGTGCGCCCACAGCAACATCTCTATTCTGAAAGACGGCGTGCTGCGCACCGCCCCCACCGACGAGCTGATCCTTCCCGGCATTACCAGAAAGCACCTGCTGGCCTTGGCGAAGGAGAACGGCATCCCTACGCTGGAGGAGCCCTTCTCTATGGTGGAGCTGATGAATGCCGACGAGATCATCGTCACCAGCTCCAGTGCCCTGTGCATGAAGGTGGAGTCCATCGACCACATCCCCGTGGGCGGTAAGGACCCCCGGCGTATCAAGCTGCTGCAGGACGCTTATCTGGCCAAATTCCAGCGGGAGACCCGGAAATAAAATATGCGCCGGATGCCCAAAGGCATCCGGCGCGTCTTTTACAGGGGAGGGAAAATTGATACCCCGGTTATTGACACATCCAAACCGGTAAAGTATAATTAAAAATTAGGACCATAGTGCTTGTGTCCCAATGATTAAAGCGGGGCCGGGCGGAGTATATCTCGAAGGGAGTCGGCTGTTATGAAGCAGTTTTATGGTATGAGTCAGAGAGGAGACTTAAAAGAAGCGATCCAGGGCCTGTATCATCCGCAGTTTATTATGTTGCTGTCGAACGATACCCAGTTTGAAGAGCATGTGGCTGCTCTGGAGAAGTGTTTTCCCGGGGTGCCCAGCATCGGGTGTATCGGCATGTGCTACCAGCTGGGCGTGGTGGAGCACGGCGTGGGGATTATCGCCTTCTGTGACGGCGTCACCGCTTCGGCCAATGTGCTGGAACAGATCTCCACTATGCCGGTGAAGTACATAAAGCGTCTGGAACAGGATATGCAGACGGTAGGCGGTACAGGCCGGGACACAGTGTGTATCGACTTCTGCGCCGGGAACGACGCCTGCGTCCTGACCACGATCTGCACCGCTCTGCGCCAGCGGGGAATCTCGCTGGTGGGCGGGACCGGCGATCAGGGAAAGGTGTCCGCCAATGGACGGATCTATGAGGACGCGGTGGCCTACGGGCTGGTGCGCAACCAGAACGGCAGAGTCAAGACTTACAAGGAGAATATCTATCATCAGTTGGGAGATTACCGCTTTATCGCCTCCAACACGGATCGGGCCAACTATATTCTGGGCTCCCTCAACGGCAAGCCGGCCAAGCAGGTATACAAGGATATCCTCCACGTAACGGACGAGGAGATCCTGACCAGAACCTTTCAAAATCCCTTTGGCAAGATTAACGGAGACGACACCTGTATTATCTCCATCAAGGAGGTCAACGGCAACGCCTTGGCCTGCTTCCGCCAGGTCAACGACTCCGACGTGCTGATTCTGCTGGAGCTGGGTGATTATCAGGCCATTACAAAGGACACGATCCGGCAGATATGCCAGGATTTTCCCCATCGCTCGGCCATCTTCTCCGTCAACTGCCTGTTTCGGTATAAGCTGTTCTCCGAGAGGGGCTATATGCGGGATTACCTGCGGGAAATGTCGGCCCTGGGGTGCCACGCCGGCTTTGTCGGCTACGGCGAGCACTACAACAATCGCTTTGTGAATCAGTCCATGACCTGCGTGGTATTTGAGTGAGGGAGGAAACAGCAATGTTGTTTAGGAAAAAAAGGCAGGAACCAGTCCGGGAGGAGAAGAGTCTCTATCCGGTTCTCCACGTGGCGGGCAGCCTGAAGGAGTACCAGAAGGAGCTGGTGCAGAAAGAGGTGGCCTCCCTTTGGGAGCTGAGTATGGTGGGCCGCTCCTTCTCCGGGGTTCTCAACGAGACGGAGCAGTTTCAGATGAAGCTGCAGGACCTGGGACAGTCCTTCTCCAATATCGACCAAACGGCGGAGCAGTTTAATCAGGTGCGCGGCGAGGTGGCCCAGACGGTTTCTGAGGCCCAGGAGAAGATGGAGGAGCTGGGCCGCACCTCCTTGCGGGTTCAGGAGTCCTACGACGAGATGTCAAAAACCTTTACCCAGCTGCAGGACGCGATTCGGGAGATTCAGCAGTGCATGGGGAAAATTGTGTCCATCGCCGACCAGACCAATATTTTAGCCATCAACGCCTCTATCGAGGCGGCCCGGGCCGGCGAGGCGGGCAAGAGTTTTGCCGTGGTGGCCGCCCAGGTGAAGGAGCTGGCCAAGGAGATTAAGGTGCTGGCGGGAGAGGTGGATACCGGAATCAGCGACGTGGAGAGCAGCTCCAACCAGCTCAGCAGCAGCATTTCGGTGTCACAAAGTACGCTGGGACAGAGTGTGGGTATTGTGGAGCAGACCGATGAGAGCTTTCAGAGGATTACTCAGGCCGCAGATGGGGCGGTGTCGGTTCAGGGGGAGATCTCAGGGGTGATTCAGGCGTCTCAGAGAGAGCTGCAAGAGCTGCGGCAGTTCTTTGAGCAGATCAGAGAACAATATCAGGAGGTTGTGAAGCATATCGACAGCGCCAGCCGGCTGGGTACCACCAAGAGCGCCATGTTTGAGGATATGGATAATATGATCTCTCAGCTTCCTCCCCTGGTCAGGGAGTTTGAATCCAAATAGAGTGATGCAGGCGAAGGTAACGATTATATCGACCTTCGCCTGCGCTGCAAAAAGAGATAATTTTCTCTGCGGGCGAAACCATGTCCTGTAAAATGCGTCTATACGATTAAGAGGACGACAGAGGAGGCGGAGACTATGGGGCGGGCCGGCAGGCGGCTGTGTATCTATTCTCTGGGACATTTCTGGATGGACTTCAGCTGTGCGCTGCTGATGTTTTCCCGGCTGTCCGGGACAGGAGAGTGGGCGCTGTGCGCCCTTCTCTATAATTTCTGTGCCTTCTCCTTGCAGATGCCTGTCGGACTGCTGGCTGATCGGACTGGCTGGAACGGCAGGACGGCGGCCCTGGGCTGCGGCCTGGCTGCGCTGGGGTGGGCCTTGGCCGCCTTCCCCGCAGCGGCGGCGGTAACAGCCGGGCTGGGCAACGCCTGCTTCCACGTGGGCGGCGGGATTCAGGCGCTGAGTGAAAAAGGCGAACGGGCCGGGCCTCTGGGAATTTTTGTCGCCCCCGGGGCCCTCGGCATCTGCCTTGGCACGGCGCTGCGGGACTCTGTTCCAGGAGGGGCGGCCGTTGCGGGACTGCTCCTGCTGACGTGGGTGTTTGGACGGATGGACGGGCGGACACAGCAGGTTCCGCTGTCCTCTCCAGACCGGAAGCAGGTGGGGGCGCTGGCATGCCTCTTCCTTGTGGTAGCGCTGCGCTCCTATCAGGGTATGGCTTTCCCCTGGAAGACAGGAGGGTGGGCCTTCGGTGTGGTGTGCGCCGTTGCGCTGGGTAAGGCCGCAGGGGGATTTTTGGGTGACCGGATGGGAATGACTCGGGCGGCGTCTTTGTCCCTGGGGCTGTCGGCGGTCTGCTTCTTCCTGAGCGACTACCCTCTCGCAGGGACAGCGGCGGTTTTTTTGTTCAACATGACCATGCCGATTACCCTGTGGGCGGCGGCCAGGCTTCTCCCCGGCGGAAAGGGCTTCGCCTTTGGGACGCTTACCTTTGCCCTGTTTCTGGGCTTTCTGCCGGTCTGGTTAGGCTGGCCCGCCCTGCCAGGAGGCGGGGCCGGTTATGCCGCGGGAACGCTGTGTTCCCTGGGGCTGCTGGCGCTGGGACTGAGATGGGGAGGACTGTGATGGCGCTGTTTCTATCGCTGGCGGTGTCACTGGCACTGACGTTGGCCTTGGAACTGGCCTTTGCCCTGGTATGGCGGGTGGAGCGGCGGGACATGCCCGCAGTGGTTCTGGCCAACGTGCTGACCAATCCGGCGGTGGTGCTGTGTCACCACATCGCCGCATGGTATGCTCCCGGACTGCTGAGTGTTGTGACCCTGGCGTTGGAGCTGGGGGCGGTGGCGGCGGAGGGGCTGATTTACGCCCACCGCAGCCAGATCAGACGGCCATGGGTCTTTGCGCTGGGGGCCAATGCGATTTCCTTCCTCACCGGACTGATGCTTTAGAGAAACGAGGTATTTGAAATGAAACGAAAACTATTTTCCCTGAGTTTGGCTTTGCTGGCTGTGCTGACTGTGATTCCGCCCGCCGCTGCGGACATGATCTGGGAGACCTATGACTCCTTTTATGAAAAGCATCGAGAGGAATGCAATTATGTAAATCGAAGATACCAGCTGGAGGGGTACGGCGGGACAGTGACCGTTTTGACTGCCCCCGGCGGCATGAGCAAATCTACCCTAGACAACGGTTTGCAGGGGACCATTCAGTTTACCTGGGAGGAGAAAGAAACTGCCTGGGGCTACCTGTGCTGGGTGGACGACAGTGAGGTAGAGGGGTGGGTACCCATGGACGACCTGTCTCTGGTCTACGACAGTCATGCATTTAAAGAGGACCACGCCGCGGAGATCGTTAGTGGAGAACCGGCGGCGGTGGATTTTCAGGAGGCGGTTGTCTACAGCTATCCAAACGGCCCGACTTGGGAGACAACCGTGAGAGAGGACAAGGATTACCTGCCATTTTCTGAGGCCTTCACAGAAATCTATACTGACGAGGCGTTCCTACGCTGGGGCTATGTGGGTTACTATATGGGACGGCGGGATGGCTGGGTCTGTCTGGATGATCCCATGAATATAAAGCTGGACACCGCCGTCGTCCCGGTTACTCCCTCGCCTGCCCAGGAGAGAGGTAGCGTCACTGTTAAGGCCGGGCCTCAGCTGTTCCCGGTTGCCGGGGGACTGGTGGCTGCGGTGGTGGCGGTTACGGCGGTGCTGATCGTAAAGCTGAGAAAGCGGGGAAAGCAGAGCTGAGTTAGTATAAATTAAAGTTATGTAAACTTACTGAAGGGTCCGACAAAAGAAAGGGGGACTGCCCGAATGGGCAGTCCCCCTTTTAAAATGCGGCTTAAACCTCGGCTTCCTGAGTCTGGATCTCAGAGGCGGTCTCCAGTTCCAGAGGACCCAGCTCGGCGTCGGCAAGAAAATCGTCGATATCCTCACCGGCGCTGTCGTCCTCATCCACGCTGAAGTCCATATTGACCTCGCGCTCAGGACGGCGGCGGGCCTGGGCGATCAAATTGCCCTCGTCGTCAATGACATCTTCCTGGCGGTACTGGGCCAGGCCGGAGCCGGCAGGGATCAGCTTGCCGATGATGACATTCTCCTTCAAGCCCTGGAGGTGGTCCACCTTGCCCTTGATGGCGGCCTCGGTGAGCACCTTGGTGGTCTCCTGGAAGGAGGCGGCGGACAGGAAGGACTCGGTGGCCAGAGAGGCTTTGGTGATGCCCATAAGCAACCGGGTGCAGGTGGGCAGGACCAGGTCCTGACCCAGCTCATCCTTTTCGCCGGCGTCAATACGGGCCTGAATGGCGTCCTGAGCGTCCAGGAAATCCACCAGGTCGACAGTGGAACCGGACAGCAGCTCGGAGCTGCCGGTCTCCTCCACCCGCACCTTGCGCATCATTTGGCTGACGATGACCTCGATATGCTTGTCGTTGATGTCCACGCCCTGCTGGCGGTAGGGCTTCTGTACCTCGCAGATCAGGTAGTTGTGACAGTCGGACAGGCCCCGAATGCGCAGCACATCGTGGGGGGACAGGACGCCCTCGGTGAGTTCCACGCCCTTCTGCACCACGTCGCCCTCCTTCACCTTGATGCCGGAGGAGTAGGGCAGAGCATAGGTGACCACCTCGCCGTCGTCGGAGGTGATGGTGACATTGCACATCACATTGCGCTTGGTCTCCTCAATGGACACGCGGCCGGAGATCTCGGCCAGCTGGGCCATCTTCTTGGGCTTGCGGGCCTCAAACAGCTCCTCTACACGGGGAAGACCTTGGGTGATGTCGCCACCGGCCACGCCGCCGGTGTGGAAGGTGCGCATGGTCAGCTGAGTGCCCGGCTCGCCGATGGACTGGGCGGCAATGATACCCACCGCCTCGCCGGCGCCCACAGGCTCGCCGATAGCCAGGTTAATGCCGTAGCACTTGGCGCACACGCCGCTCCGCGCCCGGCATGTGAGGACGGAACGGATCTTGACCTGATGGATGCCATGGTCCTCCAGAATTTTAGCGTCATCCTTGCGGAGCATAGTTTCCTTGGTAAAGAGAACCTCGCCGGTGGCGGGATCCACAATATCCTCGGTGGGGTAGCGGCCGTGGACACGTTCGGCAAAGGTCTCGATGACCTGACCGTGTTCCTCAATCTCGCTGACCAGGATGCCATCCTTTGTGCCGCAGTCCTGTTCGCGGATGATAACCTGCTGGGACACGTCCACCAGACGGCGGGTCAGATAGCCCGAGTCAGCGGTACGCAGGGCGGTGTCGGCCATGCCCTTTCGGGCGCCTCTGGAGGAGATGAAGTATTCCAGCACCGACAGGCCCTCACGGAAGTTGGCCTTGATGGGAATTTCGATGGTACGTCCGGCGGTGTCGGCCATCAGGCCGCGCATGCCGGCCAGCTGACGGATCTGGGCCATGGAACCACGGGCTCCCGAGTCAGCCATCATAAAGATGGGGTTGTACTGGTCCATGGACTCCTGGAGGGCGTCGGTGACGTCCTTGGTGGTCTTTTCCCAGGCGGAGACGGTGAGGCGGTAGCGTTCATCGTTGGTGATAAGGCCCCGGCGATACTGCTTGTCGATACGGACAATCTCCTGCTCCGTGTCGCCAATGAGCTCGTACTTCCTGGAGGGGACGGTCATGTCGGCAATGGCCACGGTGAGGGAGCCCACGGTGGAGTAGTGGTAACCCAGGTCCTTGATGGCGTCCAGCATACCGGCGGAGGTGGTGAAGCCGTGCTTACTGATACACTTGTCGATGATCTTGCCCAGCTGCTTCTTGCCCACCACAAAGTTGACCTCGGGGTCAAACATGGCCTCGGGATCGGTGCGATCCACAAAGCCCAGATCCTGGGGGATGGCCTCGTTATAGATCAGCCTGCCCACGGTGGTGGTGACCAGCTTGTGGCGCATCTCGCCGTCCACCTCACGGTACAGGCGCACCTGAATGGGGGTGTGGAGGGTGATAATGCCGGCGTCATAGGCCAGCATGGCCTCGTCCTTGTCGGCAAAGGCGTGGTTCACGTCCCCCTCGTCCCGGGTGTAGGTCAGGTAGTAGGCACCCAGGATCATGTCCTGAGAGGGAATGGTAACCGGGCCGCCGTCCTGGGGACGCAGCAGGTTGTTGGCCGACAGCATGAGAACCCGGGCCTCGGTCTGGGCCTCGGCGGACAGGGGGACGTGGACGGCCATCTGGTCGCCGTCGAAGTCGGCGTTGAAGGCGGTACACACCAGGGGGTGGAGCTTGATGGCCCGGCCCTCCACCAGCACCGGCTCGAAGGCCTGGATGCCCAGACGGTGGAGGGTAGGGGCGCGGTTGAGCATGACGGGGTGGTCCTTGATGACGAACTCCAGGGCGTCCCACACGGCGGCCTCGCCCTTCTCCACCATCTTCTTGGCGGCCTTGATGTTGTTGGCCAGGCCGTCGTCCACCAGCTTCTTCATGACGAAGGGGCGGAACAGCTCAATGGCCATCTCCTTGGGCAGGCCGCACTGGTAAATCTTCAGGGAGGGGCCCACCACGATAACGGAGCGGCCGGAGTAGTCCACGCGCTTGCCCAGCAGATTCTGGCGGAAGCGGCCCTGCTTGCCCTTGAGCATGTCGCTCAGGGACTTGAGAGCCCGGTTGTTTGCCCCGGTGACGGCCCGGCCCCGGCGGCCGTTGTCAATGAGGGCGTCCACCGCCTCCTGGAGCATGCGCTTCTCGTTGCGCACGATAATATCGGGGGCATTGAGCTGGATCAGCCGCTTCAGTCGGTTGTTTCGGTTGATGACCCGGCGGTACAGGTCGTTTAAGTCGGAGGAGGCGTAGCGCCCGCCGTCCAGGGGGACCATGGGCCGAATCTCCGGGGGAATCACCGGCAGAACGTCGATGATCATCCACTCTGGCTTGTTGCCCGACAGGCGGAAGGCGTCCACCACCTCCAGCCGCTTGATAATCTTGACCTTCTTCTGCCCGGAGGCGTCCTTCAGCTCACGGCGCAGCTGCTCGGACAGCTCATCCAGGTTGATCTGCTGGAGCAGCTTCTTCACGGCCTCGGCACCCATGCCGGCGTCGAAGTCGTCCTCGTACTTCTCCCGCATGTCCCGGTATTCCTTCTCAGACAGGATCTGATTCTTGGACAGAGGGGAGAAGCCGGGGTCGATCACGATATAGGCGGCGAAGTACAGCACCTTCTCCAGAATCCGGGGGCTGATGTCCAGCAGCAGGCCCATCCGGGAGGGGATACCCTTAAAGTACCAGATGTGGGAGACGGGAGCGGCCAGCTCAATGTGGCCCATTCTCTCCCGGCGGACCTTGGCCTTGGTAATCTCCACGCCGCAGCGGTCACACACCTTGCCCTTGTAGCGAATCTTCTTGTACTTGCCGCAGTTGCACTCCCAGTCCTTGGTTGGGCCAAAGATTTTTTCGCAGAACAATCCGTCCTTCTCAGGCTTGAGGGTGCGGTAGTTGATGGTCTCCGGGCGCTTTACTTCGCCAAAGGACCACTCGCGGATCTGCTCGGGGGAGGCGATCCCGATGCGGATCGCGTCAAACTCAGCGTAGCTCATGTTTTGATCTCCTCCCTGTGTCAATTATAGTCGTCTTCGGCAAAGAGGGCGTCGTCAGTTTTCTCCTCCTCGCCGACGGTAAGATCGTCGTCGTCACTTTCGCCCTTGAAGCCGAAGCCGCCGGCGGAGGCAAAGTCGGCGTCGGCCTGGTAGCCGAAGTCGTCCTCCCGGTCGTAGTAGTCGTCCCGGACGGGCTGGTAGGTGTCCTCGTCCTCGTCCTTCAGCTCGATCTCGTTGCCCTGACTGTCCAGTACCTTCATGTCCAGACACAGGGACTGCAGCTCCTTGATAAGCACCTTAAAGGACTCGGGCACGCCGGGCTTGGGCACGTTCAGGCCCTTGACAATGGCCTCGTAAGTTTTGACACGCCCCGTTACATCGTCCGATTTGACCGTCAAAATCTCTTGCAGGGTGTAGGCGGCGCCGTAGGCCTCCAGGGCCCACACCTCCATCTCGCCGAAGCGCTGGCCGCCGAACTGGGCCTTGCCGCCCAGAGGCTGCTGGGTGACCAGGGAGTAGGGGCCGGTGGCACGGGCGTGGATCTTGTCGTCCACCAGGTGGTGGAGCTTGAGGAAGTAGACATAGCCTACGGTGACGGGGTTGTCGAAGCGGCGGCCGGTGCGGCCGTCGTACAGCCAGTTCTTGCCGTCCACAATACGCAACCGACCCTCCTGCTGCCACTGGGCTACCTGGGTGGTGTCGGCCATCTCCTCGGCGGTGAGGGGGCGCATGGCGGGACGGTCGGCTCCGCTGGGGACGACAGCTGCCTTTTCAGCGGTCTCCCCCTCGTCGGACAGGTAGAGCTGCTTGCCGATCAGGGGCTCGTCCCGGCCCACTGTTCTGGCCAGGCCGGCCAGCTTCAGGCACTCCTGAATATCGGCCTCGGTGGCGCCGTTGAAGATGGGGGTGGCCACCTTCCAGCCCAGGGTCCTGGCGGCGTAGCCCAGATGGACCTCCAGCACCTGGCCGATGTTCATACGAGAGGGCACGCCCAGGGGGTTCAGAACAATATCCAGGGGGGTGCCGTCGGGGAGGAAGGGCATGTCCTCCTGGGGCAGGATGCGGGACACCACGCCCTTGTTGCCGTGGCGGCCGGCCATCTTGTCACCCACGGAAATTTTCCGCTTCTGGGCGATATAGACCCGGACCACCTGATTGACGCCGGGGCCCAGCTCGTCGCCGCCTTCCCGGGTGAAGACCTTCACATCCACCACGATGCCCGCCTCGCCGTGGGGCACCTTCAAAGAGGTGTCCCGGACCTCGCGAGCTTTCTCGCCAAAGATGGCCCGGAGCAGCTTCTCCTCGGCGGTGGCCTCGGCCTCGCCCTTGGGGGTGACCTTGCCCACCAGATAGTCGCCGGCGCGGATCTCCGCGCCCACCCGGATGATGCCGTGCTCGTCCAGGTCCTTCAGGGCGTCCTCGCCCACGTTGGGGATGTCCCGGGTGATGGTCTCGGGGCCCAGCTTGGTGTCCCGGGCCTCGGTCTCATACTCCTCAATGTGGATGGAGGTGAACACATCGTCCTTCACCATTCTCTCGTTGAGGAGGATGGCGTCCTCGTAGTTGTAGCCTTCCCAGGTCATAAAGCCCATGAGGATGTTCCGACCCAGGGCCACCTCGCCCCGGTCGGTGGAGGGACCGTCGGCCAGCACGTCCTGGAAGTCCACTCGCTGTCCGGCGTCCACGATGGGCCTCTGATTGATGCAGGTGGTGTGGTTGGAGCGCAGGTATTTGGTCAGGCGGTAGTCCTTGGTGCGGCCATTGTCATAGGCCACGGTGATATACCGGGCGGACACCTTGGTAACGGTGCCCGGGCCCTCGGCCAGAATGGCCACCTCGGAGTCGATGCAGTTCTTGTGCTCCTGGCCGGTGGCCACGATGGGGGCCTCCGGGCGGAGCAGGGGGACGGCCTGACGCTGCATGTTGGCGCCCATCAGGGCGCGGTTGGCGTCATCGTTCTGGAGGAAGGGGATCATGGCGGTGGCCACAGAGACCATCATCTTGGGCGACACGTCCACATAGTCCACTCGGCGCCGGTCCACGGAGATGGTCTCGTTGCGGTGGCGGCAGGTGACGCGCTCGTTCGCCAGACAGCCGTCCTCATCCACCGGCTCGGTGGCCTGGCCGATGATGAACTCATCTTCCATGTCGGCGGTCATATAGGTGATCTCGTCGGTGAGTTTGCCGGTCTCCTTGTCCACACGGCGGTAGGGGGCCTCGATGAAGCCGTACTTGTTGATCCGGGCGTAGGAGGCCAGGTAGGAAATCAGGCCGATGTTGGGACCTTCGGGAGTCTCAATGGGGCACAGGCGACCGTAGTGGGAGTAGTGAACGTCACGCACATCGAAGGAGGCCCGGTCACGGCTCAGGCCGCCGGGACCCAGGGCAGACAGACGGCGCTTGTGGGTCAGCTCGGCCAGAGGGTTGGTCTGGTCCATGAACTGGGACAGGGGAGAGGACCCGAAGAACTCCTTGATGGCGGCGGTGACAGGTCGGATGTTGATGAGAGACTGGGGGGTGACCACGTCCAGGTCCTGGGTGGTCATCCTCTCCCGAATGACACGCTCCATGCGGGAGAAGCCGATGCGGAACTGGTTCTGGATCAGCTCGCCCACACAGCGCAGACGGCGGTTGCCCAGGTGGTCGATGTCGTCAGGAATGCCGATGTTGTTAGCCAGGCAGTTGAGGTAGTTGATAGAAGCCATGATATCAGCCACAGTGATGTGGTTGGGGATCAGCTCCTCCCTGGCCCGGCGGATCGCGTCCTTCAGTTCGTCCCCATGGTACTGGTCCGCCAGAGCGCACAGCACGGGGAAGGAGACCATCTCGTCGATGCCGACCTCGGCAGGGTCAAAGCCGGTGAGGGCAATAAAGCCCTTCTTGTCCACCATATTGTTGGAGAAGACCACCGCTGCTTTGCCGTCGACGTCCACTATCGCCCGGTTGACGCCCCGGGAGTCCAGCTCCTGGGCCCGCTCCCGGGTAAGGACCTCGCCAGCCTCGGCGATGATCTCGCCGGTGCGGGGGTCGGCAATGGGCTGGGCCAGACGGCAGCCGGACAGCCGGGCCCATAGGGCCATCTTCTTGTTAAACTTATAGCGGCCCACAGTGGACAGGTCGTACCGGCGGTGATCGAAGAAGGTGGCGTTGATGAGGGTTTCGGCGGAGTCCAGCGTGGGGGGCTCGCCGGGGCGCAGCTTGCGGTAGATCTCCAGCATGGCCTCCTCGTAGGTCTTGCAGGCGTCCTTTTCCAGCGTAGCCAGTATGCGCTCGTCCTCGCCAAATAGCTCGGTGATCTCCGGGTCTGTCCGGGGCCCCAGGGCCCGGATCAGGCAGGTAACGGGCAGCTTGCGGTTTTTGTCGATGCGGACATAGAACACGTCGCTCAGGTCGGTCTCATACTCCAGCCAGG
>CATONV010000030.1 GCA_951801655.1 uncultured Oscillospiraceae bacterium | reverse complement strand
TTGCACCATCTATCCGTCCATCCGCACACAGGAACCCGATCCTGCGTGGTGTGATATTCCATTGCACAGACAACTCCGCTGTCGTTAAATATTCCATACTTGCCCTCCTTGCATCCTTCAAAATCAGAGCACATTCAATATCTATTTTTCATTATACATCATGTATCGGAACAAAACAACATAAGGTTCCACTTTTACCCAACTTCGTTTGCAGTCTTCTCAAAATCTCCTCATCCGCCGGGCAAAATTCATACTGTGGTATCTCCTCTGGAGTGATCCAGCGGATATCATTGTGCTCCAGCATCTGAGGCGTTCCCTCAATGATTGCCGCATTGAACAGTGTCAGATGTACATACAGGTCAGGGTAATCGTGATCAACTTCCATGAATACTTCGCCCACTGAAATAGTGACAGCCAGTTCCTCCCGGCACTCCCTCACCAGTGCTTGCTCTTTTGATTCCCCCGGTTCCACCTTTCCGCCCACAAACTCCCACAGCAATCCCCGTGCCTTGTGGGCCGGACGCTGGCAGATCAGAAACCTGCCCCCATCCCAAATCAGTGCCGCCACAACCTCTGTCGCTTTTTTTCCCATACCATCCGCCGCCCCCAATTTGCCTTTTTCCCTCGTTTGTGCTATTTTAGTGAGTATACCACAAATTTCCCCCTGGGGGAAGTGCGTAATGGAGGCGCAGTATATGGTACGAGATATCATAAGGGATGAAGTGTTCCTCTCCCAAAAGGCCGAAGCAGCCACCCTGGGGGACTTGACTGTCGCCCAGGACCTGTTGGACACCCTGACTGCCCACAAGGACGGCTGTGTGGGCATGGCAGCCAACATGATTGGTGTCAGCAAGCGGATCATCGTCTTTGACAACGAGGGCAAGTACATGGTGATGTTCAACCCGGAGATCGTCAAGAAGTCCGGACCCTACGAGGCGGAGGAGGGCTGTCTCTCCCTCACCGGCACCCGGAAGGCCAAACGCTGGCAGTCCATCAAGGTGCAGTACCAGAATGAGCAGTTTCAAACACGCTTTAAGACCTTCATCGGCTGGACAGCACAGATCATCCAGCACGAAATCGACCACTGCGAGGGGGTGCTGATCTGATATGGACTTCGACGCTTGTATTGCCCGCTTGACGGGAAAGGACACCAAAGACGCCTATGCGTTTACTCAGCAGATCGTAGCGGAAAGTCGGGACTCCGATGCCTGGTATCCCTGTTTTGACCGCTTCGCCGAGCTTTTGCGGCATAAAAACTCCCTGGTCCGCAATCGGGCAATCGCCATTCTGGCCGCCAACGCTCGCTGGGACAGGGAGGGGAAATTTGACACGCTGCTGGATGAATTTTTATCTCATGTGACCGATGTGAAGCCCATCACGGCCCGTCAGTGCGTGGCGGCGTTTCCCGAAATCGCGGAGGCGAAGCCGGAGCTAATTCCCCGTATCCGGGCGGCGCTGGAGCAGGCCGACTTGAGCGGCTACCCGGACAGCATGCAGCCTCTGGTTTTGAAGGATATTGTGGCGGCGCTGCAAAAAATGAAGGAGTAGACCTATGCGCATCATCATCGCCCCAGCGAAGAAAATGGTGGTGGATACGGACAGCTTTGCCGTGGGCAGCCTGCCACAGTTTCTGGAGCGGACAGAGCGGCTGAAAACTGTCCTCCAGGGCATGTCTCCCAAGGAATTGCAGGCCCTTTGGAAGTGCAATGATGCCATTGCCAAGCTGAACGTGGAACGGCTGGAGCAGATGAACCTGCGCCGTAATCTCACCCCGGCGATTCTCTCCTACGAGGGCATCCAGTACCGCTACATGGCCCCCGGCGTGATGGAGACGGCCCACTTGGACTACCTTCGGGAGCATCTGCGCATCCTCTCCGGCTTCTACGGCCTGCTGCGGCCCTTTGACGGCGTGACTCCCTACCGGCTGGAAATGCAGGCAAAGCTGATGGTGGACAGCTGCCGGGACCTGTATCAGTTTTGGGGGAACTGTCTGGCCCGGCAGCTGGCCTTGGAGACGGATGTGGTGCTGAATCTGGCTTCCAGGGAGTACAGCAGAGCGGTGGAGACTTACCTGCCTAAAACTGTTCAGTTTGTCACCTGTGCCTTTGGAGAGCTGAAAGACGGCAAGGTCGTTGAAAAGGGCACCAAATGCAAGATGGCCCGCGGGCAGATGGTGCGCTGGCTGGCGGAGAACCAAATCAAAAGCCCGGAGGCCCTCCAGGCCTTTGACCAGCTGGGCTATCAATTCTGCCGTTCCACTTCGGTGTGGAACCACACGGTATTTCTTTGGATACAGTCCCCCAAGGATTGAGCCGCTTCCCGACTTTTCTGAGCGGATATATACAGAATGTATTTGCTCATTCAAAGGGAGAATTACATATGAAAAATTCTATTAGTCCTCTGCCAAATCTACCACAGCTTGCTCAGGCTATTTCTAAAAGCAACAACGAGACACTGCGGGAGCTGTTTAAGGGAAAGATCAATGGTAACTTCTTAATTAAAATTAAAAGTGAGGTTCTCAATAAACTCGGAGCGGAAGTTTTCGAATATTATCCAATAAGTTTTGACAACTCTAGAATTATAACGGGCAATGATGAGACGCCGGAATATGATATTTGCAAAATTATTGTTGGTGTGAACCGCCATCATTCGATATTTCTTTCAGGGGTGGAAATCTGCAGAAACCAGAAAAATATAAAATATCAAGAACAGATTATAATTGAGGTAATTGAAAAAATTCAGTTGAGACAGCTTGGCAGTACATTTTTTCGCAAGAATCAGATGTTTTTAGGCGATGAATTTTTATATTTCTTGTTCCATATGAACTTTTTGTCATAAGTATGAAATCTCTATACCTAAAACGCTCAGCAGACAACTTTGAATTATACTACCGATCCCGCAAGAATTGAATTACTCCTTAATATAAAAACCCAGATTCAGGGAAAACTGAATCCGGGGTGATAAAAGTGACACGTTTTTTCCACGGCACAAACAGGACGGGTCCCTATTTTGAGGGGTGGTACTTTAAGCACCAAAATCCGCGTGGACAGACACTGGCGCTGATTCCCGCATTCCATATTGACAGAGAGGGACGCCGCACCGCCTCTCTTCAGATTATTTCAAAGGATCGGGCGTGGTGGCTGGAGTACCCGGCGTCACAGCTGCAAGTCTCCCGGCAGCCCTTTCTGGTGCAGATCGGGCAGTCCAGTTTCGGCGAGGAGGGGATCGACCTCCATATCCAGCAGGACGGCCTCTCTCTTCAGGGAACCCTTCACTACGGCTCCTTTACTTCCCTGCAATCCGACATCATGGGGCCGTTCCGGTTCTTCGCCGGAATGCAGTGCTCACATGGCGTCATCAGCATGGGGCACCCCCTGGAGGGAACGCTGGAGCTGAACGGTGAACGCCTGGATTTCTCCAGCGGAATTGGATATATTGAGACGGACCGGGGCCACTCTTTTCCCAGCAAGTACCTCTGGACGCAGTGCCTTTGGGATGGGCCGGAACCTGGCAGTCTGATGCTTGCCATCGCGACGATCCCTCTGCCTGTGGGCAGCTTCACCGGCTGTATCTGCTCTGTCTTTTATGGAGGCCGGGAATACCGTCTGGCCACCTACCGGGGTGTCCGAATCGAGACGTGGTCCTCCTCCGGCGCGGTTATCCGTCAGGGGAGGTACCGCCTGGAGGCGGAACTGCTGAGCGAACGGCGTCAGCCTCTCCGGGCTCCGGTGGAGGGCCGCATGGAGCGTACCATCCACGAGAGTCTCTGCGCGGAGGTGCGCTATCGCTTCTGGCACGGGGACAGCCTCCTGTTTCAGCGTACGGACCCCAATGCTAGCTTTGAATACTCCTTAGCAGACTGATTGCCTATACACGATTTTGACATTCCACACTATGACTTGAGTCTTTCCTTCCGCCTTATCTTTGGATATAGCCCTGTAGAATTTGAGGGTATGCCCTGACAGAAAACTGTTGCTAAACCTTTCCGTCAGAGTTACAATGCATATGATATCAAACGCAAAACGCTTCCCACTCAGCGCCAATGGTCAACTGCTCCCGGATGCGGGATGTGGGCGATACCCGCCAAGACTTCGAGGAGCTGGACAGTGCCATCAGCTCTGGCCTCTACCTGAAGGACGCTGTGAACCGTCAGGGAGAGGACTTTTACTACATGCACACGCGAATCGAGGTCACGGCAGAGGACCCGGAGACCCTGGAGCAGCGGGTGACGGCAGGAAGAGACAAAGCCCTCTCCTCCGCCCGCCGCGCCGATTTCCGCCAACATCCTGTGCTTTATGTTGACAGTATGCGACGCCTGATGTATGAGACTGTGCAACTTTTCACCGATGCAGGCTATGGGTAAGAAGCAAACACTGCCCCAGGACGTGGGTGGAGACCAATACGAGGAGGGACGGCGCTGAGTGCGCTGTCCCTCCTCGCATAAAAAGGAGAGATTGACTATGAAGGCAGCGCCCATGACACAAAAGCCCTCCTTCCCTCTGATGAAGCAGGGGGATATCCAGAATATCTACCACCTTCAGATGCCGCGCTGGTTATTTACCGACCCCCGCTATATGGGGTTGGCCCTGGAGAGCAAGGTGGCCTACACCTTTTTGTTCAACCGCTTTCAGCTCTCCCGGCTTAACGGCTGGGTGAATGAGGACGGAGAGGTGTTCATCATCTACACTCGCCACTCCCTGGCCGATGAGATGCAGGTCAGCTACCGGAAGACCATCGAGTCCATGAAGGAACTGTCCGCCGCCGGGTTGGTCTGGGAGAAGCGATGCGGTCGGGGCAATGCCAACCAGATCTATCTGGCCCTGGTGAAGAATGAGGAGGTCAAAGGCGGCAGCGTACCCTTCGTTGGACCGGAGCATGAGGCCGCCGGCGGCATCCCGGAGAAACAGCCGCCCGAGAATGCAGAAACAAGAAGTGCCGAATCCCCATCTCTTGACAATATCCCATGCCCGGAACACACCCCCACACCCGCCTTAGAAGTACCAGAACAGCAATTCAAGAAGTGCGAAAGCGGCATCTCTGGAAGTGCGGGAACAGTACATCCAGAAGTGCCAAAGCCGCACCCAAGTCAAAAAGAAAAAAGTCATACTGATTCGAGACATACTGAGACCAGTCCGTCTGTCTGCCGGGCGGCGGGGCGGACGGGCGTGACGCTGCCAGGAGGAAACATCGTTTTGGGCATGAGAGAACAGGAGCAACTTGCCCGGATTCTGGACAACTGCGAGCTGTGGGTATTCAATCCGGAGACGGCGAAGGTGTTTGCCAACGCCATCGAGCGGCTGTTTTATTCGGACAGCCTCCGGATCGGGAAAGCCGTCCTGCCTCGGGCCAACGTGCGCTCCCGCCTGTGGGACCTGGATGCCGTGATCCTCCAGAGCGTGGAGGGCAAACTGCGGAGCAACCAGCGGGATGTGAGGAACTCCACCGCCTACACCATGGCGGTGATTTTCAACACCATCTGCGAAGCACACAGCGATGTTCTGGTGGACCCCTATCTGAACGGGACCAGCGAAGCGCCGGAACCTCGGAGACGAAAAACTACATCGTAGTTGCCCTCTCCGGGCGCGACTCGCCGCCTCTCTGTTGGTGGACGAGAGATTGCTAAATTCGTTGTTTCAACAGTGGACAATTTGCTGTTTCAGTGGTAAAATCAAAAATGGTAGATTGAGGAGTTGCGCTCAAATTCCTCATAAATTTGGGAGGTTATAGCATGAAACGCAGAGTAGTAAGTCTCGTGATCACTCTGGCTGTGTGCCTGAACCTGTGTCCGGTGTGGGTATTGGCCGCTGACGAGGACGACGGACTGTGCCCGCATCATTCAGCGCACACAGCTGAGTGTGGGTATGCTCCGCCGGTATTGGAGCAGGAATGCACACATAACCACGAGGACGGCTGCTATACGACAGAAACAAACTGTGTTCATGAGCATACAGCCGAGTGCTATCCGGCGTCAGACGGCACTGCTGAGACGGAAGAACCGGCTTTGTGTACCCACGCGTGTACAGAGGACGGCGGCTGCATCACCCGAACGCTGTCCTGTTCCCATGAGCATGACGATGCCTGCGGTTATGTCCCGGGAAATCCCGGTGCGCCGTGTGCATTTGTCTGTCACATATGTCCCATCGAAGCGTTGATCGCCCAACTGCCCGACAGCGTTTCCGAGGACAACCTTGAGCAGGTCCAGGCCCAGCTCCGTGAGATTTACGCCAGGTGTGACGAGCTGACCGATGACGAACAGCAGCAAGTGGATCTGTCGCCCTGCGTTTCCCTGCTGGATCAGATCGAGGGGATGGATTCTGCGACATACGGCGACACTCCCCCTGACAACCCGGATAAAACCCATACGTTAGACGCAGATAAGGACTATGACAGCCCGTATGTGGTATCAGAGAGGCTGACTCTCAACACAGGCACGTACACCTTAACCGGGCTGCAGTCTACCGCCATACAGGTCACCGCGGAAGGCGAGCTGTATCTGGCCGGCAAGGTCGTCGCCAAAAAGGGCGACGGTGTAGAGGTCATGTCCGGCGGTTCTCTGAACATCACACAGCCGGGCACTGACATTCAGGGGGCAATGTATGGCCTGAACATTGCCTCCGGCGCAAACGTATATCTTTCCGCCGGCCGCTATTTTGGCAGAAGCGCCGCAATTCAGGCCGACGATTTTGCCTCTCTGCTGGCGCCGGGCTGCGGCTATTTTACCGAAAACGGTGATTCGGTTCTTCCGGCAGACGTGGCGGCTCTCAATACGGTTGTTGTCGGCCAGTGTACAGACCACGATAACAAAGTCTACACACCCGTCGCCGGCGCTGCGCAGCACACCTGGGAGTGTCCGTTCTGCGCAGTGAACGGAACAGAACCGTGTACAGTTTCCTTTGATCAGAGCGTGACGGGAACATGCGATCTCTGCGGCAATGAGATTACGGTTGAGGTAGATCGGGAGAGTCTGAAAGATCTGGCCTATGACAGCTCAGTCAAGCCGGCAAACGGCACTGTCACGGTCAGGGTGAAGGGCAAAGCCCTGACGGAGGACACGGATTACACCGTGTCCTACTCGACACAGGCCGATGTTGGCAACACCTCCTATACCGTTACAGTTACCGTGACCGGCAAGACGTACAACGGAGAATTTACGCAGGACTACACGTTTCTCAAGGAGGAGCTGGAAAAACCGGTACTTCAATGGGATACCCCCGATATATCTGTTCCGGTGACCGTAGACTATGACGGCAGTCAAGTGGAGTCAACGGATCTTCCGCCTGTGGAGATAAATATCACTTCTGCGGAGGATCTGCATCATCTTCTCCAATACTCTTTTAAAAAGGCAGGGGATACCGCCTACACAAACGGCCTGCCCACGAACGCCGGTACTTATCATGTGGTGGTCAGTCTCCCGGCGGGTCCAGACTATCAGGCGGCCTCCAGCGAGCCGGTCACGCTGGTGATCGAGAAAATCAGCCCGATCGCCACAGCCCCTGCCGCCGCAAAGCTGACCTACAACCGCGCCGCCCAAGCGTTGGTTACTCCAGGCACCCTGGTCCCTGCGGCGGTGCGTGACAATCTGGAAATCAAGTTTGCGACAAGTGCAGACGGCTCCTTCTCCAGCACCATTCCCACTGGCACCGATGCGGGAGAATACCATGTCTGGTACACGGTAGAGGTAACCGACAACTACCTTGCCATCACCCCGGACCCCACGGAGATCGCTGATGTTAAGATTCAGCGCAAGCCCATTACGCCTGTTGTTGAATTATCCCAGTTGAAATATCAGTACGACGGCGAGTGGAAATACCCTGGTGTCACGGTCAAAGACAACGATGATAAAACTGTCCTGCCCAATGACGAGTACCAGGTGACCTATCAAAACAACCGGGATGTGGGTCAGGCGACGGTCGAAGTTTCTGACAAGCCGGACGGCAATTATGAAATCAAAACCGTTGAGGCCTACTTCCAGATCACTTCTCGGGCGCAGGAGACGCTGAACATTACCAACAAACCCAACACTGTCGTCTACGGGGGGCAGTATACTTTAGAGACCTCCGGCGGGTCGGGCCACGGTATTGTCACTTGGGAAATCACCACCGGCAAGGACGTTGTTGCCACAGTGGACCCAAACAGCGGACATGTCACCATTACTGGCCATGGTTCGGCCACGGTAAAAGCGACTAAGTCTGGCAGAGACCCCGCCACCGGCGTGATTAACTACGACGATGCTATCGCTATCTGGACGCTTACCGCAATGAAACAGCCAGTCACCGCCATCGTGACGGCGGAGGATAAATTCTTCGACGGCAACCGGACCGCTGTTGTCCACGCCGTGGTGGAGCAGGGCGTTTTGCCCGGGGATGTCATTACAATTACAGACCTGATCGGTACGTTCGACGATGAAAACGCCGGTGCGGATAAGACTGTAACTGTGTCGGGCACTCCGACGATCACCGGAAACAACTCCCAGCACTACGACATTTCCTACTCCAGCCTCACCGTCAAGGCGACGATTAAAAAGGCGATTGTAGAAATTACAACGCCGCCGGTTCCTGCTGCGCTGATCTACAATGGAGCCGCCCAGACGCTGATTGCCGCCGGGGCGAACGTGAACACCACGGGCGTAGATGTGGAGTATGCCCTGCGCGAGGACGGTCCCTATTCCACCACGTTCCCGGAGGGTACCAACGCGGGCACTTATACCGTCTGGTACCGTATCCAGGAGACCGACAATTATACCGGCCTGCCACAGGACAGCGTGGATGTGACGATTGAAAAAAAGGCGGTGGCGCCGCAAATTACGCTGGACACGGAGACATTCGTCTACGACGGCGCCCCAAAGGAGCCGGTTGTCACCCTCTGCGAGGCCGACGGGACGACGCTGATTCCTGACAACGAATACACGACGGTCTACAGCAACAACATTGATGTGGGTACGAATGCCGCCGTGACCGTCACGGCCAGGGACGACGGCAACTATTCCTTTGCCCCTGTAACAAAAAACTTTACCATCAGCGAGAAACAGGCCAATGTCCTCACCCCTCCGGAACCGGCGGGCCGTCCTCTCTTCTTCACCAACTACGATCAGCGACTCGTGACGGCGGGCACGGCGGAGGGCGGCACGATGGTCTACTCTGTGGATGACGAGAACGGGACCTATTCTGCGGATATCCCCATGAAGACCGACGCCGGGACCTACAAGGTATATTATAAGGTACAGGGCGACGGCAACCACAGCGACTCCCTATCAGATTCGGTGGAGGTCACCATCGCCCCCAAGGGGGTGAACCCCACCATCGAGCTGCAAAACGATAACGGCACTCCTTTTGTCAGCTGCACCTATGACAGCAGCGCAAAAGAGCCCAAGGTCGTGGTCAAGGATGGCAGTGACATCATAGATATAGGCGAGTATACCGTCGTCTACAGCAACAACAAAGACGCTGGCACAGCCACCGTGAGCATCACCGACAATCCCGGCGGCAACTACACTGTGACGGGCTCGACCACCTTCGAGATTCTCAAGGCGGACATCGCTGACCCGGCCCCATCTGCGGCAACCCTCACCTACAACGGCGAGGCGCAGGCGCTGCTTGTCCCGGGCGCCACCAACGGCGGCACGGTCTATTACGCGCTGGGGACTTCCACATCCGAGTATCATGACTACATCCCCACAGGCGTCAACGCGGGGGACTACAAGGTCTATTACAAGGTGACCGGAGACAAGAACCACAACGATTTCCCCATCACGGAAGTGCCTGTGACCATCCAGCGCAAGCCACTTACCGACATCACCATCGAGCTGACCCCTGCCGCCTTTGAGTACAACGGCGCGGAGAAGATGCCTGCAATAACAGTGAAAGACGGCAAGACGGTACTGCCGGAGGAGGAGTACACATGGACATGCACTCCCTCTAATCCGATCGACGCGGGCACCTACACCATCGAAATCGCCGACGCCGCAGGCGGTAACTACGATCTGACCGGGGTAACCGACAATACGGCGGACTTCACCATCGGCAAGATCTCTCAGGATGAGTTGGTGATAGAAGGAAAGCCATCCGTCACCAACTACGGAGACAGCTTCCAGCTGACCGTCAGCGGCGGCAGCGCCAACGGCGCTGTGACCTGGAATGCAGCAGGCCCCGCCACTGTAGATGCGGACGGAAATGTCACCATTACCGGCGTTGGTGAGGTGACCATCACGGCGGAGAAGGCCGCAGATACCAACTATGATCCCGTACAGGCTCAGCTGACCTTTACCGCCGTACCCAAGCCAGTGATGGCTGACGTTGTGGTGAGCAGTAAGGTCTATGATGGCACAAACAGCGTTGACGATGCTGAAATCACAGGAACTGTGGCGAACGGTGATCTGGTAAACGCTGCCGACAACGTCACGATCAGCGGACTGGCAGGCACTTATGACGATATCCATGTCGGCACGAACAAAACCGTCACGCTAGACGTCTCCCACGTCCAGGTGGCCGGCACGGACGCGGCCAAATACGCCATCAGCTATCCCGACACGGTGACGGCCGCGATCACCCAGGCCACCACACAGATTACCGCCGATCCTAAAAAAATTGCCCCGCTGACCTACAACAGACAGCCCCAGGCGCTGGTCACGGCGGGACAGACCGATGTGGGCTTTCTGGTGTACTCGCTGAACGGGACCGACTTCTCTCCTGAAATTCCCACTGGGACCGATGCCGGCACATACGAGGTCTATTATAAGGTAGTCGGAACCGCTGATTACACCGAGGTGCCTGTCAATGCAACGCCTGTTTCTGTGACCATTGACCCCAAGCCTATCAATCCCCAGGTAGAACTGTCGGAATCCTCCTTCCTGTATGACGGTACCAGGAAGGACCCGAAGGTCACTGTCAAAGACGGAGACATCGTGATGGAAGAGAAAGAGTACACCGTCACATGGGCCAATGACGATCCCTCCGTTACCGACGGACTGCTGACAGCCGCCGGCACCTATACGGCGACAATTGCCCAGATTGCCGGCAAGAACTACACTTTCGCTGATGTGACCGTTCAGATCGAGATCGTCAAAGCGACGCAGGATGCGCTGAAAATCACCGGCAAGCCCGCTCAGGTCTATTACGGCGATATCGTTACGCTGGATACCATCGGCGGTTCCGGAGACGGGACGGTGACCTGGAGTATTACGAAAGGTGACAGCATCGCCGCCATTGACGCGGACACGGGTGTCCTCACTGTCAACCATGTTGGGGATGTCACGGTCAAGGCGGAGAGGGTAGTCCCCAACTATGGAACTGTCAGCGATACCTGGTCCTTTACCGCAAAGCCCAAGCCGGTCACGGCGGTTGTCACCGCAGACGATAAGGTGTATAACGGCGATAAGCATGCTGCAATCCACGTCGCCTGGGAAGACGGCGCGCTGCTGGGAACAGACAGTATCAACACCAGCGGGCTGTCGGGCGAGTTTGCTGACGAAAACGCCGGGATGAACAAGACAGTCCATATTACAGGTGGCCCGGTCATCAGCGACAAATACGCCGTCACGATCCCCGCCACCACCACCGCATCCATTTTCAAGGCGGACACCACAGCGCCGTCATTGACGGCGAAGGACCGGGAGTACGACAGTACAACGCAGGCCCTTGTAGACGGCGGAGACGCCAATACCATCTACTCCGATGCCCGGGACGGCGTGTATTCCACCACAGTTCCCACCGGGACCAACGCGGGAACCTACACGGTCTGGTACAAGGAAAAGGGCGACGCCAACCACAACGACTCCCAACCGCAGTCGATTCAGGTGACCATCACCCGGAAGCCGCTGACGGCGGATGACGCGAATACCACGCTGTCCGGCAACGACCTGCAGCAAGAAGCCGATGGTACTTACTACTATGCTTACGACGGCACCGAGAGGAAGCCCGCCGTTACCATTACCACTACCATGAATGGCAGCGCAGTCACAATCCCGGCCAGCGAGTATACGGTAAGCTACAGCGACAATAAAAACGTGAGTCCCCCAGGCCAAAAAGCCACTGTTATCATTACGGACAGCGGGAACGGGAACTACAATGTCAACGGCAGTGTAAACTTTGAGATTCGTCAGAGCGGTGCGCAGCTGGTCACTTATCCCCAGGCCAGGGTCCTGACTTACACCGGACAGATGCAGGAGCTGGTAACCGGAGGTACCGTGACGGGCGGCCACATCGAGTATGCGCTGGACGGCGGCAGCTACAGCCGGGATATTCCCAAAGCTGACCTGGCGGGCACTTACATGGTAGCTTACAGGGTGGTCGGAGATGGCAATCACTTGGACGGCGCCACCGGTTCAGTGTCCGTGACCATCAAGCCCAAGGAGGTTATCAGTCCGAAGGTTACGGTGTCAGGCAGTTATCCCTATACCGGCAATCCGCAAATTCCGGCTGACAGTGCGGTCACGGTCGAGGACGGCGGCATCACCATCCCGAACACCGAATACACCCTGTCCTGCCAGAACAATGTAAACGCCGGAACGGCGACGCTCGTTATCGTCAACGCCAACGGCGGCAACTACATCGTAAACGGTATCGGGACCTTTGAAATCGCAAAGACACTCTCCACGGCAACAGCCCCGAACGGACTTGAAAATCTGCCCTACATCGGCGCTGAGCAGGAGCTGATCCAGGCGGGCAGCACCGCTGACGGCACCATGATGTATTCCCTGAGTGAAACCGGGACCTATGTTCCGGTCATTCCCACCGGGAAGGCGGTAGGAACTTATACCGTCTACTACATGGTCCAGGGCGACGGCAACCACACGGACAGTGCGCCGCAGTCGGTGACGGCCTCCATCATCCCCAACGAAGTGACCAAGCCCACCATTCAGGTAACGCCGGCATCGGCGACCTTCAACGGCGAGAAGCAGGAGCCCACGGTCACGGTGAAAGACGATCAGGGACGATTGATCGACGGCAGCGAGTACACGGTGACCTATCTGGATGAAAATAACAACAGCGACCTGATTCAAGTAGGCACATACGTCCTGAGCATTACCAGTAAAGGCAGCAACTACGATTTTACTAATGCTGTCTTTGACACCAAGTTCAAAATCACCCCGGCGGGCCAGACGCCTTTGACCATCACCGGCACACGGGAGAAGGTCTACTACGGCGACACCATCCAGCTGGGGACCACGGGCGGCAGCGGGACAGTGATCTGGGATGTCGGCGGTTCCTCGATTGCGAGCATTACCAACGGACAGCTTAAGATCACCGGCGTGGGCTCCGTCACAGTCACGGCTACCAGCAAAGCCGCCGGCTATACCGATCAGACCGCCACCTGGATGTTCTACGCGGACAAAAAACCGGTTACAGCTGTTGTAACGGCGGCGGCGAAGCCCTATGACGGCAGCACAGCTGCTGTATTGACCGCCACGCTGCAAGACAGCGGTCTCATAAACGGCGATGATGTTACCATTGATCTGACAGGCAGTTTTGAAGATGCCGACGTCGGCACGGATAAGAAGGTGAGTATTGACAGAACAAAGACGAGCATCACCGGCGCAGACGCAGACAAATACGACATTACCTACCCCGCTTCCGTCACCGCGTCTATCTTCAAGGCGGAGGTAGACGAAAGCAAGATCAACCCTCCCACGCAGGTGGCGGGTCTGGAGTACACCGGACTTCCTCTGAATCTGGTCACGGCGGGTTCCTCGCCTGACGGCATCATGGAATACTCTCAGGATGGCGGCATTACCTACTCCACCAGCCTTCCCACCGGCACCGACGCGGGCGATTATGAGATCTGGTACCGCGTGAAGGGCGACGGCAACCACAAGGACACGGTGGGCAAACAAATGGCCGGCACAGTGACCATCGCCCGGCAGACGGTGGACGCCCCCACCATTGAGTTCACCCCCAGCGGCGCATCCTACGACGGCCAGGAGCACAAGCCGTCAGTCACCGTGAAGGACGCCAATGGCCGGGTGATTCCGGCGACGGAGTACACCGTCGATTACGGTACTACGGATTGGATCAAGGCCGGAGCCCACGTGGTTACGGTCACCGGCAAGACAGACAGCAACTACAACATCACCGGGACCCCCACCGCGACATTTACCATCCTTCCGGCGGGACAGAGCCCGCTGACCATCGTAGGTCAGCCCGGCAAGTTCCAGTACGGCGATTCCTTTACTCTCAGTGCAGTGGGCGGCTCCGGAACGGGCGCCGTGATTTGGGAAGCCAGCGGCGCGGATGGCGTGATCTCGATCAACAGCCAGACCGGCCGGGTGGACATTTTGAAGGCCGGCGGACCTGTCACCATCACAGCCAGGAAATTGGCCGGCGGCGGCTACACCGAAAACACCGCCACTTGGACGTTCAGCGCGGAGAAGAAGCCTGTCACAGCGGTTGTAACCGCAGAGGACAAGGTTTATGACGGCACGACCAAGGCTGACCTCCATGTCAACTGGCGGGCAGGGGACCTGCTGAACGGCGATACCATCGATCTATTGAGTTTCCTGAACGGCCAGTTCGATCATGCCGGCGTCGGGGACAAGAAGACCGTGAGGATCACGGACAATGGCACTCTACCCGGCGGCGACAAGTATACGATCCGCTACAACACGGAGACGACGGCCTCCATTCTTCCGGCAGCCTCCAGCGTGACCTCTCCGACAGAAATTGCAGGCGGTCTGACTTACACCGGCCAGCCGCAGAATCTGGTCAATGCCGGCGCCGCCACAAACGGAACCATCATGTATTCTCTCGATGGCATCGTCTACGGTCCGAACGTCCCTCAAGGTACAAATGCAGTCTCGTATACGGTCTGGTACAAGGTCATCGGCAATGAGAACTACAAGGATGTTGCCCCGGAAGTGCTGCCTGTGACCATCAAGGCGAAAACGGTATCGAACCCTGTCATTGGGCTCTCGCCCACCGAGTTTGAGTACGACGGCACACCGAAGAAGCCCGACGTTGTAGTCAAGGACAGCTCCACCGTAATTCCGGCCAGCGAGTACACGGTGAGTTACAGCAACAATATCAATGTGGGTACGGACACCGCAAAAGTCACCGTCACCGACGTCCTCGGCGGCAACTACACCGTCAATGGCAGCGCGACCTTTACCATCAAGGCGAGGACCCCCGTTTTGACTGCCGAACCCCAGCCCAAAGACCTGACCTACACCGGCAAGCCCCAGACGCTGGTGACAGCTGGCACCGCAGTCAATGGCAGAGTGATGTATTCCTTGGATGGCGGCGAGTACGGCGCCGCGATTCCCAGAGCGACCGAAGCGGGAGATTACGAAGTCGCGTATAAGGTAGTGGATGAAAATGGAAAAGACGCTACCACAGAGGATTATGTGTATGTGACCATCGACCCGAAGGAGGTCACCCCCATCATCCGGCTGGAGAATCGGAGCTCCTATTCGGTGGCCTACAACGCCAAAGCGCAGGAGCCCGATGTGACCGTGTACGTGGAGAGCAAGCTGTATACCGGACTCTATGACGTCAGCTATGCCAACAATATCAATGTAGGTACCGCGGAGGTCACTGTGCAGAGTGTCGAGGGCGGCAACTACCAGTTCCTGGCGTTCAAGACCTTTGAAATCACCAAGGGCAAGGCGGAGTTCCTGAGCCCACCGACCGCCAAGCCAAACTTGGCCTACAACGGCACGGCCCAGAAGCTGGTGGATCCCGGATACGCGAAAAATAGCGGCGGCATCGTGCTCTATTCGCTGGACAACTCCGCATATACCTCGACGGTCCCCACAGGCATCAACCGGGACAGCTACACGGTTTTCGCCAAGGTGCAGGGCAGCGTCAACTACGAAGAGAGCGACGTTGTGGTTATCCCCGTAGAGATCGGCGTGAATACCGTGCAGACCCCCACCGTCTCTCTGTCCTCCACCAGCTTCCCCTACACCGGGAGCGAGGTAAAACCCACAGTCACCGTGACCGATGACTACGACAATGTGATCTCCGCCGACGAGTACACCGTGACCTACAGCAACAATGTGAATATAGGCACGGCCACGGTCAGTATCAAGAGCAAGACGACCGGCAATTACAGCTTTACGGCCAGCACCACCTTCACAATCCTTGACGCTGGCCAGACCCCGCTGACCATCACCGGCAAGAAGGACAATGTGGTCTATGGCGATACCCTCCGCTTGGGCGCCACCGGAGGCTCTGGAACGGGTACTGTGACGTGGAGCAGCAGTGACACAGACGTTGCCGCCATCGACGGAAACGGCGTGGTGACAATCAAGAAGTCGGGCAGCGTTACCATCACGGCAACCAAGGCGGCCAGCGGCAGTTACAAAGAAGCCAGCGATACGTGGAGCTTCCATGCCAGCCCGAAGCCGGCTTCCGCAGTGGTAGTCGCCGCGGATAAGACCTACGACGGCACCAACGCAGTTTCCAACTGGACTGTTGTAGTCAACAGCAGCGACTTGGTTCCCAATGATATTGTTTCCGGCATTACCGCAGAGGGATATTTCATCGATGGGAATGCGCAGGCAAACAAGACCGTCATCATTACCGGCCTGACGATCCCGACGGGCATCAGTGAGAAATATAAAATTACCTGGCCCGCCACAACCACGGCGTCGATTCACAAGGCCACTCCCACAATCAGCACGAGGCCCACGGCAAGTTCCATTACGTCTGGACAGACACTGAGTCAAAGTACTTTGACTCTCGGCGAAGCGTCGGCGAATGGAGTCGCTGTCCCCGGCCACTTTGGCTGGACAGACGGCAGTATGACACCTGCGGTGGGAACTTCTCAGCAGGAGGTGACCTTCACGCCGGCAGACTCGGCCAACTACAACGCGGTCACGTGCAAGGTTGACGTCACTGTACAGGCGGCCTCCGGCAGCGGCTCAGACAGCACCTCGTTCTCACTTCCCAACAGACAGCCGGCAGACGGCACGGCGAGCGCCGTTCTATCCACTGCGGACGGCAGCAAGCTGGTGCAGGAGGCGGCGGCCAATCAGAGTGAAAACATTTTTCTCAAGCCGGAAATGACCGGCGACGTGACCAAAGCAGAGGTGTCGATCCCGGCCTCTACGGTAAACCAGATCGACCGAGAGACGAAGGCGTCGCTTACCGTCGCCACCCCCATCGCCGATGTAACCATCCCCCGTACGGCACTGGAGACCCTGGGCAGCGCGGGCGGCATGGTCAACGTCGCGGCTGAGAAAGTGGGGCAGTCGGTTGTGATATCACTGAGCGCAGGCGGTGAGAATGTGGAACGTGTTCCCGGCGGCCTGACACTCAGCGTCCCGGCAGAGGGCGCCGGCCCCGGCACGGTGGCAATACTGGTCCATGAGGACGGCACCCGCGAGGTCATCCGGAAAAGCGTGGCAGAGGACGGCAAGGTAAATATTCCGCTGAGCGGCCCCGCAACGGTGGAGATCGTGGATAACAGCAAGCAGTTCACCGATGTCCGGCCCGAGAGCTGGGCGGCCGACGCTGTCGCCTTTGCCAGCGCCCACGAGCTGTTCAGCGGCACCGATGAGACGACCTTCAGCCCGGACCAGACCATGAGCCGCGGAATGCTGGCAACAGTGCTTTACAGCCTGGAGGGCTGCCCGGCCCCGGACCAGACAAGCGAATTCAGCGATGTCGGCGGCGACACCTGGTACGCGGACGCCATCACCTGGGCCACCGAGAAGGGGATTACCAGCGGCTATGGCGACGGTCAATTCGGCCCCGACGACAGCATCACACGGGAACAGTTTGCCGTTATGCTTTGGAAGTACGCGGGGAGCCCCCAGGCAAGCGGCCAGGTTCTCGCCTTCAAGGATGCCGACCAGATCAGCAGCTATGCCCAGGAGGCACTGCGCTGGGCCGTGGAAAACGGCATCATAAGCGGCTACGCCGACGGACAGCTTGTTCCCGGAGAAACAGCGACCCGTGCCCAAGCGGCGCTTATGCTGAAAAACTTCATGGAAAATACCTGATCCGAGAAGTTGTACATCGAGACTATCTCCAACCGAAAACTTTGCAAAACCGCCCTGTGCCAAAACGGCACAGGGCGGTTTCTCTGTTTGTCTCGTATAGGGTCTCCATGAATTCGTTGTTGGGGCTTTACATTTCACGCACAAATTTCTCGGCAGACATCCAGTCTCAGCACACAATCTCTGCCCTGCTTCCGCCGGAGAGGTCTTTTTTCACAACAATCTGCCGGTCGATCTTCTCCTTCAGCCCGGCCACATGGGAGATGATGCCCACCAGCCGCTGTCCCTCGCCCAGCTGGCTGAGGGCCTGTATCGCCTTTTGGAGAGACTCCTCGTCCAGAGAACCGAAGCCCTCGTCCACGAACATGGTGTCCAGTTTCACGCCGCCGGCAGAGGACTGAATCTCATCCGCCAGACCAAGGGCCAGCGCCAGAGAGGCCAGGAAGGATTCGCCGCCGGACAGGGTCTCCACCCCGCGTATGGTGCCATTCCAGTGATCCACCACATCCAGATCCAGGCCGACCTGCCCCCTTAAGCCCACATCGGTGCGCCGGAGAAGGTCGTACTGTCCGCTGCTCATGACCCGCAGGCGCAGATTGGCCCGGTACAGAACGCGGGCAAAGCAGGTCGTTTGGATATAGGTCTCCAGCCGAAATCTCTCCTGCCCGGTGAGGGCGCCGTTAGCCGTATCTGACAGGGCCTTGAGCCAGGTGAGACGTCCGCTGCTCTTCTCCAGATTCTCCAGATGCCGGAGAAGATTTTCTTTTGCCTTCCGGTTCAGGGCAATCCGGGTCTGTAGCACTCCTCTCTCCTTCTCCAGTCTCATCTTATCCTGAATCAGCCTCTCCCTGAGAGTCCCTGTCTGTTCCAGGTCGATGTCTTCGCCGTCCTGGAGCAGCGTCTGGTAGGTCTCCAGCTTGCCCTGCGCCGCTTCCTGCTGCTTTTCCAAATCGGTTTTGCGGACCTGCGCATCCTGGAGTCTGGTTTGCAGCCGTGTTTTTTCCGCCCGCAGGGCGGCAGCCTTCTCTTCCGCCTCTTTTTCTGTGGGGAACGGGAGCTCCTGGCGCAGTTTCTCCGCCTGGCGACGCTTTTCCTCCGCAGCCGCCTTACATCTGGCAAGCTCCTTGTCCAAAGAGGCCAGACGCTCCTTTTCTTTTGCTGCCGACTGTTCCAGCTTGGGGATCGCCTCCCCCAGGATCTTCGCCTTTTCTACCCGGGCGTCGGCATCCTCCTGCTGCTTTATTGCGGTTCGCAGCGCAGTGTTCTGCCTGGTTTCTGCCGCCGACAGCTCATTCATCTCCGGCAAAGCGGCCTGATGCAGGGCCGGCAGAAGGTTTTGGGCCTGCTGGCACAGCTGCTCCTCCCGGGTTTCCTTCTCCTTCTTTCGTTCTCCGGCAACACGACTGGCCTCCGACGCCTGCTGCTGGGCCAGTTTGGCGGACCTCTCCGCCCGCTTCCACGCCGCCTCATCGGGGGCCTCCCGGGATATGGGGGCGGGATGGGGATGTTCCAATGCGCCGCACACCGGACAGGGGGTCCCCGAGAAAAGGCCCTTGGCCAACACTCCTGCCTGGGCATCCAGATAGGCCCGGTTGATCTTCTGCCAAGTCTCTTCCTGTTCCTGGGCCATTTGGACCTTTTTCTGATAATCCTCCTGGGCCCTCCGGCATGAGACCTGAAGATTCTCCAGGGCGAGAAGATCTTTTTTCAGCTCTTGAAGCTGCTGGACCGTGCGCTCCAGCTTCTCCCGTTCGTGCCTGGCCTGCGCCGCATGCAAGGCTGCGCCGTCCAGCGTCTGCATGGCAGCTTTATCTCGCGCCAGGCGGTCCATAGCCGTTTCCAGAGCAGCCCGCCCGGCCTCCAGACTCTTCTCCTCCAACGCAATTTTCTCCCCCAGCCCGGCGATTTGTCCAGATAGCTCCTGGAGCTGGCCATACTGGGGCAACCGATCCTCCAGCTGGGCGGCTTGGGCCTCTAGGCGGGGGATCTCATCCTGATGAGTCAAAACCTCCTCCAGGGCTTTGGCGGCAGCTTCGATTTGTGGCCGCAGCTGTTCAAGACGTTCCTTCGCCGCATTCAGCCCCTTCTGATTTTCCCTGCGAAGTTCGCCCTGCTTGATTTGGGCAATCAGCTTCTCCAGCTCTTTATCGATCTCTCCCCGCTTCTCATCCACCGCGCTTTTTTGAATATCGTCCTCTGCCAGCAGCCTGTCCAGCAGCGGGATCAGCTCCCCGTAAGGCAGCTCGCCCCGCCGGGCCCTCTCTGCGGTGTCCTGATCTTCGCTGCCTTCAGAGAATTGAATGGCGGTTCCATCCCGGCGGACGTCTTCCGTCAGCGCGGCGCACCCCCGTTTCAGCTCTCCGGCGGCCTCCTTCAATCGATCCTGAAGGGTCTGGTACAGCCCGGTGTCAAAAATCTGCCGAAAAATCTTCACCCGGTCCTCCGTGTGGGCCTCCAGCAGCCTCCGGAAATCCCCTTGGGCGATCATGGCCACCTGAGTAAACTGTTCATAGGAGAGGCCTAGTAATTTCTCAACTTCTTCAGTCGCCCGGTCCTTTTTTGGGGTGCTGCCTTTCCCGGTAAAGATACTCCCATCCGGATAGTGAAGCTCAGCGTTTGGCTCCTGCGGTGTTGTTCCGCTTCCTCTGACCTTGGGACGTTCATACTTTGGATTTCGCCGGATCCAGTATTCCTGGCCGCGATAGCGGAAGGTCATCTCCACAAAGGTAGGCGTCTCCGGTTGGGCATATTTACTGCGGAACATCTCCGAACTTACGTTTTTTCCGCTGGCCTTGCCGAAGAGAGAGAAGGTGATGGCATCGAAAATGGTCGTCTTGCCCGCACCGGTGTCGCCGCAGATCACATACAGCCCCTCCTGCCCCAGCTTGTCCAGGTCCAGCTCCACCCGCCCCGCGTAAGGGCCAAAGGCGGAGAGAGTCAATTTTGTCGGTCTCATGCCCGTTCCTCCCGTATCGCTTCCAAAAGCTCCTTCAGATAATTCCTCTGTTCCTCCGACATGGGCTGGTGATTTTGCTGCTGGTAGAAATCCGCGAACAGCTCCAGAGGGTCCCGCCTCACGTCGGCCTCTTCCAGTTCCACTGAGCCGCTCCGGGTGCGCAGGTTGTCATAGTCCAGCCGCATCAGATTGGGGTAGATAAGACGCAGCTGTCCCATGGCGTCATAAATGTCATTCTCGTCGGTGAGGATCACCCGCACATAGGCATTCCGGTCCACCTTCCCGTAGAACTCCGGGGACTTGATCCGGGCAAAGCTGCCCCGCAGCTCCACCATGTCTCGCTTGGGAACAAGGGGAACCGTATGCACGTCCAGCGTCCCCTTCGCCCCCATCTCCACAACGGTGACGGACTTCTGGTGGCGAACTTCAGAAAAGGAATATTTCAGCGGTGTGCCGCAATAACGGACCCTCTCCCCGCTGACATTCTGCGGGCCATGAAGATGGCCCAGGGCCACATAATCGAAGGGCGAGAAAACACAGACGTCCACATTGTCCGTACCGCCTATGCTGACCTCCTCCGACTCGCACCGCTCTGCCCCTGTGACAAACTGGTGGGTGACCAGCACATTGCGCCGGGCCGGGTCTAAAGGCATATGCCGGATAACGCAGGCCATAGCATCCGTGTAGCTCTCTACCCCCTCCTCCGGGAAGAAACGGCGGATATGGATGGGCTTCAGAAAGGGCAGCAGCCAGAAGTCCACCGGGCCGCAGGCATCTTTCAGTGTGATCGGCGTCACTTCGCCGTGATAGACCGGGGCAATGTGGACGCCCTTCTCCACCATGAGCCGGTTGGCAAAGGAGAGTCTCTCCGGCGAGTCGTGATTTCCGCTGATGAGCAGTACCGCCAAAGACCGGTTTGCCAGTTTGACCAGAAAGTCGTCCAGAAGGGCCACCGCTTCAGCGGAGGGAACGGTCTTGTCGTAGATGTCTCCGGCGATGAGTACCGCGTCCGACCGCTGCGTGTCGATGATCTCTAAAATGCGGTCCAGTATGTATGCCTGATCTTCCAGCATAGAAAAGTCGTTGACCCGTTTTCCCAAGTGGAGATCGGAGAGATGGATCAGTTTCACAGTGATATATACCTCCCTTAAAGCCCGTACCGGCGGGCAATGATATTCAGTTCCTCTTTGAAGCTTGCTATCGTTAAATAGCGTTGCTCATTAAGGCCATTTTATCACAATGTTTCTGCTGCCGTCTACAGCAACCTGAATATTTCGCATCGTCATACCATCGGCGGGTAAATCCTTCGCCGCGACCGCAGTGATCTCTGAAAACAGAACGAGGACACCAGGAATCATCTGTTCGTTCCTGGTGTCCTCGTTTCATTCGCGACTCTTAAGCGGATGATCCGGGAGGGCAGTGAGAATGTTCAGCACGCCCGGAAATCAGGGCAGACGGTTGCCGGCCGCCCGGTAAATTTCGTACCAGTCAGGGCGCGCAAGTTCCACCTCTGCGCCCCGAATAATGTCCAGCAGACGGGACGGCTTTGTGGTGCCGGCAATGACCTGCATTTTGGCGGGAATCCGCACCAGCCAGGCAATTGCCAGGGCCGTCTTGCTGATCCCATACTGTTCCGCAACCCGATCCATCACCTGATTGATTTCCGGAAATTCAGGATTATCCAGAAAGGCGCCCTCGATAAATCCGTACTGGAAGGGCGACCAGGTCTGCAGCACGATCCCCTTCAGCTTGCAGTACTCCAGCGTGCCGTTGTCCCGGTCCACGGCTCCCTCAAAGCGGGTGTTGACATTGATTCCCTGGTCGATCATCGGCGTGTGCATAATACTCAGCTGCATCTGATTGAACAGCAGCGGCTGCTTCACCGCCTGCTGCAAAACCTGGATCTGCAGGGGGTTGTGATTACTCACACCAAACCACTGTACCTTCCCCGATTTCTCCAGGTCCTCAAAGGCGCGCGCCATCTCGTCCACATCGGCAAGCGCGTCCGGCCGGTGGATTAACAGGCAGTCCAGATGGTCTGTATTCATCTTCTTCAGGCTGTTGTTCACACTGTTGACAATATGCTCATAGGACGAATCATAAAAGCCTGTTGTGCGGATGCCGCACTTGGATTGCAGGATAATACGATCCCGCAGGGAGGGGTTGTTTGCAAGCACTTCCCCGAAACGGACCTCCGACTGGAAATTCCCGTAAAAATCGGCGTGGTCAAAGTGATTGACACCGTTTTCCACTGCGGTCATCACCAGGTTTTCCAGTTCCCGGTACTCCATCTGAGAGATGCGCATACAGCCCATAATTACCCTTGGCAGTCTCAGCTCACCAGTGATCTCATAATACTTCATACTATATCTCCCCCTGTCAGCCTTTGATTGCGCCTTCAAACGCGCCGTCCTTTTGAAAAGATTGTATTACAACATAGATAATGATACTAGGGACGATTACCAGTGTGGTCCCCGCGAGAATGACCTGCCAAGGCGTTGCCAGCCCGTCCGCAAGGGGCAGCTGGGCTACGGAAACCATCAACGTCTGCTTGGTGCGCTTTGTCAGGAACAGCAGCGGCCAGAAGAAGTCGTTCCATCTGGCAACCAGCGTGATGGACGCCCAGGACGCCAGAGCCGGTTTGATCATAGGGCAGACAATCCGCCAAAAGATTTTAAAATCGCTGCACCCGTCAATGCGGGCGGCTTCCAAAATCTCATCCGGAACATCCATAATATACTGCCGCAAATAGAAAACACCTACAGCGGTTGTCAGCCTGGGCAGGATCAGCGACCAGAGGCTGTTGGTCAGGCCGATCTTCTTCATGATCATAAACAGCGGAACAGACGCAACTTCTGCCGGGATCGTCATAGTCGCCACCACAAAATAGAACAGGACATCCCGGCCGGGAAATCTGTATTTGGCAAACGCAAAGCCGGCCAGCGGGCAGAAAAACATGGTTGTCGCGGTGCCCACCAGGGTGGTAAACACGCTGTTAAACAGCTGCTCCTTCATGGGAATCAACTGAAACAGCCTTTTGTAGTTTGCCAAGGTTGGGTTTGAGATGCTCAGCGCGGAGAAACCGGAGATCTTCTCCCCCACGCTTTTGATGCTGATCACGCAGGACCACAGCACTGGAAACAGGGCCACTATCACAACCAGAATCATAATGAAGTGCACTAACATGCTGATATTTCGATTGTGTCTTTTCATCTTTCTCTCCTCACAGCTCGCCCAAACTGCGGCGCACCTTAAACTGAATGAAGGAAATGACCAGCAAAATTACCACAAGCACCACACCGATGGCGGAACCGTAACCCATTTTAAACAGGGAGAAGGCGTTTTCATACATCAGCTGGAACAGCGATGTGTTGGAGGTGCCAGGCCCGGACAGTGTATACGACTCGTTGAAGAGGCGGAACGCGTCCACTGTCACTGTTACCACGCAGAAAAAGGTAATGTTGCTCAGCTGTGGTATTGTAATGCGGAAAAATTTCTGCACCCCGTTGGCGCCGTCCACTGTGGCCGCCTCGTAGTAATCATTTGGAATTCCCAGCAGACCGGAGAGATAGATCAGCACATACCAGGGGATCAACCGCCATACAAACAGAATCTCAACCGGGATTCTGGCAAATTTGCTGCTGGTAAGCCAGGGAACAGGGTTTATACCGGCCAGAGACAAAACCGCGTTGATCAGGCCCGCTTTTTCGTCAAACAGCATTCCAAACACCAGACCGACCGCAATGGTTGCGCAGACGTAGGGCAGAAACATCGCCGTTTTAAAAAACCGGCGGAACCGCAGCAGCTTGTAACTCAGCAAAACCGCGATCAGCAGAGACAGGGAGATAACAAAGATTACGCTGACCACCCAGTAAATTAACGTATTTCGCAGCGCATCGTGAAACTGGTAATCCACCAGCATCATCTTATAGTTGCCCAAGCCAATGGGCCTCGGCTTGGACATGCCGTTCCAATCCGTAAAGCTGAGCAGAACTGTTGAAATGGTAGGCACCAGCTGAAACAGCAAAAATTGGATAAAGAACGGACTGATGGCCAATATGACAAATCCGTAGCGCTTCCAGTTTTTTTTCATAAGTTTTCCTTTCTCCAGTGCCCGCCCAGTGTCAGCGCCTCTCCTCCAGCGCCTCCCGGACCCAGCGGAAACGCTCCGCAGAAATGTCGGAGGGCATGGTACAATCCGCGCCCAGGATGAAGGGGACGTCCCCCATCTCGTCCAGGATTCTCCGTACATGTTCCTTCACGTCCGCTTCAGTGCCGCTGTGGAGGGTTTTCCCTTTCCGGTTGTCAAACCCGCCCATCAGAACACTGCCCGGGAAGTAGTCGAGGCCGCCAGAGAGAGTCAGCCCCTCAATGCTGATCCCCCAGTTTTTCACCGCTGCCGGATACTGCCGCCAGTACTCCAGGTGGTTGGGGAAGCCCGCCCAGGAACACATGTGCAAAATATTGCAGCTGCTCAGCCTGTTAATCCCCTCAATGACGGTCCGGTCAGACGGCTCAACCCAGCGGGCATACTCCTCCGCAGACATGCGTCCCTTCTCCGCGCCTTGTACACTTTGATAGATTCCCCGGCAGCCGCTCTCGTTGATGATTCTGCCTGCCAGATACACCAGGTCGTCGGCAATCACCTGCAGGGCGTGAAGAACCGCGTCCTCGTCCTCTTTCAGGTGGGCCATAATAACGGCGTCCGTGGTGCGGTCGGCCCGCGCCTTTTCCGTAAGGGAAGAGGCGTTCCGGATCAGAGAGAAGGGCGCAAAAAAGGTGTAAAATGTATAACATTCCGCCCCAACTGCGCTGGTAATCTCCCGGCAGCGCCTGACCGACTCGGTAAAGAAGCGGTCATCCCGGGGCAGAGGGGGCAGCTTCGCCCAGTCCGAAGCACATTCAATGGGTTCATAAAAGGGGTACAGAAGCTCATCGCACATAATCTTGAGAAAATCCACATCACTTTCTCGGTAAAAATCCAGATGGGACTTGACATAGTCCTTCTCTTTCTCCGGGTCGCCTTGAAAGTGGTAGTAGAAACTGAACGGTATCCTATCGGGGGCCTTCCCGGCCAGGACAGCGTCGAGGCGTTCTTTTTTTGTCATTTGGTTTCCAATCCTTTCCTCGTGTGGTTTCTATCCCAATTCCTCCCGTGCCTCTCTGATTGGCACTTTTTCGAAGTTCCCGCCCCGGCAGGGGCGGGAACAGAGGAGTGGGGTATGGGGTTAGGGAATCTGCGCCTTTCCGATCCGGGCTTTCAACTCCCTGTCCATGTTGCTGATGGCCTGGTCCATGGTCTGCTCCCCGGCCACGTACTTCTCGATCTCGGCGCTGATAATATTGTCTGCCTCGGCGTCATTGGGGGTGACCATAAGGTTCTTGGAAGGGTTGGCCAGAGAGTCGCTCTCCGCCTTGCGGAAGGACATGCCGCCGTAGAAGTCGGAGCCCTCCTGCCAGTAGGGATCCTGCAGCATCGTTTTGGAGACCGGGTTATTGTAGGGTCCGTTTACCTCTACCATCTTGTCTACCCAGGTCTTATATGCCTCGCCGTCCGTGGCAAAATCCTTCCAAACAGTTTCCAGCAGTTCGTAATAGGTGTCGTCGTTCTTGTCGATCAGGCAGTAATAGGTGGAAACAGGCGCGCCGCCGGTTCCGATTTCCTTAAATACGGGCGCCGCCTGGGCCCGCCACTGGCCGGCAGTGGCGGTCAGGTTGCCGCGCATAAACTCATCCCAGAACGCTCCGATATAGAATGTGGCAATTTTCCCTCCGTCGGCAGCCTCATACAGGGGCTGTTTCATCATTTCGGTCTTGTACAGCAGCCCCTCGCTGTTCAGCTGGTCCAAATAGCCCAGGGCCAGTTTGGTGCCGGCGTCCTCGCCGATAACAACATTGCCCTCTTCATCCCAAATGCGGGCGTTTGCCTGCGGCATCAAGCCGCGGCGGCCCCAATAGCGCCAGGTATAGCTGCCGGGATCAACATAGGACAGATAGACCTCACCGTTGCTGGCCTCCTTCAGCTTGCGGCCCACTTCCAGATAGCCCTCGAACGTCGCCATCTCGGCGGGGTCAATATTATACTTCTCAAAAATCGTCGCATTGTAGAACATCATCTGAGGGCGTACCGCATCCGGCAAGCCGTAAACCCGGCCGTTAATGGTTGCATCATCAGCGGCTCCGTCCACCATATCGTCCGCAACTGTGGCATAGAAATCCGTTTCGTCGCAAAGAAGGCCGTTCATCGCCATGTTGACCACGCCGACGGCATCCAGGAACATGATGTCAGGCATGGACTTGTAGTCTTCAGACATCTTGTACATGGCTACCTGTTGCTGCCCCTCATTCGTCGTCTTGATCGTCGTGGGCTCCACATAGCAGCCCTCCGCAATGTCCTGGTGGCGATTAAACCAGTCGTCATAGTAGGTCTTTCTGAACTCAGGCTGGCCGGTTGCCCACCAGATAATGGGCCCTGCGGGGTACTTGGTCGTTCCGGCGGCGGACCCGTCAGACGCGCTGCCCCCTGGCTGGGAGGCCGCCGGCTGGCTGGGGCTCCCACAGGCCGCCAGCAGAAGAAGCATAGCCAACACAAGGGCAAAAACTGACCGTTTTCCATACTTTTTCATTGTAATATCCTCCTTCATTTCAGTTAAAAGAAACCACCTGGAGGATAGTTTCCGTCATTTCTGACCAGTCCGGACAGGGTCACCCCATCTGGACTGCAAACAGCTGATCAATATCCCGGGCAAGAAATTTCTTGGCGTCCTCCAGGTCACGCCTTGCACATGCGTCAATAACCTTAACATGCAATCCCGGTTCATAGTGTTCCGATGTTGTGTTGGTGTAATACTCTGTACTTGTCCTGGTGCAGGAACGGAGAAGCTTACGCAGCATAGACGACAGAAACTTATTCTCCGCAAACGAGGCCAGCAGCAGATGGAAATCAATATTGTCGTACCAAATCTGAATAAAACTGTGGGCCTCAGCATTTTTCGTATGCTGTTCGCAGGTATCCGCCAGCTGCCGCACCTTTTCATCTGTCAAAGTCGGAAAGCTTTTCTCCAAAAGATGCAATTCAAGCAGCAAGCGGGCTTCTGTCAATTGTTTCAGCTCTGAGTATGAGAAACTTACCACCTGATAGCCTGCCCGGGGAATGCTGCAAAGCACATTCTCATCGCACAGACAAATCAGCGCCTCGCGAACCGGCGAGCGGCTGATCCCATACCGAGCAATTACTTGCTTTTCCGTTATGATATCGCCTGACTTCAGATCACCTTTAATGATTTCTTCGTAGATGCCGTTGTAAACGCTTGCTGTCAGAGGTTTATTATTTTCCATTTTCAGAAGACTCCCTTTGTGTTTATATTGGGAAACGAGCTGGGAAGGCTTTCCGCCTGGAGTTGTTTATCAGATTGATATTATCAGTGATATTATTATAGCGCATACAAATATCCTTGTCAAGAGTGCACATTGCTTTTAGATTAGGTTCCCTTTAATTTGTTTTATGTTACAGTTTCACTTTACTGAATTAGGTTATAATCACGAATTTCTCGTTTGACTCTTGACAAAATGCTTCTGATCGATCATATTAATCGTGTCAGAGGTTTAATATTATCAGTGATATTATCAATCGATCAAAATCCCAGTCAGTCAGGAGTTGATGCAATGACAAAAAAAGAACGGGTACTGGCGGCCATTCACCAGCAGCCCGTGGATTATGTCCCCTCAGGCTTTAGTCTTCATTTCGATCCTTCTCTTCACGGCACCCCGGCTGAAATCGCCGCCCATCTTGATTTCTTCGCGGAGACTGACACCGATCTCCAAAAAATCATGAACGAAAATCTTGTCCCGGACTTCGGTCCTGTCACAGCGCCGGAGGACTGGAAAAGCCTGGGCAGCTTCAGCCCAAACGCAGCATTTATTCAGAATCAGCTGGAATTTACCAAGCGGCTGCTGGATCAGTCCGATCCTGATGCCTACAGCCTGGGAACTCTGCACGGTATCGTTGCGTCTTCTATTCACCCCATTGAACACCGATACGGTTATGTCTCCGTGCGCAAGCTTCAATGCGAGCATCTGCGCTGTGGTAAGCCATATCTTTTAGACGCCATGAAACGGATTACAGATGCCCTCTGTAATCTGGCGGAAGGCTATGCCCGCGCCGGCGTGGACGGACTTTACTTTGCTTCCCTGGGCGGTGAGTCTCATTACTTTACCGATGCGGAATTTGAGGCGTACATCGCCCCTTTGGACATTCAGACTATGCGCGCCGGACATGAGGCGGGGCTGGACATCTTCCTGCACTGCTGCAAAGATGGTCTTGTCATGGAGAGATACCAGAAATATGCCCCCTTCTCTGATGTGATCAACTGGGGCATCTATGAAAATCCCAAGTATCCCCTGGAATGTGGCCGGGAGCTGTTTCCCGGCGTAACTCTGATGGGCGGCATCTCCAATGCAAAGAGCGGTCCTCTCCACTGCGGAACGCCTGATCAGATTGTCGGCGAAGTTCAGTCTGTTCTGAACACAATGGGAACGGACGGATTTATTTTAGGTGCGGACTGTACGCTGCCTTCTGATACCCCCTATCAGAACATACGCATTGCTGCTCATGCCACGCGGCAGTAGCAGACACAAAATCGAACGACCCTGCCTGATCTGAACAGACTATCATCAGTCGTTCAGTTGGGCAGGGTCATTTTGTACCGGTAAACTGTTGTCAACAAACTGGAATCAGTGTTATCTTTCTTCTCTAGTATATCGGATTTCAGACTTTTCCGGCACCATTCTTTTCATCAATCCATCGAAAAAGTCTGCCTTCCTGCACGGGGAGGATTTTTGTGCTCTGTGTCACGCAGGTGCTTTTTGGCCTCCCTCGGTGAGGGAGGCTTATGATTCGCTCACCTGGTCGTACCGGCTGTAACAATCCCTGACCAGGTCGATGAAGGTCCTTGCCGCCGGGGAGAGGAAGCCGTTTTTCTTATAGACCACCGCCAGCGGGCAAGTCAGGGGCGGCTCGCCCACGGTGAAGCAGGCCAACCGGTCCAGATAGGGGGTGCGGGAAACGCCGCTTTCCTGCAAAAAGGCAAAACCCATCTTTTCCGCCGCCAGATTGATGGCAGTTGTGGTGTTGGTGGTGACTAGAATGTTCTGGGGCTCCACACTGTGGACGGAGAAGGTGTTGTACAGCAGCCTGGACAGCCGCCAGTCGGCGGGCAGCATGATAACCCTCTCGTGTTCCAGCAGCCGCAGGTCGGGGAAGGGTTTGGGGTCGCCGCAGCTACTGTCCCGCCCCTGAAGAGAGGGATAGTCCCGGTGGACCACCAGGAAAATTCTCTCCCGCATCACCGGCTCATAGGTCAGCTCGGCCAGGTTGTCGGGGGGCTGCATAATGCAGAAGTCGATGACGTTTGCCTCGGCCAGCTCCCCCAGCTCCGGCACAGGTGCCTCGTGGAGAACCACCTGCACATCCGGATACTGCTCCTCAAACTGGGGCAGGATGTCTGGCACCAGGGTGGACCCCCGCCAGGGGGACACCCCGATGTGGAGAAGAGGCCGCTTTTTGTTCTGAAGGTCCCGCAGGTCGCTGACCAGCTGCCGGTCCAGAAA
>CATONV010000029.1 GCA_951801655.1 uncultured Oscillospiraceae bacterium | reverse complement strand
TGGCGGCCATCTTGGGGTCGTTGGCCATAATGGCCAGCTGGATCTCCTTCTCCTTCTCCAGCACCTCCTGGCTCACATTGGACTTGTCCAAATAGGTGGGATTCATGGCGCAGATCTGCATCGCCACATCCTTGCCCAGGGCGACCACCTTGTCGGCGTCGATCCCCTCCACGGCCAGGTTGACCAGCACGCCTACCTTGCCGTTCATGTGAATATAGGGCACATTAACACCCTCGGCATAGCGGATAAAGCGGCGGATCTGAATATTCTCTCCGATGGCCAGCACCTTGTCGGCGGTGACGTCGGCGATGGTGCGGTCAGTGCCGGGATACTTGCAGTTCTTCAAGGTCTCTACGTCGGCGGGGTTCTCGGCGGCCACAACACCGGCCACGTCCTTGACAAAGCCCTGGAACACCTCGTTCTTGGCGACAAAGTCGGTCTGGGAGTTGACCTCGATGATAACGCCCACGCCGTTGTCGGCCACGACGGCGAAGGACACACCCTCGGCGGCCACCTTGCCGGCCTTCTTGGTCTGGGCGGCAAGGCCCTTCTCCCGCAGCCACTCAATGGCCTTGTCAAAATCTCCGTCAGCCTCTACCAGGGCCTTCTTGCAGTCCATCATACCCACGCCGGTCATCTCGCGCAGCTTCTGTACATCTTTTGCGGAAATCGCCATAATAAATTACCTCCAAATTAATGTGGTGCATGTTTGCCGTTGCAGGGCGCGACGGCTCAGTGCGCCGCACACCGCGTTTGTTTGGGAAAAGCGGCGTGCCGGGTCGTCACACCCCACACAAAATGTTATATTGGCCGCGTTGCTTACTCTGCGGCGGGTGCGGGGGCGGCCTCCTCCTCAGCAGGAGCGGCGTCCTGGCCCTGGCGGCCCTCCTGGATGGCGTTGGCCATCACAGAGGAGATCAGCTTGATGGCGCGGATGGCGTCATCATTGCCGGGAATCACATAGTCGATCTCGTCGGGGTCGCAGTTGGTGTCCACGATCGCCACGATGGGGATATGGAGCTTGCGGGCCTCGTTGATGGCGTTGCGCTCCTTGCGGGGGTCGACGACAAACAGGGCGCCGGGGAGTTTGCGCATCTCAGCCACGCCGCCCAGGTATTTCTCCAGCTTGGCGATCTCGCCCATGTGCTTGATAACTTCCTTCTTGGGCAGCATGTCGAAGGTGCCGTCCTTCTGCATCTTCTTCAGCTGGGCCAGCCGGTCCACACGGCCGCGCATGGTCTTGAAGTTGGTGAGCATGCCGCCCAGCCAGCGGGCGTTCACCCAGTACATGCCCACGCGGCTGGCCTCCTCCTTGATGGCCTCCTGGGCCTGCTTCTTGGTGCCCACGAACAGCAGGGTCTCGCCCTTCTCGCCCAGGGAGCGGACGAAGTTGTAGGCCTCCTCCAGCTTCTTCACGGTCTTCTGCAGGTCGATGATATAGATCCCGTTGCGCTCGGTGTAGATGTATGTCTCCATCTTGGGGTTCCACCGACGGGTCTGGTGGCCGAAGTGAACGCCGGCCTCCAGCAGCTGCTTCATAGATACGACTGCCATAATTTGTTTCCTCCTGTTTTTCAGTTAATCTTCTGGGGGCATCATATCCTCCGCCAACCCGGAATACTCCGGGCACAGGGCGGATGATCCGCACTCCCACGCATAATGCCATGGTAGTATACCACACTTCTCTATTGTATGCAACAGTTTTTTCTGATTTTCCGGGCAAACCGCAATTTTTTCTCCTCCCGGCAAAATGCCGCCGCAGAGAAGACGCCGCCTGGCGGACACAAAATAGTGGTTGAGTTTTCCCCGGCTTTGCGCTATAATTACACTAATACCCATTTTACTTACCGCCGGGAGAGGCGTGTAAAACGGCAAAGGAGAGCAATATGAAATTCCATATTGTCAGCGACAGCTCCTGTGACCTGGGGCGGCAGGAAATGGAGAGGCTGGGAATCAGCATGGTGTCCTACTATGTGTCTCTGGAGAACGAGGTCTACTATCGGGAGGAGAGAGACATCCCCACCCACGACTTCTACCAGATGATGGCCGACCGCCCCGGCGTGTTTCCGAAGACCTCCATGCCCACCGTGGAGGATTACCTGGATGTCTTCCGTCCCCTTGCGGCCCAGGGTCTTCCCATCTTGTGCATCTGTCTCAACGCCCAGTTCAGCGGCTCCTGTCAGTCCGCCCGAAATGCGGCGGAGGAGCTTCGAGAGGAGTTCCCCGACGTACAGGTCCGGGTACTGGACTCCTCTCTGGCCACCGTGCTGCAGGGGCTGTTTGTCGAGGAGGCGGCCGCCCTTCGGGACGCCGGCCGCACGCTGGAGGAGACCGTAGAGGCGCTGGCCCCCCTGCCCGCCACCGGGCGCATCTTTTTCACCACCAACGATCTGGAGTATCTGCGCCACGGCGGACGCATCGGCCGGGCGGCGGCGGCCACCGGAACCTTACTGAAGGTCAAGCCCCTGATCGGCTACAAGGACGCGGGTCTGATCTCCGACGGGATCGCCCAGGGGCGGAAGAAGTCTCTGGCGCGGGTTCGGGAGCTGTTCTTCCGCTACCTGGCTCGGGAAAACATTGATCTGCCCCAATACCGCCTGGCCACCGGCTTCGGTCTGGATCGGGCCGAGCACGCGGCCTTTTCTCGCACCATCTACGACGGCCTGCTGGAGCTGGGCTGCGATCGGCCCGAGGTTCTGCGCCCCTATCAGATCGGCGTGACCATTGGGGTACACACCGGCCCAACCCCCATTGGCGTGGGTCTGATTCGCAGAGCCATCAGCGGATAATCAACAGACTCCCGGGCTGATCGCCCGGGAGTCTGTTCACTGTACGTGGGTATGGTTGTTGATGTGATTGGCGCAGTAGCAGTAGTAGCCGGAACACTTGGAGCAGTAACGAAACTCCATATTGGGGTCGTCCTGATCGGTAACGCCGCAGACGGCGCACTTGTGCAGATAGCCCCGCCGCTCCCGCAGCTCCTTCTGAGCCTTTTTAAAGTTGATGGTCTGGGCGCTGCGCTGGTACCTGACCCGGCTGGTCCCCTTGCCCACGGCGTCCATCAGGTCGTCCCAGAAGAAGATAAAGTAGTTGAAAATGGCAATGATGGGCAGCAGCGCCATGGCAAACTGTCCATAGGACAGATAGGCCAGAATATCATAGGCGAACAGGGCGGCATCCAGCAGGGCCAGCCACTTCAGGCGGATGGGGATGAAGAAGGCGGCCAGCACGGTCATATCGGGGTACAGGGTGGCGTAGGCAAAGAACATAGCCAGATGGAGATAGTGCATATCGGCGGTCTGGGCCATCTGATACATGGGGTTGATCAGGGGCAGGAGAAGGCCCACGATGATATTCAGGACAACACCCAGCCCGTAGTAGACGGTAAACCGGGCGGAACCCAGGGCGCTTTCCAGGCGCGTACCCATAAAATAGGTAAACACGGTCATCAGGATAAAACTCAGCGGGCTGAAGCTCATCGGGACAAAGATGAAGGTGATCAAACGCCAGACCTGTCCCCGGAGGATATAGGCGGGGACAAAGGTGAGAAAAGCGGTGGACACGCCGTGGGTGAACAGATCCAGCATAAAGACAAGCAGGTTGCCGGCCACTATGTAGCGGATCAACCCATCTACGCTGAAATTGGGGTGGTTGTAGCTGAACCGGGACAGCCAGCGGGAAAGGGTTCTCATGGACGAGCCTCCTCTGAATCAAATCGCAACCTATATTGTACCCGTTTTTCAGAAAAAAGTCTACGTCCAAAGTGTAAACAAATATGATTCTGCGGGGATATTGTGCGGCACAAGCACGGAAGTCTTGCTCTGCCGGAAAAATTGTGATAAAATGAGACGGAACAGATATTCCCATAACAGTCGGGATAAAACCACAGGGAGGATTACTATGAGTATCGTAAAAAATATGTCTCTGGCCCCCTCGGGCCACCAGAAGATTCAGTGGGTGCGGGATTTTATGCCCGCCCTCAGCGGCATTGAGGAGCGCTTTCGCCGGGAAAAGCCCTTCCAGGGCCTGACCATCGCGGTCTCCGTCCATCTGGAAGCCAAAACCGCCAATCTGGGGCTGGTTCTCCGGGAGGGGGGAGCCGACGTCCACCTCACCGGCTGCAATCCCCTGTCCACCCAGGACGACGTGGCCGCCGCCGTGGCCGATTCCGGCGTGGACACATACGGCGTTTACGGGGTGAACATGGAGGAGTATGAGAATCTCCTTGTGGAGACCCTGAAGTGCCACCCCCACCTGATTGTGGACGACGGCGGCGACCTCATCAACCTGCTGGGCGGGAAATGCGCCCAGTACGGCGACCGTCTCATCGGCGGCTGCGAGGAGACCACCACCGGCATCCACCGTCTCCACGCCCGTGAGAGGGAGGGCATCCTGCCCTGCCCCATGATGGCGGTGAACGACGCCAAGGCCAAGCACTACTATGACAACAAATACGGCACCGGCCAGTCCACCTGGGATGCCATTATGCACACCACCAACCTGATTGTGGCAGGCAAGACGGTGGTAGTGGCCGGCTACGGCTGGTGCGGCAAGGGCATCGCCATGCGGGCCAAGGGTATGGGCGCCAACGTGATCGTCACCGAAGTGGATCCCTTCAAGGCCCTGGACGCCACCATGGAGAATTTTAGGGTCATGTCCATGGACGAGGCCGCCAAAATCGGCGACATTTTCGTCACCGCCACCGGCTGCAAGGACGTGATTGTCAAGCGCCACTTTGAGGTTATGAAGAACAACGCCGTGCTGTGCAACTCCGGCCACTTCGACTGCGAGGTGGACGTACACGCCCTGCGGGAGATGGCCGCGGAGACCTTCCCCCGCCGGCAGAACATCGAGGGCTTCAAGCTGCCCGACGGCCGCACCCTGAATGTGCTGGCCGAGGGCCGGCTGGTCAATCTGGCCGGGGGCAACGGCCACCCCGCCGAGATCATGGACATGTCCTTCGCCGTCCAGGCCCTGTCCCTGGAGTGGCTGGCCAAGCACCGGGAGGGGCTGGAGAAGAAGGTCTATATTGTCCCCGACGAGATCGACGACCAGATCGCCCGGGTGAAGCTGGCCGCCATGGGCCTGTCCATCGACACCCTCACTGAGGACCAGAAGGTCTACCTGTCCGGCTGGGAGGCGTAAAGCTGCGCCCCCGGGGGTTGTGATTGTCTGGAACACGCAGGGGGCGGCCTCCGTGCCGCCCCCCTGCAATTACGTGGAAATGAGGAATGTGCAATGCACAACGAACTTACAAAAACTGACATTCAAAAGATGCGGGAGGAGCTGGACTACCGCCGTATCACCCTCCGTCCCCAGCTGCTGGAGGAAGTCAAGGTGGCCCGGGGCTTCGGCGATTTGAGCGAGAACTTCGAGTACAAGGCCGCCAAGCAGGAGAAAAACAAAAACGAGAGCCGCATCCGTTATCTGGAAAATATGATTAAGACCGCCGTGGTGATCGAGGACCACTCCGCCGCCGACACCGTCGGCCTGTATGACAAGGTGACCATCTGGCTGGAGGAGGACGAGGAGGAGGAGACCTGGCAGGTGGTTACCACTGTGCGGCAGGACGTGTCTCACGGTTTGATCAGCAAGGAGAGTCCCATGGGCTGCGCCCTGATGGGGCGCAGGGTGGGGGACCGCTTTCTGGTCCAGGTAAATAAAGACTTTGGCTACTGGGCCGTGGTCCGGGCCATCGAGAAGGGCCGGGATGACGGCAGCGCCGAGCTGAATCGTTTTTAATGGCTAAGAATCGGCAGTTTTTTCAGTTTATCCCCATCATGGTGCGCCTCGAGAGAAAAATGATCTTTTTTTAAAAAAGGGCTTGACTACCCAGAAAAAACTGGTATAATACATTGTGCTGTTCAGTTGACTAGGGCAGCGGTATTGATGCAGTAGTATCGAAGTGGTCATAACGAGCACGACTGGAAATCGTGTAGCCTGATAAGGGCTCGAGGGTTCGAATCCCTCCTACTGCGCCACATCGTCGGGACAAGCGATATCACGCTTGCTCCGACTTTTTTTAAGTCAACGTACACTCATTCAATGAACCTCTCCCAATTGTGCGGACAGCACAATTGGGAGAGGTTCAAAACAGGTTTTTCCACAACGCTAGACGTATCCATACATGCCGCGCACCGACACCTCTCCGGCGCAGACGGTCTCCTTTTTTCCGTTATACAGCTCCACTACCAGGTTAAAGTCGTCATTGATTTCCAGGGCGAAGGCCTGACGGCGGGCGGTGGGCGTAATCAGCTGGACCTGGTGACCGGTGGTGATGCAGTCGGCCCGATATTTCGCCAAATACTCGGCCCGATCCTCCGGGTAACCGGCGTACATCCGATCCAGGGCCAGGATAATCTGCGCGCACAGCTCCGCCCGCCGCACCGGGCGGCCCAGGGTCTGAGACAGCGAGGTGGCCATATCCCGGATCTCCTCGGAAAAGTCCTCCGGGCTCTGATTGACATTGATGCCGATACCGCTGACCACGTAGTCCAGACAGTTGGTCTCGCTCTCGATCCCCAGTTCGGTGAGGATGCCCACCAGTTTTTTCCCGCCCAGCACAATGTCGTTGGTCCACTTGATCTGGGGGCGGACGCCGCAGCAGGCCTCAATGCCGTCGCACACCGCCACCGCCACCCAGGCGGTAAAGTCGGTAACCCGCGCCGGCTCCATGTCCGGACGGAACAAAGCGGACAGATACAGTCCCTTCCCTCTGGGGGACTGAAATCCCCGGCCCCGGCGGCCCCGGCCCCCGGTCTGCTCCTCGGCGGTGACCACCAGCCCCTCGGGGGCGCCGTCCATGGCCTGGCGCTTACACTCTGTATTGGTGGAGTCGATCACATCCAGACATCGCAGCTGTGAACCGATTTTCGCGTCGGAAAGCAGCCCGAACAGCTCTCCCACTCGCAGCCGGTCGGGGGCGTCTTCCAGACAGTAGCCCCGGTTTGGCGCGGAGGCGATGGTGTAGCCCTCCTGCCGCAGTCCTTCAATCGCCTTCCAAACTCCGGCCCGGCTGATGCCCAAGGTCTTACTCATAGCCTCCCCAGACAGATACTCCCCCTGCCTCTCCCGCAGCAGTGCCAATACACGTTCCCGGCTCACAATGGCGCCCCCTTTTCATGTGATCAGAAAGTGCGCCGCGTCGCGGCGCACTTTTCGTTTACTTCTCGTCCTGGATCAGGCCGTAATCCCCATCGTTACGGCGGTAGACCACGGCAAATGCTCCATCCGCCTCCTCATCCCGGAAGGCAAAAAAGTTGTGCTCCAGCAGGTTCATCTGCAAAATGGCCTCATCCCTGGTCATGGGCTTGATGGGGAAGGTCTTGCTGCGGACAATGCGATACTCGCCCTCCTCCGGCTCGTCGGGAGCAAAGGTGGACACTTCGACGTCCAGTGCCCTCTCGAAGGCCCCCTGACGCAGCCGCTTTTCCAGGCGGGTCTTGTTTTTGCGGATCTGCCTCTCCAGTGTGGTGACGGCGGCGTCGATGGAGGCGTGCATGTCAGAGGTGCTCTCCGACACCCGGAAGATGGTGCCGCTGGAGCGGATGGTGATCTCCACCTTGTTGTTCCGCTCCTTCTCCACGCTGAATGTGATGGCGGCGGTGGCGTCCTCCTTAAAGAAACGGTCCAGCTTGCCCACCTTTTTCTCGGCGTACTTGTGTACGGCATCGGGCAGGGTCACTTTTTTGTCCGTAAACACGAATTTCATTTCAGTCGCTCCTTTCGCCCAGAGGGCTGGTATAGGCCCGAGGAGAGGGCAGTCTCCCCTCCGGTTATCCTTATTATACCACACGAGAGAAAAAAAGCCAGAGGTTTTTGTGAATTATTTCTAAACTATTCGCCGGCCGCCCATCCAAACGGCCCGCACCTCCCCCAGCAGCTCCAGGGGGTGGCGGCTGGTGAGTACAAGATCCGCCTCCTTGCCGGGGGTGAGGGAACCTAGCGTCCCATCAAGCCCGGCAATCCTGGCGGCATTGATGGTAATGGCGGCCAGGGCCGCCTCGTCCCCCATTCCGCCCTTGACGGCCAGGGCGGCGCACAGGGGTAGGTACTGAATGGGCACCTCCGGGTGGTCGGTGCAGATGGCCACAGCCACCCCCGCCCGCTGAAGGGCAGCGGGGGTTTTCAGCGTCATGTTGGCCAGCTCCGGCTTGGAGCGGTCCCCCAGGGCGGGACCGGTAATGACGGGAATCTTCTCCCCGGCCAGCAGCTCTGGAATCAGGTGGCCCTCAGTGCCGTGGACAATGACGCACCTCAAATGAAACTCCCTGGCGATACGCACCCCGGTGGCGATGTCGTCCGAGCGGTGGGCATGGATGTGGACAGGCAGCTCCCCCCGGACCACGGGCAGGAGGGCCTCCAGCTTGGCGTCGTAGTCGGGCTCTTCGGTGTCCTCGTCCTGGCCCGCCTTGTCCAGCTTCTCGCCGTATTCCACCGCCTTGCGCAGATTCTCCCGGATGATGGCGGCGGTGGCCATGCGGGTAACGGGGGTTTCGTCCCGGTCGTGATAGACCTGCTTAGGGTTCTCCCCCAGGGCCAGCTTCATGGCCGCCGGGGCCTGTACCACCATGGCGTCCACCCACCGGCCGTCTGTTTTCAGGGCAGCGAACTGCCCGGCGATGGGGTTGGCCGACCCGGGTCCGGTAAGAACCGTGGTCACCCCCGCTGCCCGGGCCTCGGCAAAGCACCGGTCCAGAGGGTTCACCCCGTCGATGGCCCTCAGCTGGGGGGTGCAGGGATCGGTCTCCTCGTTGCCGTCCTCGCTCTCAAAGCCCAGGGAGTCCCCGAACATGCCCAGGTGGCAGTGGGCGTCGATGAAGCCGGGGCAGACGTGCCCCCCTTCCCCGTCGACGACCTCTCCCTCCCAGCTCTTGGGACACTCCGACATGGGCCCCACCCGGGCGATTTTACTTCCGGACACGGCCACATAGCCGTTTTCGATGACAGGTCCGTCCATTGGGTGGACGGCTCCATTGATAATCAGCATACCTCTTTCTCCTTTAGAGATTTTAACCGCAGCCCCTCCGCCTCCATGCGCAGGAGGTAAAAGGGGCGGACCCAGTCCAGCTCCTGTTCCATGGTCTCCTCCAGTGTGGCCAACCGCCGCTTGCCCAGCCGGCGGTCCAGCAGAGCGAAAATGCGGACGATGGGGTTCTGGCTGGTCAGGCTGTCCTCAATGCTCTGGTTGTCGAATTCCTGAAAGGCGGTGTAAAATATCCTCTGGTCAAACAAACCTCTGTTCAGAATAATCTGCCTGATCTCACTGGCGTCTTTTCCAAGCCGATAGTACATATTCCAGAATGAACCGTCGTACTCAAAATAGTTGCTTTTTAATATCTCCTCGCCGTCCACCAGGATGGCCGCCCGGCCCTCCTGGTCGTGGCTCTCCCGGTAGGTGGCGGCAAAATACCGCACCCTCCCCCGCAGGGCGGGGCAGAGATAGTCCGTTTCCAGCTTTTTTCTTGTACCGCTCCAGGTTGGCATACTTTGCTCCTTTCCAAAAAACGACAAAACTTCTTATTGACTTTCCTGGTAAATTATGGTAGACTTGTCCCAGCTCGACCAATATGCTTTGTGCGAGTCTCTCCCCGCACTTGGGCGCCCCGAAAGGGGCGTCTTTTTTATTGCATCGTCCAGGAGGTCTCCCCCATAAGCCTCCTTTTGAAAGGAGGTGCCCCAGTGCGCACACTGGAGCGGAAGATTGCATTTTGGCAAAGCCAAAATATGCGAAGCAAACCCAAGTTTGCAGAACCTGGTTTACTTCGTATGTTCGGCTTCGCTGAACGCAATCCTCAGTCAGCCTGCGGCTGACAGCCTCTTTCCAAAGGGGCCTTGTCCACTACGGCGGAGAACATGAAACAGAAAACAGGGGGCCGTCCTCCGGACGGCCCCGCAAATATACACACTTACCGGCGTCCGCCGCCGCCACGACGGTTTCCGCCCTTCTTCTCGATATAGCGCAGCTCAGACAGCTTACTGTCGGAGGACTGCATAAACTGCTTGAGTCGGTCCTCAAAGTCGGTGGGTTCCTTGGGGGGCTGGTGGACAAAGCCCATGGGGCGCTGCGCACCGCCCTGCCTGGGCGGACGGCTGCCGCTGCTCTGCTGCCGGGGGCCGCTACTCTGCCGGGGCGCACGCCGGGGCGGGGGATCCACCTGTTTGATGGACAGGTTAATCCGCTTGGCCTGGTCAATACCGATAATTTTTACTTTGACCTCCTGTCCCTCATGCAGATGGTCACTCACCTCATTCACATAGGAATAGGCGATCTCAGAAATATGGACCAGCCCGGACTTTCCCTCCGGAAGAGCCACAAAGGCCCCAAATTTTGTAATACCTGTCACCTTGCCATCCACGATGGCCCCTACACCTAACTCCATTGAAGCGCCAAATCCTCCCTTGTAAAATTCAAACACACACGCTGGGCGGCGCGACCTGTCAGTTGGCCACGTCGATAAACACAGTTTCGTTTTCCTCCACATAGCCCCGGTCCCGGGCCACCTGCTCCAGCATCTCAGGGTCTGAGCTGTTTGCGATGGCGTCCTCCAGCTTTTGGTTTTCCAGCCGCTGGTCGGTTACCTGCCGGGCCAGAACGTCCCGCTGGTCCTGTACGTCCTGAATCTTCCCCCGCAGGTCCAGCAGAGATATGGCCATGTAGATCAGAAGGATCAAAACGACGATTTTTGTGAGAAATCCGGCTCGTTTGAAGGTCATTCTCCCTCTCTCCCCTTTCCCGCAGGGTGCGCCGCCGGGCAGCGGCATCCAACTGCACTGTTGTCGCCCCTATTCTATACCATTTCGCCCCGGAAAGGAAGATGTTTTTTACAATTTTTCTGATTTTTTTCAGAATTGCCCCCGCCACCCCCAGCGGGAAGGTTAAAATGCCCAAAAGAGCAGCCGCCAGGTCGGCGCCCAGGTAGCCCAATTTCAGCAGCCAGGGGCTGACCGCCCAGAAGTAGAGGGCCCCGCCCAGCACACAGAAAACCGCGCCGTACAGCCGTATCCGTCCACCCCAGGCCCCCTGAGACCAGAGGAACAGGGCCACTGTGGCCGTCAGCCAGAACAGCAGATCCAGCAGTGGGCCCAGCAGCGGAACTTTCACCCGCACCCGCAGGATGCGGAACAGGTCGTATACCACCCCCATAGCGCCCCCCAGCAGCAGGGCCTGGCACAGGGCTCTGCCCTGCTGAGCAACATCGACAGTCATCCGCCCAGCAGCCGGGCCAGGAAGCCGCCTCCCCGGCGACCGTCCTCCGCCTCATAGATCAGGGCGTTCACCCGGCCCTCTACCCGCAGGTCGCCTCCGTCCAGCGACAGCTTCTCGATGTGCAGTCCCTCCCCCTGAATCTCCAGCGCCCCCTGGGCAGTGGTAAGAAGAATGGTACTCTCATCAAAGCTCTCCACTTCCTCCACGCCGGAAACGGACAGCTGTTCCCTCTCCTCCAGAATCAAGTGGTGGGCCATATCGGGACGGGCCCGGTCGTCCACAAACGCCATAGCGATTCCCCCTTTCTCTCTATCCTATGGGCGGTAGGGCGTAATTTATGACCGCCCCGTAAAAATTCACAATTTCCTGTAGCTTTTCCCCGGGAAGTAGTGTACAATAGAGACAACCAAATCAGGAGAAAAGGAGGCCGCCCCATGAAACTGACATTTTTTGGCGCCGCCCACGCGGTCACCGGCAGCTGTCACTGCCTGGAGGTCAACGGCAAAAAGATTCTCATCGACTGCGGACTGCAGCAGGGCAGGGACGAACACGACGAAAATGCCCTGGACTTCGCCCCCGGCTACATCGACTATGTTCTGGTCACTCACGCCCACATCGACCACTCCGGACGCATTCCTCTGCTGGTGAAGGAGGGCTTCAACGGCCGTATTCTCACCACCAGTCTGACCGCTCAGCTGATGAGTGTGATGCTCCGGGACTCCGCGCACATCCAGGAGGGAGACGCCCAGTGGCACAACCAGAAGGGCAAGCGCGCCGGTCTGCCTCCGGTGGAACCGCTGTATACCCTGATGGACGCCGAACAGGCCATCCAGATGCTGGAGTCTGTGGAGTACGGTTGGCTGTTTGACCTGTGCGAGGGAGTCAAGGTCCGTTTCAGCGACGCGGGTCATCTTCTGGGCTCCTCTATTCTGGAGATCTGGGCCACGGAGGAGGGAGTTACCAAAAAGCTGGTCTTCTCCGGCGACCTGGGCAACCAGGATCAGCCTATCATCCGGGACCCCTCCTATGTGGAGGACGCCGACTATGTGGTGATGGAGTCCACCTACGGCGACCGGAACCACGAACCTCCAAAGAGCTACGCCGGGGCCCTGGCAAGTCTCATCGACGAGGTATTCTCCAAAGGGGGCAACGTGGTAATCCCCTCCTTCGCTGTGGGCAGAACACAGGAATTGCTGTACTACCTGCGCGAGATCAAGCGGGACGGTCTGGTACACTCTCTGCCCAGCTTCAAGGTGTATGTGGACTCCCCCCTCGCCTCTGAGGCCACCAAAATATACTCCGGAAACCTGAAGGGCTATCTGGACGACGACGCCATCGCCGTCATCCAGGGGGGAGAAAATCTGTTCACCTTCCCCGGCCTCACCCTCACCCAGTCCACCGAGGAGTCCCGGGCCCTCAACGACGACAGGACACCAAAAATCATCATCTCCGCCTCCGGCATGTGTGACGCCGGCCGTATCCGGCACCACCTGAAGCACAACCTCTGGCGCCCTGAGTGCGCTGTGGTTTTTGTGGGCTACCAGGGCGAGGGCACCTTGGGCCGCTACCTGCTGGAGGGGGCAAGAAACGTCAGACTCTTTGGCGAGGATATCTCCGTCCGGGCCAAAATCGTCAACTTCAAGGGCCTCTCCTCCCACGCCGACCGGGATCACCTGCTGGACTGGATCGAGCATTTCTCCCCCCGGCCCCAGCAGGTCTTTGTGGTTCACGGGGACTCGGAGGTCACCGAACTCTTCGCCCACGACCTGAACCAGCGGGGCATTCCCGCCCACGCCCCTCTTTATGAGGAGGTTTACGACCTGATGACCAACTGCATGCTGGCCAAGGGCGTGGTGCTGGAGGTCAAGAAAACGGTTGGCTCCGCCGCAGTTCCCTCCTCCGCCTATCTGCGTTTGCAGACTGTGTCCAACGATCTGGCCTCTCTGGTCAGCCGCAGCCGGGGCCGTCCCAACAAGGACCTGGCCAAACTGGCCGACCAGATCCGTCAGCTGATGGAGAAGTGGGAGTAACGAAAAGCGCCGAGCTGTCGCGGGCAGCGCGGACCAACCGAGGCGAGGCGAAGAGACCAAAGCTGCCAAGGCGGCTGTTTCAAGGCCGCCTCGGAGGAAAACCGCACGTCGCGACCAGGTAAGACGCGGCATGAGTACCCGTTCCCTTTATATCACACATCGATCGGAGACATTTTCATGGAAATTGACCGCACCGAGCTCAAACGACAGGCCAGAGAGCGCATCGCCCTCACCGACCCCAAATTCTGGGTGGTGGCCCTGGCCTATCTGGCGATGACCACCGGGGTATCCTGGCTGGTCAGTTTCATCCCCATCCCCCACACGCAAACCTCGCTGCTGTTCTTCCAGCTGCTGCTGACACTGTACACCACCGTGGTACAATTCGGCCTGTGCCTGTGGTCCCTGTGGACCTGGCGGCAGCTGGACCCGGACGTCAACTCCCTGATGCAGGGCTTCTCCGTAGCGGGGCGGGTCATCCTGATGGAGCTGGGCATCTATGTACGAATATTGGGCTGGTATTTCCTGATCGCCTTTATGCTGGCCATGCCGGTCTTTCTTCTTCTCATCGGCGGCGCCGGGTCGGGGATGGGCATGCTGAGCATCGCGGTCCTCTTCGCGGGGCTGGTCGCCACTCTCACCGTCCTGCGTCTGCGGTACTCTCTGGCCCCCTATCTGCTGGCCGATCGCCCGGACGACGGCCCCACCGCCCCCATCCTCCGCAGTGCCGGCCTGATGCAGGGCTGGAAATGGGAGCTGTTCAAGCTGGAATTCTCCTTTATCGGCTGGGAGGCCCTTAATTTCGTCCTGTCTCTGGGGGTAATCCTCTTCTTCCTGAATCAGGCCGGCCTGCTTACGTCTCAGGCCCTTCTGAGTCAGGACTGGCGCAATCAGGTATTCGACATCATCTACTCCGTCCCCGTGGTCATTTTGAGTACCCTGGTCACCGTTCCGGTGTCTATGTGGCTGATTCCCTACCGGGGGGCTGCCCGGGCTGGCTTCTATGATGCCCGCCTCCTGGCCGCCTCCGACGCCATGGATCGCCCCGAGATGCCACCGCTGTAAGGAGGCAGACGTATGGAACAAAATCCCCAGTGGCTGGATTGGGCCGTTGAGCTCCAGGCCCTGGCCCAGGCCGGACTGGAGTATGGCCGAGACAGATTTGACCTGGAGAGATACCGGCGTATTCGGGACATCTCCGCTGAAATGATGGCCCGGCAGACCGGCCTGCCTCTGGATCGGGTCAAAGACCTGTTCTGCGGCGAAAAGGGCTATCAAACCCCCAAGCTGGACACCCGGGCCGCCATCTTTCAGGGCGAGAAAATCCTTCTGGTTCAGGAAAGCGACGGTCTCTGGTCTCTGCCCGGGGGCTGGGTGGATGTTAACCTATCTATAAAGGAAAACACCGTCAAGGAGGTCAAGGAGGAATCGGGACTGGATGTCACCGCCGATTTGATCATCTCCCTTCAGGACCAGCGCCGCCGCAACCGGCCGGTGTGCGCCCACAGTGTCTGCAAGGTATTTGTGCTGTGTACCCTGCTGGGCGGCTCCTTCCAGCCCAATCTGGAGACCCTGAACAGCGGCTGGTTTCCCCTGGACTCTCTGCCCGCCCTGTCCGCCGGAAAGACCACCGCGGAACAGATCAGGCTGTGCTTTCAGGCCCGCCGCGCCAAACACTGGACCACTCTATTCGACTGACCTTGCCGGGTCTTTATAAATTTTCTCATTTTGTGGAACATCCGTTTGACAGCCGGGGTTTTTTGTGCTATAATTTCAATCGAACCTAATTCTCCGCCCCGAAAGGAGCTGTCATCATGGCCAACCTAACCAGAAAGCAGCAGGAGATCTACAATTTTATCCTCTCCTTCGTCAACGAAAACGGTTATCCCCCCTCCGTGCGAGAGATCGGGGCCGCCGTGGGACTGAAATCCCCCTCCACCGTCCACTTCCACATGAAGGGGCTGGAAGAAGCCGGCGTCATTGTCAAGGCGGAGGGCAAAACCCGGGCTATCTCCCTGCCCGGCACTGCGTCGGGCCCGGTAGCCGAAGAGACCGACTCTCGGGCCAATCAGGTGCCTGTGGTGGGCAGTGTGGCGGCCGGTTCCCCCATTCTGGCCCAGGAGTGTATCGAGGACTACCTCACCTTCGATACCCAGGGCCTTTCCGGCGAACACTTCGCCCTGCGGGTACGGGGAGAGTCCATGCTGAACGCGGGTATCCTCCCTGACGACCTGGTGGTGGTTCACCGCCAGCAGGAGGTCCGCAACGGCGATATTGTAGTGGCCCTCTTCGAGGATGAGGCCACTGTTAAAACCTATCAGCACAAAGACGGCCACGTGTGGCTGCTCCCCGAGAACCCGGAGTACGAACCGATTGACGGCACCCGCGCTGAGATCATCGGCAGGGTGGTGGCCGTGGTCCGGCGGTATTGACAAAACCCTCCGCCGGGTCTCACACCCGCGGACGTAAAAAAATCATCCGTTTTTTCGGCGGCATGTACGCCGGAACATTCTTCTCGGTCTGACCGCGCACATTCGCTGTCAGGCCGAGATTTATGAAAAACGTGTCTTTTCCGCAGTTTAAAGCGCGCCCCTGTTGGGGCGCGCTTTTTTGCTTTACAGCGTTCTCCCTTTCCCTCAAAGTTCTCCATCCCGGTCTGTACTTCAGCCTTAGTGATTCCAGGGGGAGTAAACTCTATACTATAAAACAGAGTTTGAACCGCCATCATTCGGCGGTGGAATTGGAGTATTGGTTTTCAAGTAACAGCCCCCAAGCATTTGTGCAAAAGTTATATATAAAAGAGGTAATTAGAAGCAGATGCCGTCTAAAAGAGACATAAAAATCTACATTTTAACAATTGACTCTATTGTTGGCATACAGTTTATCCTTCTTACATCCTCCCCAAAAACGGCAGAAAAAATAGTATGAAAGCAGAAAGAAGGAATCGATAACATGAATCCTGAATACTCGATGAACACAAATTTACTCCACAGCAAACGGGACATTCAAGGCATGACTTTGCAGCCTGAAACGTTTCCCTTATTTGCCACGGCGGCCTTCAGCCAACGGAACCTAAGCGATGTAAAGCGGGCTTACAATGAGAAACAGTTTACTTATGTGCGGACAAGAAATCCAAATCGGAAGGTATTGTCTGAAGCAATCTCTCTGCTGGAGGCAGGCGAAGATACCTTTGTATCCTCATCTGGCATGGGCGCAATATTCTCCACGATTTTCGCCCTTACAGATGCCGGCAGTCATGTGCTGTGCAACAGAGATATTTATGGTGAAACCTATGAAATCATGACAGAAATCCTTCCTCGCTTTCATGTGGAGGTGGAAATGATTTCATTTGCCGACTGCGCAGAGGTTGCCTCTCATATGAAGCCCAATACAAAAATTGTCTATACCGAAGTGGCCTCCAATCCTTGCATTCAGCTGACAGATATCCCCGAACTTGCAAAACTCGCCCATAAAAACGGGGCATATTTAGTGGTTGACAATACTTTTACATCTCCGATCAACATTCAGCCGCTGGCCTTTGGAGCCGACATCAGCATTAACAGCTTGACAAAATTCTTAAACGGGCACAGCGACGCGCTGGGCGGCTCCGCTACAGGCACTGCGGAGCTGATTGCCAAAGTCACCGCTGTAGGAAAATTGTCCGGCGTCCCGATTACCCCCTATGACAGCTGGCTTATTTTCCGCGGCCTCCAAACAGCAGCATTGCGTATCGAAAAGCAGACAGATAACGCGGTAAAATTGGCCGCCGCGCTGAAAGCAAATCCCCATGTGGAGGCGGTCTGTCATCCTTCTCTTCCAGATTCCCCCCAGAATGCGCTGTCTCAAAAGCTGTTCGGCAATAAAGGCGGAACTGCTATGCTCAGTTTTATCGTCCCCGAGGACAGTGCTAAAATTGACGCATTTATGGAAAAGCTGACTCTGGCCAGATATGCCATGACGCTGGGCGGGCTCCGGACCACCTTAAGTCACCCCTGTACATCCTCGCACCACGCGCTGCCTGATGCGGAACGCAGGGCACTGGGGATTACGCCTGGAATGTTCCGGGTATCCGTGGGCCTTGAGACAGCAGAGGATTTGATTTCAGATTTTAACAACGCTCTGACCGTATTTGACTAACAGCAGTGACACAGGCGGCCATCTGCCGGGGGAAAAGGATAGAGTCCTCTCTCTGCTGAGTACAACTACTTATGCAGAGGGCACTTGATATGTCATCCATCTTGACGTACAAAAAGAAGGGAGAAAAGCACATGGACGTATATGACATTTTGCTTGATTTCGGAATTGCCTCGCTCTTTATATTATTTGGTCAGCTGCTCCGTGCTAAAGTTTCTTTTTTCCAGAAGTTTTTCATGCCTGCAAGTATGATCGCAGGACTTCTCGGGCTGCTGCTTGGACCTCATTTTGTCAATCTGCTCACCTTCTCCGATGCCGCCGGAGATTATACCGGGCTGCTAATGCTCGTTATCTTCGCAGTTCTGGGAATCAACGGGTTTAAAACAGGCGGAATGAAGGGGCAAAGCAAGGAGACCGTAGAGCGTTTCATTGGATATTCCTGTTATCGTTTTATGCTGCCCATGATGCAATATGCCATCGGCATTTTTGCCGGCCTGACCATTATTAAGCTGGTTGCCCCTGACATCAATGATGGTTTCGGCCTTCTGCTGGCCGCAGGCTTTAACGGAGGTCACGGTACTGCCGCCACAGTTTCCAAAACCTTTGCCGATTTGGGCTGGGCTGAAGCGGGAGACATTGCCATGACAACGGCTACACTGGGCATGCTGTTTGGTATCTTTGGCGGCTTAGGCCAGATTAAAATGGGCACTCGGAAAGGGTGGACCGGTTATATTAAGGATTTCCGCTATGCATCCGGCGAATTAAAAACAGGCCTGATTCCAAAGGACGAAGTTTCTCCCATGGGCAATGATACCATTAGTTCCGTATCTCTGGATTCCCTGTGCTATCATCTTTCATTGGTCATTATGGTAACCGCAGGCGGCTATCTTTTCAACAAGCAGGTCATCGCCAGATTCCTTTCCGGCGCTATTCCTGACTACTGCATCATCTATATCGTTGCGCTGCTGTTTTTTATCTGCTTCCATAAAACCGGAATCTACGAACACATGGACACCCGAATCAACAACCGTATCTCTGGTACCGCGACCGACTATCTCGTCTTTTTCGGTGTGGCCCGGATCAACACGGCAGTTGTAGTGAAATATGCGCTGCCGCTGATTATCCTGATTTTAATCGGTGTGATTTCACTCCTAATCTGTGCGTGGCTCTGCCTGCGTATGGTGAATAAGAGCTGGTTTGAGCATTACATTTTCTGCTACGGGTACAACACGGGTATCTTTGCCATCGGATTTGTGCTGCTTCGAATTGTTGATCCGGACAACAAATCTCACACGCTGGAAGATGTTGCAATTACGCCGTGGGGAAGCTTTATTGACATTTTCTCCTGGTCCTTACTGCCCTACGCACTTGTCAATGGACAGGGCTGGCTTTGTGTGCTGGCCTGCACATTGCTCACAGTTGCGCCTGTCGTACTCTCTATCATATGTAAGGTCTGGTACAAGACTCCCATTCAGGAGCGTGAATTCTATTAGAGAAATTCTCAAAATCGCTGATACTGCGCCTGCAGGGGCGGGTATTGCCCGCCCCTGCCAGACAAAGTCTCCTTATTATTTTGTAGAACTTCTCTAAGCGAGTTTGTCAAAAACCATGAGATGGAAGGAGAGAGGTATGAAATGACAAAGACATTTGATACTTCTCAGGTCAACACGATTGGAGGAATTTAGGTCGCATGCAGGATATCATAGAGATCCGCTGGCATGGGCGCGGCGGACAGGGGGCCAAAACAGCATCTTTGCTGTTGGCAGACGCCGCCTTTCATACCGGAAAATATGTTCAAGGATTCCCGGAGTATGGCCCTGAGCGTATGGGGGCGCCAATCACAGCGTATAACCGAATTGGCTCTGAACGAAGCACAGTACATTCCAATATCTACTTCCCGGACTACGTAGTCGTTGTGGACGAATCTCTGATTACATCAGTGGATGTTACTGCCGGCTTAAAACGTACCGGAGCCATCGTCATCAATTCAGGTAAAAGCCCTTCTTCTCTGAAGCCTTTCCTGAAGGGTTTTGAAGGCCGAATTTGTACCATAGACGCGAACAGAATTTCTGAGGAAGAATTGGGGAAGAACTTCCCAAATATTCCCATGCTGGCGGCCATCGTCAAAGTCTCCGGCGTCGTAGATGCGGCGAAGTTCGTTCAAGATATGGAGGCCTCCTTTCGGCACAAATTTGCCTCCAAGCCCCAGATGATCGAGGGCAATATGCGGGCCTTAAAACGCTCTATGGAGGAGGTACGAGAGGTATGAGTCATCTTGCAAAGGACATGACGGCAAGCGTGACATGGAAAGACATCACGCCAGGAGGAGTAATTTTTGAGGGCGGCACTTCAAAAGTTGTGGAGACCGGGGATTGGCGCACAGTCAAGCCAGTCCTGGATTCCTCCAAATGCAAGCAGTGCCTTCTCTGCGCCCCAGTTTGCCCGGATATGTCGATACCCGTAGACAAAGAGGGAAAACGCGGCGATTTTAATTATTTCTTCTGCAAAGGCTGCGGCATCTGCGCAAATGTTTGCCCCTTCGGGGCCATTACTATGGTTGGAGACGATCAATAAGGGGGAATCAATTATGGGAATCAGAGAAAGATTGTCCGGAAATGAAGCTGTCGCTTATGCAATGAAGCAGATTAATCCGGACGCCATGGGGGCATATCCCATTACACCTTCTACAGAAATCCCTCAGTACTTCTCCGCCTATGTAGACAACGGCGAGGTGGATACTGAGTTCATTGCAGTGGAGTCTGAACATTCCGCAATGTCTGCCTGTATCGGCGCACAGGCGGCAGGGTGTCGTGCCATCAGCGCAACCAGTTCCTGCGGACTGATTTATATGGCTGAAATGCTCTATGTAGCGGCATCTGATCGGCTTCCAATCACGCTTGCCGTGAGCTGCCGCGCCCTTAGCGGACCTATCAATATCAACAACGACCATTCAGACGTAATGGCCGTCCGCGACGCAGGCTGGCTGATTCTCTTCGCTGAAACAAATCAAGAGGCCTATGATAACTATCTTCAGGCCATGCGGATTGGCGAGGCAGTGAGTCTGCCCATCATGATTTGCCAAGACGGGTTTATTACATCCCATGCCATTGAAAACATCGAACTGGTTGAAACAGAAAAAGTTCGGGAATTCGTGGGAGAGTATCGCCCAAAACACTTCCTTCTCAATCCGGATGAACCCATCGCAGTGGGTCCATATTCAACTCCGGTCTACTATATGGAGACCAAGCGGCAGCAGGCACAGGCCACGCTGGATGCAAGGGCGGTTATCAAGAATGTGGCTCAGGAATTTGCCGCAATGACCGGCCGTCAGTATGGTTTAATTGAAACATATCAGATGGACGATGCAGAAGAAGCGATTGTCATAATCGGATCCTCCGCAGGAACCGCACGCGAAGCAATTAAACAGCTGCGGCGTTTGGGCCACAAAGTCGGCATGATTAAAGTTCGTTCTTTCAGACCTTTCCCGGTGGAGGAAATCGCTGCGGCGCTTCAGGCCGTAAAGGCCTTTGCCGTCATGGATAAAGATGATAGCTTCAATGGCCACTGCGGTCCCCTGTTTGCAGAAACTGCTGCGGCGCTGTATGCGCAAGGCATCAGCGGGCCTAAAGGTATTAGCTATATCTACGGCTTAGGCGGCCGGGACGTACGGGTGGAAAGCATCCAGCATGTTTTTTCTGAGTTGGAAAAAATTGCACAGACTGGCAACCCGGGCGCAACTTATCGCTACCTTGATGTACGGGAATAAATAAGGAGAATCGTTTATGAGCTACAGTCTGAAAGAAAATATCATAAAAGAAGACCGTTTTGCAGGCGGTCACAGGATGTGCGCTGGCTGCGGCTGTCCCATTGCTGTGAGGACAGTTCTCCGGGCACTGGAACCGGAGGATCATGCAGTGGTCTGTTCCGCAACCAGCTGCCTGGAAGTCTCCTCCTTTATGTACCCCTACACATCTTATCAGGACAGCTTCATTCACAACGCTTTTGAAAACGCTGCGGCTACTCTATCCGGGGTTGAAACGGCATACCGAGTCATGAAAAAGATGGGGAAAATTGATGCCTCTTACAAATTCATTGCGTTCGGAGGCGACGGAGGAACCTATGACATCGGATTTCAAAGTCTCTCCGGCGCTATGGAGAGAGGACACGACATGGTCTATGTCTGTTATGACAACGAGGCATACATGAATACCGGCATTCAACGCAGTTCCTCCACACCGCAATTTGCCGATACCACAACTACACCGGTTGGTAAAATGATTCCCGGAAAACCTCAGCAAAAGAAAAATCTAACAAAAATTATGGTTGCCCATGGAATCCCGTATGTGGCGCAGACTACATTTTTCGGAAATTTCAAAGATATCACCGAGAAATCTCAAAAAGCAATCTACACTCCTGGTCCGGCGTTTCTTAACATTATGGCGCCTTGCCCCCGCGGGTGGCGATATCCCAGCGAAAAGTTAATGGAGATTACGAAATTAGCGATAGAGACCTGTGTTTGGCCTCTTTACGAGGTTATTGAAGGAAAATATGTCTTAAACTATAGGCCAAAGGAGAAACTCCCAGTACAAGAATATCTAAAGGTTCAGGGACGTTTTTCTCATATGTTCCATCCCGGAAACGAATGGATGATAGAACAAGTCCAGCAGGAAGTAGATCTGAACTGGAAAGAATTGCTGAAACTGTGTGGTACGTAATGACAATCACACTGCTTTTGAAATCAGGCGCAGACTGGTAAAAACGCACATCAAACACCAGGCCACTGTCCGTATGGAAAGTGGCCTGGTGCTGATTAAATTGAAGCGGGTAATCTTATGATCGATATTAAAATAGGCGGTGGGGATATGAAAGAGATGTATTCCATCGGAGAGATAGCAAAGTTGATGGGACTGTCTGTCCAAACGATTCGATATTATTCAAATATTGGACTGATTACACCATGCTTTGTCAATCCGGAAACAGGATATCGTTTTTATGATGCAAAAAGCTTTAGCCCCCTTGACCGGGCCAAATATTTTCAAAAACTGGGATTTACCCTGGCCGAAGTCAAAGAAATGTACGAAAAAAATGATGTAGGTTATGTCATCGACCGCCTGAATGTCCATGCAAAACAGATGGAAGAAAGCATCCGCAGACAACAGCTTCTGTTGGACGAATTGATATGGTACAGCAAAGTCTTTTCTCATAAAACAAGTGAAAACATTTTGAATAAACCGTATATTCGATATTTTCCAGCGCGTTTTGCATTTGCTGTAAATCGTTTTCCCGGAGAATCCCCAGCCCGCGGAAACGCAAGACTTTATCTAAAAAAGAACGGAAATGCCTTTCGAAAACTGGAATACAGGCGTCAAAATATGATATTGTACAACTCAGATGAATTTTTCAGCGGCGAATTAAGCCCCTTTAAGTACGGCTTTTACCTTCGGGAATTGCCCAACTTTGAAAGCAACTACTTTTTGACATTTCAAGCCGGATATTACATCTGTTTCCAGACCCGCGTTCTGACCGGCGACTGGACCTCAGATATTTTTTGCCACTTCTTTAAAAATGTAGCCAGACCGCCATATGTGATTGCAGACGAATATGAAGACGATCTCTTCCGTTTCAAACAATCCGTTTATGAAATCCAGCTATACTTTGATCAGCCGCAGATAGAGTAATGGCATGAATTCTCAGACTAAACACTGCATGCTATCCCACAGCCGGGGCGACAGGCCATTACGACACCGGACACTGTCTCCCTGTATGGTCGATGGTGTACTCGCCGGTCAGGATAATCTGAGAGATCGGTACAAAGGTGTACCCCTCCTGAAGCAGGGTCTGGATAATGGTGGGCAGGGCCTCCGGGGTATGGAGGGCTGCGTTGTGGAAGAGCACAATGGAGCCTGGCTGCACCTTGGAAGTCACCCGCCGGGTAATTTCTCCGGCCTCCAGATCCTTCCAGTCCAGGGAATCCACATCCCACTGAATCGGTTCCATCCCGATGGAGCGCACGGCGTTTACAGAACTGTCATCGTAGTCTCCATAGGGCAGACGGACCAGGGTGGGCCGAACGCCGGTGACCTTTTCAATTTTGTCGTTGCAGGCGTTCAGGTCGGCCACCACCTGATCGGCGGACAACTGGGGGTAGTGGGCGTGGGTATTGGAGTGGTTCATTACCTCATGGCCCGCATCGTGGAGGGCCTTCACCGACTCAGGGTACTTATCCACCCACTCCCCCACCACGAAAAAGGTGGCGGGTACCTTGTACTGCCCCAGGATATCGATCAGTTGCTGAGTATCCTCGTTACCCCATGCGGCGTCGAAGCTGATGGACACCAGCTTCTGGTCCCGCTGGACACAGTAGATGGGCAGCTGCCTCGCAGCGGCGGACGCCCCCACGGCGGCGGGCCAGTTGACAACATAAAACATGGCCGCCGCCAGACAGAGGCAGGCCGCCGCCGTCCACCACTTTCTTTCAATAAAAAAGATTTTAATCTGTTCCCGTCTTTCAGCCATAGCGCAGCACTCCTGTTCTCCATCAAGTTGGGTCCTTGCGGGCCTTGTTATTTGAATTGTATGAAAAACTCCCCCGGAACATGATCGTTCCGGAGGAGTTCCTATTTTATGTATCGCCGGGAAAAATCAGGCCGGCGGCCTTTCGGGCCCTCTCCACCGCCGCCACGGTGGGCAGGGTGATGTCCCGCAGCAGGCTGTAGGCTGTGTCGCAGTCGCCGGAGCGGATCAGTCCGGTGATCGCCCTCACCTCGTAGAACCAGCGGTTGGCGTCGGGCTGAAGGTTGATTGTCTCCTCCCCCTCCTCTGACACCACCTGCACCTCGGCCAGGCCGTTGCTGCCGTTCCGGACATACAGGAAGCCCCTCTCCCCCTCCACCTGGAAGGAACTGACGCCTCGGGCGTCCTTGGCCCCGGCCAGGACGGCGGAAAAGTCCGGATAGCTCAGGTACATGACGCCGGAGGTGTCAATGCCGTTGTCAAACAGGTTGGGGCGGTACACCGCCTGCGCGGGGGGACCGAAGAGGGCGATGGTCAGATACACGTTGTAGTAGTTGATATCCATGAGACAGCCCCCGGCAAATTCGGGGTTGAACACGTTGGGGACCTCACCGGCCAGCAGCTTTTCATAGCGGGCGCTGTACTGGGTGTAGTTGCCCAGCACCAGCCTCACCCGTCCGATCCTGTTCAGCGCATCACGCACCGCCGGAAAGTTGGGCAGGAAGGGAGTGGGGACCGCCTCAATGAGAAACAGCCTTCTCGTCTCCGCCAGCTCCAGCAGCTCCTGGACCTGGTCCGCCCGGGTACAGAAGGGTTTTTCACAGACCACGTGCTTGCCCGCCAGCAGGGCCTTCTTCGTCTGCTCATAGTGGAGCAGATTGGGGGAGGCGATGTAGACCACATCCACATCGGGATCGGCCAGAAATGCCTCCAGATCAGTGATGACCTTTTTTGCCCCGTAGTCCGCCGCCAGCGTCCGCCCCTTCTCCTCCGTCCGGGAGTAAACCGCCTCCAGGCGGATACCTGGAGTCCTCTGTATGCTGTCCAGGATGGACAGTACAATGGGGCCTGAGCCGATGGTGCCCAGCCGAAGCTCCTTCATATTTGATCACCTCCGTGGGATCTGGCCACGTCGGTGGCCTCCTCCAGAATTTCCAGCACCCGGACAACCTCCTCATCCTGAACGCACTTCTCACCGCCGTTCTCAATGGCGTCAATGAGGCTGTCGTAGATGCCTTCATAGTGGGCGCAGCCCACGGGGACCTTTTCGGTCGCCTGACTGCCCGCCTCGTCCCGGTAGACCAGAGTGCCCCACCGGTCCTCCGGAGTCATGGCGGTGCTGATTTTGTGCCTCCCCACCGCCTTGGCCTTCCCCGAGTTGTGGATCACCGGGGGCAGGATAAAGGAGCCGTTGGTGCCGTGGAGGGTGAAGCGGGGATAGTCGATCTGGACGCACATGCTGGTGTTCACCGAGGCCTTGCAGTTTCCGTAGAAAAACTCCAGGTCGTAGTAGTCGTCCCCCACGCCGGGGTGGTGGATAGAGCGCACGTCGAAATGGGTGTGGTCGGGCATGCCCAGCAGGCTGATTATCTGGTCGATCTGGTGGACGGCCAGGTTGTAGAGGGTGCCCAGGCGGTCGTACCAGCCGTTGGGCCTAAAGTAGTCGTAGTGGCTCTCCAGCCGCACCAGTTGGCCCAGCTTGCCGCTTTGGACCACCTCCTTGACGGCCAGAAAATCGGCGTCGAACCGGCGGTTCTGATTGGGCATACACACCAGGCCCCTCTCCCTGGCCAGCGAGAAGACCTCCCGGGCCTGGTCCGCCGTGGGGGCAAATGGTTTTTCCACCAGAGTGTGCTTGCCGGCGTTCAAGATCTGTTTGGCGTAGGGCACGTGGAACTGGTCCGGGGCGCTGACCACCACCAAGTCCACTTGGGTGTCTGTCAACACCCGATCCAGGTCATCGGTAAAGGTCAGTTCCGGGTAAAAGGGTTCGTATTCGGCGAACCGGGGGGCGTCCTCCGCCCGGCGGAAGACATACTTGACGCGGATGTCCTTCCGGTTTTCCACATAGGGGATGTGGTACTCCCGCACGCTGACGCCGAAGCCGATATAGGCGATGGTGAGCATGATCACCTCACGCTTTCCCCGCCAGCCGACGCTTTTTGGCCCGCTGGAGGTTCTCTTTGATGACCGGGCCCACGGTTTGAATCAGAATTACAATGATCAGCACCAGGCCCTGGAAGGTGTCCTGAATATCCACGCTGAGGCCGGGGATAGAGACGATGATAAAGTTGATGGTGGTGTAGGACAGCGCGCCGAAGATGACGCCCACCATGTTACCTTTGCCGCCCGCCATGCTGACGCCGGCCAGCACCACCGAGGCGATGGCGTACATCTCATAGCTGACGCCGGAGGAGGCAGGGGTGACATTGCCGATCTTGCAGGCCTGGAGCATACTGGCCACCCCTACGCAGATGCCGGTGAGGATAAAGACGGAAATCTTCACCCAGGTGACGTTGATGCCCGCCAGGCGTGCGCTTTTCTCGTTGGAGCCCACGGCATAGATGGTTTTGCCGTACTTGGTCTTCTTGGAGATGATGATGAACAAAATGGCCATCAGCAGGAAGATAAAGGTGATGTAGGGGATGGAGAAGCCACCGAAGGCCAGCTTGCCGGTGCCAAATTTCATGCGCAGGAACTCATACTTGCTGTTGTCGCTGAGCATGGCGAACTGGCTGGAGGAGGAGCCGCTGATGGCCGGGTCAATCTTCCGCACCACCGACAGGGTGAGGGAGCGGTAGATGAGCATGGTGCCCAGGGTGACCACAAAGGGGGGCATTTTGCCAAAGCCCACCAGCAGTCCGTTCACCGCGCCGCACACCGCGCCGGTAATCACCGCGGCCAGGGCCATGAGCAGGATGGAGTTGGTGGTATTGAAGACGATGATGGTCACGCCGGTACACAGCACCAGCTGAGAACCCACCGACAGGTCGATCTGACCTGTAATGATGACGAAGGCCATACCCAGGGCGATGGTGCCCACGATAACCGTGTTCTGGCTGGAGAGAATGGCGGCAATGTGGCTCCACTTAAAGGCATTGCCGTTGGAGCTGATGGTAAACGCATAGCCGATCATGATGATGAACAGCACAAAAACAAAGCTGTACTGGGACCAGACCCGTCCCAGCGTCCCGCCGAAGCCTTTTTTCATGATTTTGCCTCCTCACTGGTCTCAACCGCGTTGGTGGAGTAGAGCATCACGTCCCTCTCGTTCACCTCGGCGTGCTGGAAGGTCTTGACGATGCGCCCCTCATAGAAGACGACGCAGCGGTCGGCCACCTTTTGAATCTCAGGAATCTCCAGGGTATTGATAATTACGGTTTTGCCCGCCTCGGCGAAGCTGAGAATCAGCCGGTAAATCTCCTCCTTCGCGCCCACGTCCACGCCCTGGGTGGGGTTGTCGAAGAGGAGGATATCCGCACCGATATTCAGCCACCGGGCCAGGAAGACCTTTTGTTGGTTGCCGCCGGACAGGGACAGGATACTGTCGGCGCTGTCTCCCGCCTTGATATGCAGGCTGTCCTTCTGGGCCGCGTAGCGGTCGACCTCGTCCTTCCCGTTGATAAAGGGCCGCCTTCCGGACAGCTCGTGCTCGGCCAGATAGAAGTTTTCCATGATGCTCATATCGGGCACCACCGAGTTCTCCTTCCGGTTGGCGGGCAGCATGGCCACGCCGTTTTTCATAAACCGGACGATACTGCCGTCCAGCTCCCGGCCGCCGACCCGCATAGCGCCGCCCTCGGCGGGGAGGGCGCCGAACATGGTCTGCATCAGCTCGCTGGCCCCGCAGCCGGCCAGGCCGGTGAAGGCCACGATCTCCCCCTTTTTCACCTGCAGGTCGATGCCGGTAAAGCCCTGGCCGGAGTAGCCCTTCAGCTCCAGAATGGCCTCTCCCAGCTGGCGGGGAACGTAGACGTCCTCGTCTACATACTGGCTGCCCACCATGGCGGAGGTAATTTCGTGGGGGGTGGTGTCCTTTATATATCCGGAGGAAATGAACTCCCCATTCCGCAGCACCGTGTACCGGTCGGCGATGGCAAAGATCTCGGGCATCTTGTGCGAAATGAAGATGAAGGATTTCCCCTGTGCTTTCAGCTTTTGTAAAATACCAAACAGGTGGTCGATCTCGTTGTTGGACAATGCCGTGGTGGGCTCGTCCAGAATGAGGAGTTTGGCGTCCACATAGAGGGCGCGGCAGATCTCCAGCAGCTGCTTTTCGCTGGTTTTCAGCTCGGACACCATGGCGGTGGGATCGATGTCCACCCCCAGGTCCTCAAACAGCTGCCTGGCCCGGGCCAGCTGTTCCTTCTGCCGCAGCAGACCGAACCGGGTCAGCTCCCGGCACAGAAAGATGTTGTCGGCCACGGTCAGGTCGTTAATCACATTCAGCTCCTGGTGGACAAAGGCGATGCCCGCCGCCTCCATCTGCTGGATGGTGGGCGTGGGGTAGTCCCTGCCGTCAAAGGTGATGGTGCCGGCGTCCGCCGGGATCACGCCGGTCAGGATGTTCATCAGTGTGGATTTACCGGCCCCGTTTTCGCCCAGGAGGGCGTGGATTTCCCCCTCCTCCACAGAAAAGTGGATATCGGACAAGGCCTGGGAGCCGCCGAATGTCTTGGACACATGGTTCATTTCAAGGATCGTCATACGCAGTCTCCTTGTTGTGTTTGTGGGGGACGCCGCCCCCGGCGTCCCGCTGTTGGACAGGCGGACCTGTATCAGCGGGCCGCCCAGGGGGCGACCTCTACAGGATGGTGATATCAGGGAGCGGACGCGGGGCGAACCCCGCATCCGCTCCAGTAATCGTCTCTATTTGCTGCCGACCGCAGTGGATCAGTGGCCCTGGAAGCCCTCAAACTGGCTGACATTGCCGGCGTCCACGATCCAGGTGGGCTGGTACTCGCCGGAACCGACCTCATAGTTCCAGTCACCGGCCAGATACTTCATGCCGGTGTCGATGACGTCCTGCATCATCTTGGGGCTGAAATACATGGACATCATATCGTCAAAATACTGCTTGGCCAGGTCGGACTGGTCGTCGGTGCCGGCCATTACGTTGTACAGCTCCTGCATGCCGCCGATGGCAGAGATGTACACATTCATGGCCTCCAGGTCGGCCAGGGTGGCGGCGGAAGCGCCGGCCTCCAGATAGTTGAGAACGCCGAAGGTCATCTCGTCGTCCATGGAGTAGATGTACAGCTTGCCATTGTTGGCCTTGGCGGCGGCCACGATCTCGTCGAACTTCTGCTCGATGTAGTTGTAGGCGCCGTCAGCGGACCAGTTGCACACCACGGTGTAGCCGTTGAAGACGGCGTCCAGCTGCTCCTGAGTCCAGGTCTCGGTGGTCTTGTAGCTGCCGGTCTGCTTGTCCTGATACTCGATCTCGCCCTTCAGGAACTGCTCAAAGCCCTCCTGGCGGCGGGAACAGACGGTGCCGTTGTCGCCGTAGAGGACCACCACAGTGTCGCCGGGCTGCATGCCGTTCTTCTGCAGCCAGTAGGCGATGCCGGCGCCGCACTGCCAGTTATCGCCGGAGGCGTTGAGGATGGCGTACTTTTCGGTGGCCTCGATGATGCGGTCGAAGGAGATGAAGGGGATTCCCTCAGCGTACAGGGCCTCCTGGCCGGCCTGGGCGGAGTCGTCCAAGGCCATCATGACCACCTCGGCAGCGTCGCCGTTGGCGATGATAGTGTTGCACTGGTCCACCTGCTCCTCGCCGGAGGAGGCGGGCATGTACACGGCCTTATACTGGCCAGCCTTGGTAATCTCGTCACACTTGGCCTGGGCGTAAGCACCGGCCTGGGCGGTCCAGCCGTGGTCAGGGGTGGGGCCCAGCACGTACAGGGTGTTCTTGCCGTCGTTTGTGGCGGGGGCCGGGGTGGACACGGCGGGCTCGCTGGAGCCGCTGCTCTTGTTGGCGCTGGTCTGGCCGCCGCCGCCGCAGGCTGCCAGTGTCAGCGACATGGAAAGGGCCAGCGCGAGTGCCATAATCTTTTTCATGATTCTTCCTCCATACAATAAAAATTTATAACAACCGCATCTGCGGTTATTAACCAGGGAATGGGGTTTCCGCCGCTACCGGGCAGGCGCAGAGAATTTACGTCTCCACATCCACCGGACGTCCCTCCTCCGAGGAGAGGATAGAGGCGAAGACCGCCTTCATGGACCGGATCACGTCTCCGGCATCCAGAATACTGGGCCGGTTCTGGATAACGGCTTCTACAAACTCATCAATGACACCGGAGGCCGTCTGATCGTCGTTGGTCTGAATCTTCTCCAGATCGTAGTGCTTAACCTCCCCCTCCCCGGGAATCACGGTGATGGTGTGGACGGGATCATCGTAGATACGCATAATGCCCTTGGTACCGTAAAGGATGGTGGAGTTGTCCTCCGCCCCGTAGTAGGTCCAGCTGGCGGTCATGGTGCCGAAGGCACCGCCCGAAGTCTCATAGATGCAGATGGCGTTGTCGTCCACACCGATAAGCTGGTCATCCGCCCCCCGCTTGTCCAGGGTGAGCAGACGGGCGGTGGTGCGCACGATGTCCTGGCCCAGGATGTAGCGCAGCATGTCGGTCT
>CATONV010000028.1 GCA_951801655.1 uncultured Oscillospiraceae bacterium | reverse complement strand
TGTGTCCAAGGATAGTTTAACACAGCGGCGCTGGAGGCGCAATGGTAATTTTTCAAATCGATCCCCGCCTGTTCCAGCACGGCCCGGGCCTCCTGAAAACGGCGGCCCTGGAGCTCGGTGTAGTCCACGTCCTCGTCGGCGGCGGCGAAATGGGTATACAGTCCCTCGGCCCGAAGGCCGGGCAGGGCGCACAGGGCCTTAATCTCCGCCACGGTCTGGGCCTGGCAGCCCTCGCGCCACATAAAGCCAAGCCGGCCCATGCCGGTATCCAGCTTGATGTGGATGGACAGCTCTTTTCCGGCGGCCTGGGCGGCGGCGGACAGGGCCCTGCCCAGCTCCAGGTCGCCCACCGTTTGTGTCACGTCGTAATCCATCAGATCGCCCGCCAGCTCCACCGGGGTCTGCCCCAGGCAGAGGATGGGGATGGTGATGCCCGCCTGACGCAGCTCCACCGCCTCGGCCAGGCAGGCCACCGCCAGCATGTCCGCCCCCAGCTCCTGGAGCTTGCGGGAGATGGCCACAGCCCCGTGGCCGTAGGCGTTGGCCTTCACCATGCCCAGCAGCTTGACCTGTTCGCCGCCGCTGTGGCTGGTCCAGTCCCGCAGGGCGTGGTAGTTGTGGGCCAGGGCGTCCAGATCGATGTCCACCCAGGCGCGTGTCTCTCTCTTGTCTGTCATGATACTCTCCCCTTCTTTTGTATGTAGGGGCGGCCTGCTGCCGTCCCCGTGGGTCAACCGGCGGTAAATCCCCTGAAATCACATAAGATCACCCGAAATCCGTCCACACTGATCTCTGCCTTGGTAAGGGCGTGGGTAGCGGCGTCGAACCAAAGGACGGTCTCGGTCCCCTCGCCGGGGGAGAGGGCCGGATCTCCGCAGTCTACCCGGAGCCGGCTGCCGTCCTCCTCCAGGGCGCAGGCGGTGATGTAGCCGGAGCGGGCGGCCTCTAACAAGGCGGGGACGGTGGAGACGGGGGAGAGGCCGCTGCTGTCCAAGGGGCCGGTCTCCACCGAGACGCCGTCAAATTCCAGCAGATTTTCCTCCCCGGACAGCCGGGCGGTGAGCCCCGCCACCGTCTCCGGAGAGGAGAGGACAATCAGGGTTTCCGGTTCCGTTACCGACACGGCCATCTCATACTGATACACCCGCTGACCGTAGTCGGCGGTAATGGATGCCTGGGCGGCGCAGCTGTCCATGGCCAGATATTCCCCGCGGATGGTCAGGGCCAGTTCCTCGGCCCTGTTTTCCCCCGCTGCGCCGCAGCCGGCCAGCAGGAGGGCTGTCATTAGTACGCAAATGACATATTTGCGCACGGTGGTACCTCCAAATCGAAACTGATTCTTTCCGTGTGTAGGGGCGGATAATATCCGCCCGAGAGACTTTTCACAGGAACGGCGGGCGGATGGTATCCGCCCCTACGGTTCCTTCTCCGTCCACTGCCGCAGCACCTCGGGCAGGGTCTCGATGAGGTCAGTGGGCAGCATGGCGTACTCCCCGAATTTCCGGGCGCACAGGTCGCCGGCCAAACCGTGGAGACAAACGGCGTCGGTCACCAGCTCCGGGGTGATGTCCCGCTCCTGACGCAGGTGCTTCTGCCCCAGCAGGGCGGCGATCATCCCGGCCAGCACATCCCCGGAACCGCCCTTGGCCATGCCCGGGTTGCCAGAGGCGTTGATCCAGGCGGAGCCGTCGGGGGCGGCGGTAACAGTGCCCTGTCCCTTGAGGACCAGAATACAGCCGTGGTCCCGGGCAAAGTCCCGGGCGGCGGACAGCCGGTCCTTTACCGGCAGAGCGCACCCCGTCAGCCTGGAAAACTCCCCCTCGTGGGGGGTGAGTACCGTTGGGGTGGAGCGTTTGTCCAGTACATCTATATGCCCGGCCAGGGCGTTTATGCCATCGGCGTCCAGGACGACCGGAATGTCCAACTCCGCCAGCAGAGACAGGACCAGCCGCTCTGTCTCCGGACCGCGCCCCAGCCCGGGGCCGATGAGGGCCGCGTCACAGCCCCTCGCTTTTTCCAAAATGGTGTCATAGTCCTCCGGCAGGGGGAAGGGCATGGCCTCGTCGCATTTGACGGCCACAATGGGATAAACTGCCCGGGGGACCCCTAAGTACACCAGCCCCGCTCCGGTGCGCAGGGCGGCCCGTGCCGCCAGGACGGGCGCGCCGGTATAGTCCTCGCTCCCGGCCAGGATGAACAGCTTACCGAAATCCCCCTTGTGGGCGTTCCGAGGACGGCGGGGGAGTTGGGAATCCGGCTGGCGCATGACCTCCAGCCGGGGCAGCGCCCAGAACATCTGGTACTCCAGCTCGTGAGGGATGCCGATGTCCACGATGCGGACCTCGCCGGCCCTCTCCGCCCCCGGTCCGGAGTACAGCCCCGGCTTGCCCCGGGTGAAGGTGACGGTAATTTTGGCCTGGACCGCCTCGCCCAAAATCTCCCCGGTGTCGGCGTTCACTCCGGAGGGAACGTCGCAGGAGACCACAGGGCAGTTCAGCCGGCTGTGCATCTGTAAAACGGCGGTTCGGAACGCCCCCTCTACCGGACGCTTCAGCCCAATGCCAAAGAGTGCGTCCACCATGCAGTCGCAGGTAGAAATCCAGGTGAGGATTTTCTGCTGTTCATAGGTCATGGTGGTTTCCAGGGTGGAGCGGTCAGTCATATCCACCGAGAAGTCTTCCAAACGGCCTCCGGCGGCAAGAAGCTTGTCCTCCATAGCCTTCTCATCCGGGGTCATTTTGGAACGGTCCCCTACGAAAAACGTCCGGACACAACAAACGCCCTTCTCCATCAGCAGGCGGGCGGCGGCAATGCCGTCCCCGCCGTTGTTGCCGGGGCCGCAGAAAACGGCAATCCTCGGGGTGGGGTCGGTGTTTTTGCTCTCAATGATTTCCAGAAGCTCATGTTCCTGACGGGTCTCCTCATCTGTGGGAGGTGGGGTGTCCTTTTTGCGCAGGACCATGGCGGTGGAAAAGCTGCTGAGGACGGGCCGGAAGCCGTCCTCCTCGGGGTGGAACACCTCCCAGACCGCGTCCGCCACAGCCCGGGCGGCGTTCTCCATCAGCTCCAGGGAGGGGATTCCATACTCCTCAATGGTCCGGCGGTCCATCTCCTTTATCTGCGCGGCGGTGGCTAAGGGTAACATGCTGGCGCTCCTTTCCCAAAGAACACAAAATGAACGTGATGTAGGGCAAGGACTCTGCCCTTGCCTTGTTACAGAGGCGGTAACCTGATTAAGCAAGGGCAGAGCCCTTGCCCCACACGACGGAACCGAGGTTGTTCATGAAACAGGTTCCGTCAGCCGTACATACCGGCGGGGCCGGGGCGTCCCGACCTCTCCGGAAAGGGGCCGCCGCCCTCGGCGGCCCCTACATGATTATTTCAGGAAGCCGTTGACAATCTGCTCCTCGGCCTCTTTCTCGGTCAGGCCCAGGGTCATCAGCTTGGTGAGCTGCTCCCCGGCGATCTTGCCGATGGCGGCCTCGTGGACCAGCTGGGCGTCCAGGCAGTTGGCGGTGACCTCGGGGATAGCGGAGACAGTCCCCTCGTCCATGATGATGGCGTCGCATTCGGAGTGGCCGTAGCAGGCGGCGTTACCGTTGATGCGGGCCAGGAAAATCTGCCTGGACTGGTCCCGGGCCACCGAGCGGGAGATGACGTTGGTGTGGCAGCCCTCGCCGTCCAGGTCCACGGTGAAGTCGGACTTGGCCAGCTGTCTGCCGTGTGTCATCACCTTCTCCTTGATGATCAGGGTGGCGTTGGGGCCCAGCCTGGCTGTGGTGGTGCGGACAGTGGAGTCCACCCCCTTGATCTGGGTGGTCTCCATCTCCATGTAGCTGCCCTCGTCCAGCTCCACGACGGTGGTGGGATTCATAATGTTCTCTCCGGAGCCGTCCCCCTCGCCGTAGTGCTTTTCCACATAGCGCACCCGGGCGTTTTTGCCCACGTGGAAGGTGTGGATACCCGAGTGCTCGGAGGACTGCACCCCGCAGTTGTGGATGCCGCAGCCGGCCACGATGGTCACGTCGCTGTCCTCGCCGATGAAGAAGTCGTTGTACACCATGTCCTTCAGCCCGCTCATGCTCAGCACCACCGGGATGTGGACTGACTCGTTTTTGGTGCCCGGCTTGATGATAATGTCGATGCCGTCCTTGTCCGCCTTGGTGACGATGTCGATGTTGGCGGTGGTGTTCCGTCCCGCCTTCTGGCCGTTGGCCCGGATGTTGTAGGCCCCCTCGGGTACCTCGTGGAGCCCGGCCACCTGCTCCAGTAAACTTTTTTGAATTGCGTCCATAGAAATTCCTCCTTGGAGAATCTATCTGTAGGGGCGGATATCATCCGCCCGTTTTAACCGGAATTGTTGACGGCGGGCGGATCATATCCGCCCCTACACATACCGTCCCAGCTACCGCACCTTGTCGGTCAGCGCGGAGCACACCCCGGGGGCGCCCCCCAGCAGGGTGGGCAGCACGTCCTTCCGGGGACCGTCGTTGATCACTTTGCCGCCCGACAGGACGATAATCCGGTCCGCGATGTTCAGGATGCGCTCCTGGTGGGAGATGATGAGAATGGAGCCGTTGATCTTCTTGTGCAGCTGCTCAAAGACCTGGATCAGATTGGAGAAGGACCACAGATCGATGCCCGCCTCGGGTTCGTCAAAGACGGACAGGCTTGTCCCCCGGGCCATAATGGTGGCGATCTCGATGCGCTTGAGCTCGCCGCCGGACAGGGAGGCGTCCACCTCCCGGTCGATATAATCCTTGGCGCACAGGCCCACCTCAGACAGGTAGCTGCAGGCCTCGGGCACGCCGATGTCCTTGCCGCTGGCCAGGGTAATCAGGTCTTTCACCGTAAGTCCCTTGAAGCGCACCGGCTGTTGAAAGGCAAAGCTGATGCCCTTCCGAGCCCGGTCGGTGATGGACAAAGCGGTAATGTCCTCTCCGTTGAACAGGATTTTTCCCTGGGTGGGGGTGAGGATACCGGCGATCACCTTGGCCAGGGTGGATTTTCCGCCGCCGTTGGGGCCGGTGATGGCCACGAACCTCTCGCTGATCTTCAGATTGATATCGTGCAGAATGCCTTTGTTGTCGCCGTCCTGCTCCACGTTATAGCTGATGTGCTGTAATTCCAGCATTGGGGTAACCTCCCTTTGTCTGCCGTACGGCGGAATATGGGCCGCCTGGCGGGTTTGAATCCATTGTAGCATATGGAACCAAATTTGTCCAGATTATTTCCTATTTTCTTGATAGGAAAATATCGCTTTCACTTTTCTGGAATTATACCCCTTTTGCTCTTGCATTACAAGATAATTTGTGATATAAATACAAACAGTGCCGCCTTGAGCGGCCTGAAAAATGCGTTGAACGGGAAAATAGGGAGTATTCCTCTGGCAGAGAGGACGGGTCGCCGGCTGAAAGCCCGTCTGAGACGGTATCCCTTGGTTCGCCCGGGAGTAGCCCCTGAGAGGGGGACGGTTTCTCCGCCGTTACCGGAGGTCGAGTGCGCGTCCAAGGGCGCGAATGCGGGTGGTACCGCGGAAGGGTTGCCTTTCGTCCCCAGAAATTGGGACGGAGGGTTTTCTTTTTAGGAGGTGGCTGCCATGAGAATATTACGCGGGTTGATACTGCTTATGTATTTCCTCTGGTGCGTAACGCCGCTGGGTTCCTGCCAAAGCCCTCTGCCGGGAACGGCGCCATTCTACTATGGCGATGAGGCAGACGTCTCCACTGAAAGGCCCAAGCCGGACAAATCTGCCGAGGGGGAGGGGAAAGAGACCCTTCCGCAGCCGGACCCGCCGAACCCGGAGCCGCCGCCTGAGACAGAGACGCCGGTGGACCCGGAGCCGCCGCCTGAGACAGAACCGCCGGCGGACCCGGAGCCGCCGCCTGAGACAGAACCGCCGCCAGACCCGGAGCCGCCACCTGAGACAGAGCCGCCGGAGGACCCGGAACCGCCGCCTGAGCCGGACAGAAAGAATACGAGACTCTATGTCCTGATGTATCACCACTTTGTTCCGGAGGGAAAAAAGTGCAACAACTGGATGGTAACCGACTCCCGCTTTCGGGAGGACCTGCAGTGGCTGGCGGATCAGGGCTGGGTCACCGTGCTGCCCGGCCAGCTGGCCGCCGGCGAGGCGCTTCCGGAAAAGGCGGTGATGCTCACCTTTGACGACGGCTACCGCAGCAACTACGAGCTGGCCTATCCTCTCCTGCAGGAGTTCCAGGCCAAGGCGGTCATCTCCATCATTGTGAAGAACGTGGACGACCAGAAGTCCGCCTTCCTCACCTGGGATATGTGCCGGGAGATGGCAAACTCGGGCCTGGTGGAGATCGGTTCCCACACCTACGCCAGCCACGACGAGAACGAGTATGGCATCAAGCGGCTGCAGGGGGAGAGCCGGGAGGAGTACGAGGCCCGCATCTTCCCCGATCTTCAAAGTAGCATCGACCTGATTGAGGAAAACCTGGGCGGTGTCCCCCGTTTTTTCGCCTATCCAAACGGCGTCAAGGAGGCCTGGGCCGCCGGGTTCATCCAGAAGCATTTTTCTCTCACTGCGGTCACTCGCCACGGCTTTTGCGACGTATCCAAAGGACTGTACAGTCTGAAACGGTGCAACGTGTCTATGGGGGTGCCTCTCAGCGAAATTCTACCATCCTAACAAAAAAGGAGTTTTACCCATGAAAGAACAGTTGGCAAAAATCAAAAGCGAGGCTTTGGCCGCCTTCGGCGCGGTAGCCTCACCCGCCGCCCTGGATGAGCTGCGGGTAAAGTACCTGGGCAAGAAGGGCGAGCTCACTGCCGTTCTCAAGCAGATGGGCAGGCTGACCCCCGAGGAGAGGCCCGCCATGGGCGCTCTGGCCAACGATGTCCGCGCAGCGTTGGAGAAGGCCATCGAGACCGCCGGCCATAAGCTGGAGTCCGCCGCCCTGGAGGCCCGCCTCAAGGCCGAGGCCCTGGACGTTACCGTGCCGGGCAAGACACCGAAAACCGGTCACAAGCACCCCATGTATGTCGCCCTGGACGAGATCAAGGATGTCTTTGTGGGCATGGGCTTTACCGTGCTGGACGGCCCCGAGGTGGAGAAGGCTGAGCTCAACTTCGACCGCCTCAACGCCGAGGAGGGCCACCCCTCCCGTGACTGGTCCGACACCTTCTACTTCGACGAGGACAGCCGGGTGATGCTCCGCTCCCAGACCTCCCCTATGCAGGTGCGGGCTATGGACTCCATGCCGCTTCCCATCCGGATTATCGCCCCCGGCCGGGTCTACCGCAAGGACGAGGTGGACGCCACCCACTCCCCCATGTTCCACCAGGTGGAGGGCATGGTCATCGACAAGGGGGTCACCATGGCGGATCTGAAGGGCACTCTGAACACGGTGGTGGAGCAGCTCTACGGCGCGGGCGCCAAGACCCGCTTCCGCCCCCACCACTTCCCCTTCACCGAGCCCAGCTGCGAGATGGACGTGCAGTGCCACAAGTGCGGCGGCGCGGGCTGCCCCACCTGCAAGGGCGAGGGCTGGATTGAGCTGCTGGGCGCGGGGATGATCCACCCCAACGTGCTGCGCATGGCCGGCATCGACCCGGAGGAGTGGTCGGGCTGGGCCTTTGGCATGGGCCTGGAGCGCACAGCCATGCGCCGGTTCAAAATCGCCGACCTGCGGCTGATCTTCGAGAACGACGTGCGGTTCCTGGAGCAGTTCTGAGAAGGGAGTTTTTATTATGAATCTATCCAGAAAATGGCTCAACGAGTTTGTTGAGATTGACGCCGGCGACCGGGAGCTCGCCGAGGCCATGACCCTGTCCGGCTCCAAGGTGGAGCTGACCCACGACATGGGGGAGGAGATTTCCAACGTGGTGGTGGGCCGCATCCTGTCCATGGAGCGCCACGAAAATTCCGACCACATGTGGGTGTGCCAGCTGGACGTGGGCCAGGAGGAGCCGGTGCAGATTGTCACCGGGGCCTGGAACATCCACGAGGGCGACCTGGTGCCCGTGGCCCTGCACAAGTCCACCCTGCCCGGAGGCAAGAAGATTGAGAAGGGCAAGCTGCGGGGGGTGCTGTCCAACGGGATGCTGTGCTCGTTGAAGGAGCTGGGCCTGGACGAGAGGGACTTCCCCTATGGGGTGATTACCGCCGCTGCCCTTCTGAACGACTACCACCCCATCAACCCGGACAAGCCCTCCATCCCGGCGGATATCAAGCCAGGGGACAAGGTCTTCGGCCCGGTGGTGTGTGCGGGGGTAGCAAACGTCTCTCCTGCCGGAGACGGCAAATGGGAATGCACCCTGATCCGCACGGAGGACGACGGCCCCTGCGCTACCACGCTGGTGACAGATTGTCAGAACCTCCACAAGTGGGACCTGGTGGCCTACAACGAAAAGACGAACACCATCTGCACTCTGGCCGACCTTCACGCCGAGCAGAAGGAGTTCCCCCACTGCATCCCCGACGGCATTTTCGTCCTTCAGGAGGACTGCAAGCCCGGGGACGATATCCGGGCGGTCACCGGCCTTGACGACCATGTCGTCGAGTTTGAGATCACCCCCAACCGGCCCGACTGCCTGTCCGTCATCGGTCTGGCCCGGGAGGCGGCGGCCACCTTCAACAAGCCCTGCCGCTTCCACGAGCCGGAGGTGAAAGGGGGAGGCGAGGGCGTCCTTCCCGAGCTGCTGGATGTGGAGACCCCCGATCCCGAGCTGTGCCCCCGGTACACCGCCCGGATGGTGCGCAATGTGAAGATTGGCCCCTCACCCAAGTGGATGCGGGAGAGACTGCGGGCCATGGGGGTGCGGCCCATCAACAACATCGTGGATATCACCAACTACGTCATGCTGGAGTACGGCCAGCCCATGCACGCCTTCGACTACCGGTATGTGAAGGGCGGGAAAATTGTGGTCCGCCGGGCCCGGGACGGGGAGGAAATCACCACCCTGGACGGCAATGTGAGAAAACTCACTTCCAACATGCTGGTTATCGCCGACGACACCCGTGCGGTGGGGCTGGCGGGCATTATGGGCGGGCTGAACTCCGAGATTGTGGAGGACACGGTGGACGTGGTCTTTGAGTCGGCCAACTTCGACGGCACCACCATCCGCAAGACCGCCCTGGCCCTGGGCATGCGCACCGAGGCCTCCGCCAAGTTTGAGAAGGGGCTGGATATCCTCAACACCCTCCCCGCCGTCAACCGAGCCTGCGAGCTGGTGGAGCTGCTGGGGGCCGGCCAGGTGCTGGACGGGGTGATTGACATCCTCAACTATGTCCCCCAGCCCACCCGGCTGAAGGTGGAGCCGGACAAAATCAACGCCCTGCTGGGCACCGACGTGGCGGAAAATGTGATGTACACCATCCTCCAGAAGCTGGGCTTTGAGACCACAAAGGAGAGGGGCATGGTGAAGGTTCCCTCCTGGCGGGGCGACGTGAAGGAGATGGCCGACCTGGCCGAGGAGGTGGCCCGGTTCTACGGCTACAACAACATCCCCACCACCCTCATGCGGGGCCAGACCACCCTGGGGGGCTACCCCGAGGAGCAGAGGCTGGAACAGAAGCTGGGGGCAGTGTGCCGGTCCTGCGGCTATGACGAGATTATCACCTACTCCTTCATCTCCCCCACTTGGTACGACAAAATCGGCTGGGAACCCAGCCATCCTGGCCGCAAGTCCTTCAAGATTCTCAACCCCCTGGGGGAGGATACCTCCATTATGCGCACCACCGCCCTGCCCTCCATGCTGGACATTCTCGCCCGGAACTACAACTACCGCAACAAGGATGTGCGCCTCTACGAGCTGGGCCGTGTCTATCTCCCCGGCGGGGAGGACGGCCTGGCAGTGGAGAGCAAAATGCTCACCCTGGGCGCCTACGGCGAGGGCTTCGACTTCTACAACCTGAAGGGTGCGGTCGAGGCTGTTATGAGGGATATTCGGGCCGAGGACGTCCACTTTGAGGGTCCGGACGGAGAATACCTCCCCTGCTCCGCCTACCACCCCGGCCGGGTGGCCTCCGTGTGGGCGGGCTCCGACTGCGTCGGCGTGCTGGGACAGATCCACCCCAACGTGGCCAAAAACTTTGGCGTGGACGGCGAGCTGTACTGCGCCGAGCTTTCCTTCGACAAGCTGATGATCGCCCGGGGCGCCGGCGCGGAGTACGTCCCCCTGCCCAGGTTCCCCTCCGTCACCCGGGACATCGCCGTGGTCTGTGACGAGGCCGTCACCGTGGGGGCGCTGGAGAAGGCCATCCGCAAGGGGGCCAGGGGCCTTCTCAAGGAGGTCGCCCTCTTCGACATCTACCGTGGCAAGGGCATTGACGAGGGCAAAAAGTCCGTGGCCTTTAATCTGGTCCTCCGGGCGGATGACCGCTCCCTCACCTCCGAGGAGGCCGACGAGGACGTGAAGTCCATCCTGGAGGCCCTGGAGAAGGACTGTGGGGCCAAATTGCGCTGACACCTGTTGTAGGGGCGGATATCATCCGCTCGCACGTCGGTGCACAAAATATTTGAAACGGGCGGATAATATCCGCCCCTACATACCGACCAAAAGGAGTGTCCCTATGATCCGATTTGAATGCGACTACACCACCGGGGCTCATCCCAAGATTCTGGAGGCCCTGGTGAACACCAACGGCGAGGCTGCCCCCGGCTACGGGGTGGATATCCACTGCGAGAGGGCCCGGGTCATACTCCGGGAGCTGTGCCAGGCCCCCGAGGCTGGGGTCCACTTTCTGGTGGGGGGCACCCAGGCCAACACCACGGTAATTGCCGCCGCCCTGCGTCCCCACCAGGGGGTGCTGTGCGCCGAGACGGGCCACATCCACGTCCACGAGACAGGGGCCGTGGAGGCCACCGGCCATAAGGTACTGGCCCTGCCTGCCGAAAACGGCAAGATCACCGCCGGGCAGATCGACCAATACTGCCAGGACCACTACGATAACGCGGCCTGGGAGCACATGGTGCAGCCCGGCATGGTCTATCTCTCCCTGCCCACCGAGCTGGGCACGGTGTACACCCTGGCGGAGCTGGAGGACATCTCCCAAACCGCCCGACGATGGAAGCTGCCCCTGTTTGTGGACGGGGCGCGGCTGGCCTGCGGGCTGGCAGCGTCGGACGTTACCCTGCCCGACTTGGCCCGGCTGTGCGACGTGTTCTACCTGGGGGGCACCAAGGCGGGGCTTCTCTTCGGCGAGGCGGTGGTGATTACCAACCCGGCTCTGAATAAAGATTTCCGCTACCTCATCAAGCAGCACGGCGGCATGCTGGCCAAGGGGCGGCTGCTGGGCGTGCAGTTTGAGGCGTTTCTCACCGATGGGCTTTTCTTGGACATCGGTAAAAAGGAGGTGGACCAGGCCATGCGGCTGCGGGAGGCTTTCCTGGCCAAGGGTTTCGGTCTGTTTGTGGACTCCCCCACCAACCAGCAGTTCCCCGTGCTGCCCAATGAGGTCGTGGTCGCGCTGGAGAAGAGTTACTCCTTTGAGGTCTGGGGCAAGGTGGACGAGGGACACACCGCCGTCCGGTTCTGTACATCCTGGTCCACCAGAGACGAGAACGTGGACGCTCTCATCGCCGATATTCAGAGACTGTAACAACAAAAAGGACGGCCCCGCGGCCGTCCTTTCTTTATGAAATTCTTAAGAATTTTGCCCTGTTTTTTGTAAGAAATCTCTGCTAAATTGAGAGACAGCGGGCCGAGTCGCCCTACTCTACCTTAACATGGGAGGTCATCGCCATGAAAAAGTACCTTTCCCTGCTGCTAGCGCTGGTTTTGCTGCTGCCGGGATGCGGCAAAAAGCAGGATGAAACCACCATCCAGCCCTGTGAGGTCATAGCCCGAGTTATGTGGGTCGGCGCACCCGAGGCCTCTGAGGGCGGCGATCTCTTTCGCTGGTATCTCTACGACGGAATGCGCCAGCAGGGCTTCGGCAAAGAGGAGGAGTACTACAGTGACGAGGAGATGAACACCCTTCTCTCCGACTTCTACGGCCTGGAGGACCTGCATTGGTACGACGCGGCCATCGTCCGCATGGAGGGCGTTCGCGCCTTTGAGCTGGCCGTCCTCTCTGTGCCCGAGGAGGAGCAGGACGCCGTGGTAAAGGCATTTCAGGAGCATCTGCTGGACCGGCAGGGGGTTTTTACCGGCTACGAGCCTGAGCAGGCCGCCCTGGCGAAAGACGGCAAGATTGTCACCTGCGGCCAGGAGGTGGCCCTGATCATCTGCGAGGACACACGAAACGTCCGTCAGGCTTTTGAGGCGTGTTATGGGGATGGCCGCTTTGCCAAGGAGACCCCGGACTTTCTCCTGCCCGAGACGGAACAACGACCCGACGGGCGTTATGTCTATGTGGACCCAGGTAAGGACGACATGACTCTTTTTGACAGTTCGGCCATCCTGGCCGCATGGGAGAGAGGGGACGATTCCTCTCTGTCCAGGGAGGACAAGGCGGTGCTGGACGCGGCGAAGCGGGTCTTTGAGGAGTGCGTCACCCCGGATATGAGCGACTATGACAAGGAGATTGCCCTGTACGCCTGGCTTACGGGGAATGTCAGCTACGACCAGACCCACTATGAGAAAAAGGGGGCGCCCCGCACCTCCTACGAGCCCTACGGCCCACTGGTCAAGGGCAAGGGAGTCTGTCTGGGCTACGCCACGGCCTTCCAACTGCTGATGGATATGGCGGATATTGAGTGCATCACCGTCACCGGGGCGGCCTTTATGAGCCGGGAAAACCACGCCTGGAACATGGTGAGACTCAACGGGGAGTGGTACTGCGTGGACCCCACCTGGGATATGGACCTTTGGATTGCGGTCCAGGACGGGGAACCCTTTGTTCAGTATAGCTACTTCAACGTCACCAGCGACTACATGGCCAGCACAGACCACCAGTGGGACTACGACAGCATTCCGGAGGCCACCGCTGAGGACCATGGGAGGTCCTGAACGGATAGGAGCCGCAGGCGAGTTGTGGGAAATGGAACAGGGCGGCAGTCCGGTTTATGGGGCCCTGACCGAAAAAACGGCGGGGAAAAGCCGTTGACAAGCACCAGGTAAATGTAGTATGCTAAGCGCGGATATAGAACTTATGTTCTATATCCGCGCATTTCTGACCTGACGCAAAATGGAAAGACAGCAGTCCCCGGCAGACAGAAAAAAGCCGCCCGAAGGGCGGCGGATGAACGCGGGTCCGGCGCCTCGGGCCGCGTTAAAAAGGGAGGAGACAGGTTTACTCCGACAAAAAAAGCCGGAACAAGCAGTACAGCTTGCTCCGGCGTGGTGGAGGAGGGTGGATTCGAACCACCGAAGCGAAACGCAACAGATTTACAGTCTGCCCCCTTTGGCCACTCGGGAACTCCTCCATATTCAGCTGTCAGTCCGTCTTTGGCGGACTCTGAGTCGAAGCCCGTAAAGCAGGTTCGATTCGGAAAGGAGCGCAGCGGAGGGAACAGCCTTCGTCTTGCACGGAGGCGAGAAACCCAAAGCTTGCGCTGACGTGGAGCTGGTGGACGGATTCGAACCCCCGACCTGCTGATTACAAATCAGCTGCTCTACCGGCTGAGCTACACCAGCACATGGCGACTGTCCAACAGCAGACGTTATTATAGCAAAGATTAGGAGGTATGTCAAGTAGTAAATAAAATTTTTTTCGACCTGCCCCTCCGGGACATACAGGACACAAGGCCGGCCTGGATTTGTCCTTTGTGCGGCGGGGAGCAGTATCAATACGACCAGGGCGGGATGCGGCGCGGCAGCTGCCTGTGTGCCCAATGCCTGGACCGTTTACAAGCTGAGGAGGGATCGTGATGACATTGGCTGAATTATCGCTGGAGTACCGGGCCCACGCTCAGGCGCTGGACCTGCGTATTTGTCAGCTGGAATATTTGCTGGAAAACACGGGCAGCGCAGACAGGCGCTGTCAGCTTCAGGACCGCATCCGGATGCTGTCCGTTATGCTGCGGGAGGCCAGAGAGCTGGCCGTGTTTACCGAGAGATACTACGACAGGGGGTATCGGCGCAATGCCAAATACACGATATAGAAGAGGCAGACTCTACGCTGCCGATATGGCCATGTACTCCCGGCAGATCGCCCAGGACAACAGCCAGGAGATCAGCCGCCTGAAGCGCAACCTGCTGCGCTGTCTGCGGGAGGACGTGACAGCCAGACAGCGGCAGGTGATGCTGCTGTACTACGCCGAGGGCAAGAATATGCGGGAGATCGGCGAGGCGATGGGGATTGACAAATCCACCGTCTCCCGCACCATCAAGCGGGGGGAGAGGCGGCTGCGCCGCTGCCTGCGCTACGGCGCCGAGGCCTACCTGCGTAGTATGGACGACCTTTAACATGGGACCGGCCCCGTCTCTCGTTCTGAGAGGCGGGCCGTTTTTTGCTCAGCTCCAGCCCTGGGATTGCTTGTACTCCTCCAAGAGCTGGGCGATCTGCTCCTCGGAGTACCCTTCAACTCTTCGGAAATGGTCCGCGATAGTGTCCAGCCGTTCTTGAATTTCCTCCTGGGAAATTGTGTAATCGTACCCAAAATCATTTCCTATCCGGTAATAGCCCAGGATGTTGTTTCGGTCCGCATCATAGACCGGGATTTCTTTGATACTGGGCTGTGTTCCTGCCCATGCTTTGTACTCCTCATTCAGTTTCAGCCACTCATCATAATCAGACGATGTTTTATGATTTCTTTTTGCCCAATCATGAATGTCAAAATAGTCAAAGTCTGTTTTTAAAGCATAACCGCCCTTTCCATTTGTCGCAACAACGCTAATCAGGTCAGGCCAATAGCCCAAAAAGCCTTCATGTGCCACAGTTCCATAGGTCTCGCCCCGGCTGTTGACAGGATAGCTTCCATCAGACAGCAGTCCTTTCGGGACCTTAATATCTTCCTTCGCCACATACTTGTCTTTGCAATCAAAAGGGAACAGCACAGCCCGTTTACCGGTCACGTCATCTACTTCACGACCCAAAGTGCCTGTATAACCTCTATCCAGACGGAGGTACAGGATCAGGTCACGCATATCCTGCTCGTCAGCCGCAGGAATCCGGGTCCCCCCAGGAATGGGATTAGCGGGCACGCCCCAGCGGTTATTTTTTATTTCCTCCCGGGCAGTCTCCAGGTCCACCCCTTCTAAATCATTACTGCTGGTTCCTTTTCCCACTTCAAAGTAGCCAATGATATTATCACGGTTTACATCATAGACCTTGACCTGACGGGGGTTGGGCTGAGTCTCCCGCCACTTGAAAAACTCCTCAAATCCTTCCAGCGTATCTGTATCACCCGGATAGTCGCCAAAGTCCAGTTCTCTCCTGAGCGCATAGCCTCCTTTTCCGTTTGTTGCTTGCACACCAACCAGGTCCGGCAGATATCCCAAGAACTCGGTGCCAAAAGCATTTCCGTATGTCTCCCCCTTGCTGTTCACGGGATAGTGTCCATCGGGCAGCAATTCCTCGGGGATCTTGACCTCATCCTTCGGCACATAATCATTTTCCGTATAGGAACCAATTCTCACTGCCTGGCTGCCGGTCGCACGATCCGTTATGATAGAAAACCAGCCTGTGTAGCCTCTCTCCAACCGGAGATAAGCAATCAGGTCGCCCATATCCTCCTTATCAGCCACAGAAATTTTTGTGTCGCCGGGGATTGGATTAGCAGGTACGTTCCAGCGGTTTTTCGGGTCGATGGGCTCCTGGGAAGTGGCCACCGGGGTGTCAGCGGGCGCAAACTGCCCCGCCGGGTCCACCGGGCTGCCGTCCATAAATATGCCGAAGTGGAGGACCGGGCCGGTGGCGTTGCCGGTGGCTCCCACGGCGCCGATGGTCTCCCCCTGCTTTACCGTCTGCCCGACTTCTACAGCCCGCTGGCTCAGGTGGCTATAGAGGGTGCTGGCACCGTCGCTGTGGGAGAGCTCCACCAGGTTTCCGTAGTCGGAAACTTTTTCCGACCGGGTCACCACGCCGCTCTTGGCGGCATAGACGGCAGTACCTTTGGGGGCGCTGATATCGATGCCCGGGTGGTCCTTCACCTGGCCGGTGACAGGGGAGACGACCCGCCCGGCAAAGGGATAGGAGATTTCCTGATACTCCTGGGGCAGGGGCCAGGTAAAGTCGGTCTCGCTGGGCGTGTTGACAGGCGCGGGGCTGTTTTCCCCGGACTCATCCGGCGTTCGGGCGGGCTCGGAGACGGTTCCCTGATTGGTCATCACGGCGCTGGGCAGGCCGCTGATGTCCTTGGACTCAGGAACCTTGGGGGAGGTGGCAAACACGGCGGTGACGCCGGCCACCAGCAGCGCGGCGGTGAGAACGGCCGCGAGGGACTGTTTTTTCATCTTCATAATGGCGCGAATCCTTTCTTCCATGTGGTTTTTCGTGGTATAGGTAAGGCAGAGGGGCGAAAAGCCACTCTCCGCCGCTGACAGCAGAGAACAGGCGTACCCTTTCCGGCTGTCCAGGCCCAGAATGCGCACCACACACTCGTCGCAGGCCAGCTCCAGATCCCGGTTGGCCTGGAAGTACATCACCCACACCAGCGGGTTGAACCAGTGGAAGCACAGGGCCGCCGCCAGCAGCAGCTTCCAGAACAGGTCCCCCCGGCGTATGTGGACGTACTCGTGGGTGAGGACGCAGGTAAGGCGGCCCTCGTCGGTCCAGTCGGTATTTTGAGGCAGCAGAATAACAGGATGTATCAGCCCGTAGGCCAGAGGCGCGTTCACCGCCCGACTCACCCTAATCTGAACGGGAAACAGAGTGGGATTTTCCTCCCGCCAGCGGCGGAGGAAGTCCCCCTCTGCCGGAACCGCGTCCCAAAACCGGCGCAGACTCCACAGGCAGGCGGCTCCAAAGAACAGCCCGCTCAGGGCTGTGCCCGTCAGGTACACGGCGGTCAGCGGGGAGACAGGCTCCCTCTTCGGGACCGGAGTTTCAGGCAGGGCAGGGGCGGTCCCGACGTCCTCCCGGAGGGCGCGGGGAGAGAGTGTCGGGGTTTCAGGCCAGATGATCTGGGGAATGTTCGGCGCGGGGACGGGCTCGGGGGCGGAGGGTTCCTCCTGGAAGACCTGGACGATCCGGGGCGCCCCGGTGTATACGCTGAGCCGGGAGGGCAGGCTGAAGGGGATCAGCAGCCGGCACAGGACCACCGCCCACAGCAGCAGGAAGGTCCACTTGGGCAGCCGGTACAGCAGTGCCCGCCGCAGCGCCAGGGTGACGGCGATGAGAATCGCGGCCCCTGTACTCATTTCCAAAATGGTCATGGGCCACCTCACTCCAACTCGTCGATCAACGCCCGAAGCCGCCGAACTTCCTCCGAGGGCAATTGCTTTCCGCTGAGAAGAGAGGCGAACAGCAGGCTGGCCGAGCCGTCAAAGACCTTCTCCACCAGCTCGGCGGCGGCGGCGGCCTGAACCTGTTCTCTGCGGATCAGCGGAATGCACTGGAAGCCGGGATCCCGACGTTCAATGACTCCCTTGTCAACGCACTTTTTGATGACGGTGTAGGTGGTGTTCTTGTTCCAGCCCACCGTTTCACTTAATGTTGAGGCGATCTCCCTGGCCGCAAGGGGCGCGTCCGCCTCCCACAGCACCTGCATCACTTTTCTCTCGGAATCAAACAGTTTCGGCTCCATATAAACTCCTCCTCATTCAGACTATCTCGATAGTGTAAATTTATACTATCACAATAGTCTGAGTCTGTCAAGACGATTCCGATCGTCTGGACGGATTTTTTTCTGCGCCCCAGGACAAGCCCCCGGCCGGGCTTCCGGCTGGAGGCGGCGCCGCGGGAACAGTCCGGCGGGGGACGTGGCGGAGAGAGGAGGGACTCCTGTTAAGAAACTGGGTTCTCAAATCGGGAGGAAACAGGCATGATTTCTTTCTGCGGAAAATAGATTGACAGGGGCGGCTGTCTTGTGGTACACTGGCACCCAAAGTAAGGGAGTAGCCGGCGTGTCCAGCACGCGGCCCGGTCAACACACTGGAGGACGCGGTCCTTCTGGCCGGGCCTGAAATGACGAGACTTACCTGTCCGCGGGACAGGTGAGTCTTTTTTCGTTCCGGCGCCGACGCAGGAGGAAGTACTATGCGGCTGTATGAACTTTTTATTATCGCGGTCAGTCTGTCTATGGACGCCTTTGCCGTGTCCATCTGCAAGGGACTGTCGACCGGGCGGCCCAGGCTGCGGCACTGCTTCACCTGCGGAGCCTGGTTTGGCGGCTTCCAGGCGCTGATGCCACTCATCGGCTGGCTCTTGGGGGTGCGTTTTCAGCAGATGATCGTCTCGGTGGATCACTGGATTGCGTTTATTCTGCTGGGGCTGATTGGCTTCAACATGGTGCGGGAGTCCCGGGGCGGCGAGGCGGAGGAACTGGACTGCTCCTACAGCTTCCGGGCCATGCTGCCCCTGGCGGTGGCCACCTCCATCGACGCCCTGGCCGTGGGGGTCACCTTCGCTTTCCTCCAGGTGGACAATATTTTCCTCGCCGTAGCCTTCATCGGCGCGACCACCTTCGTCCTGTCCGCCGCCGGGGTGAAGGTGGGCTCCGTCTTCGGCGTCCGCTTTAAAAGCCGGGCGGAGCTGGCGGGAGGACTCATTCTGATGGGCATGGGTGCGAAGATACTGCTGGAGCATACCCTGTTGGCCTGAGTGGTTGCTTTTTCCTTCCAAATGTGCTATAGTATTAAGACACGATTTGTGTGTCGTAATAAGGGAAAGGAGATCTTTATGAAAAAATCGGAAAACTTCCTCCTGAAGCTGCTGGCCGGCGTAGTCATAGGTGCCGTGCTGGGTCTTCTCATACCACAGGGGAGTACCCTGCCGTTCGCTGACGCTGTGGTTAACATCGTTGGAACGGTGAAGTACATCCTGGGCCAGCTGATTAACTTCTGCGTGCCTCTCATCATTATCGGCTTTATCGCCCCCTCTATCACCAAGTTGGGCAGCAACGCCACCCGGCTGCTGGGCGTAGCCATTGTCATCGCCTATGTCAGCTCCGTGCTGGCCGCCCTCATGTCCATGGGGGCCGGCTACGCCATCATCCCCCACCTGAGCATCGCCTCCTCAGCCGAGGAAGCGGCCAACCTGCCCGTCCCCTTTGAGCTGGCCATCCCCCAGATTATGCCCGTGATGAGTGCCCTGGTCTTCTCCGTCCTCATCGGCCTGGCCGCCGTGTGGACCAAGGCCAAGACCATCGCCGCCATTTTGGAGGAGTTCCAGAACATCGTGCTGGACATTGTGAAGCGGGTGGTTATCCCCATCCTGCCCTTCTTCATCGCCTCCACCTTCTTCCAGCTGGGCTGGAACGGCTCCATCACCAAGCAGCTGCCTGTCTTCCTCATCGCCATCGTCATTGTGATGGCGGGCCACTACATCTGGCTGGCCATCCTCTACCTGACCGCCGGGGCCTACTCGGGCCGTTCGGGCGTCGAGGTGGTGAGGCACTACGGCCCCGCCTATCTCACCGCTGTGGGCACCATGTCTTCCGCCGCCACCCTGGCTGTGGCCCTCCAGTGCGCCCACAAGAGTAAAAACCTGCGCTCCGACATGGTGGACTTCGGCGTGCCCCTGTTCGCCAACATCCACCTGTGCGGCTCTGTCCTGACAGAGGTCTTCTTCTGCATGACCGTCTCGCAGGTTCTCTACGGAGAGCTGCCCGCCATCGGCACTATGGGCCTGTTCTGCGTGCTGCTGGCCGTCTTCGCCATCGGCGCCCCCGGCGTCCCCGGCGGTACGGTGATGGCTTCCCTGGGCCTGATCTCCGGCGTGCTGGGCTTTGACGGCGTGGGCCAGGGCCTGATGCTGGCCATCTTCGCCCTTCAGGACAGCTTCGGCACTGCCTGCAACGTCACCGGCGACGGCGCGCTTACCCTGATCCTCACCGGCTACGCGGAGAAGCATGGCATTCAAGAGACCTGAGCCCGCCTGCCAGGCGCGGCCTACGTTTGCGTCCATAAAAAGCAAGGTCTGCGGATACTCCGCAGACCTTGCTTTTTTATGAGACTATAAAGGAGAAAATCGGCTGTACGCGCCGCTATAGAGTGGCCTAATCCAGCGGCTTCATCGTGGGGAAGAGAATTACTTCCCGGATGGAGTCGGAGCCGGTCAGGAGCATGACGCACCGGTCGATGCCGATGCCCAGGCCGCCCGTGGGGGGCAGGCCGTACTCCAGGGCGGTAAGGAAGTCCTCATCCATCATGCCGGCCTCGTCGTCTCCCTTGTCCCGCAGCTCCACCTGCTTCTGGAAGCGCTGGCGCTGGTCGATGGGGTCGTTGAGCTCGGAGAAGGCGTTGCCCATCTCGCTGTGGCAGATGAACAGCTCGAACCTCTCGGTAAGCCGGGGGTCGGAGGGGGAACGCTTGGCCAAGGGGGAGACATCCACCGGATGCATGGTGATGAAGGTGGGCTGGATCAGCTTCTCCTCCACCTTTTGGTCGAAGCACTCATACAGGGCGTTGCCCCAGGTCTTGTCCGCCGTCTCAGGCAGTTCCACGCCGATGGACTTGGCGGCGGCCACGGCCTCCTCGTCGGAGGTGATCGCCATAAAGTCGATGCCGCAGTACTGCTTCACCGCCTCGTGCATGGGCATGCGGGGCCAGCCGGGGGTCAGGTCGATGTGTTCCCCCTGCCATTCCACCTGATAGGTGCCCAGAATCTTCTGGGCGGCAGAGGAGAGAAGATCCTCAAACAGGTCCATCATGTCGTTGAAGTCGGCGTAGGCCTGGTAGAGCTCGATGGTGGTGAATTCCGGGTTGTGTCTGGGGTCCATGCCCTCGTTGCGGAAGATGCGGCCGATCTCATACACCCGGTCCATGCCGCCCACGATGAGCCGCTTCAGGGGCAGCTCGGTGGCGATGCGCATGTACATGTCGATATCCAGGGTGTTGTGGTGGGTGATGAAGGGCCGGGCAGTGGCGCCGCCGGAAATGGTGTTCAGCACCGGTGTCTCTACCTCCATAAAGCCCCGGTTGTCCATAAAGTCACGGACATGCTTGATGAACTGGGAGCGGATAACGAAGTTCCGCTTCACCTCTGGGTTGACGATCAGATCCACATACCGCTGGCGGTAACGCAGCTCGGTGTTGGTCAGACCGTGGAATTTTTCCGGAAGGGGCAGCAGCGACTTGCTGAGAAGGGTGACTCTCACCGCCCGAACGGACATCTCTCCCCGCTGGGTGCGGAAGACCACGCCCTTCACGCCCACAATATCGCCGATATCATATTTTTTGAAGCGGTTGTACTCCTCCTCATCCATCTCGTCCTTTCGGGCGTAGAGCTGGATGCGGCCGCTTTTGTCCTGAAGGTCGCAGAAGGACACCTTGCCCATACCCCGCTTGGACATAAGCCGCCCGGCGATGGACACCTCCTGGCCCTCCAGGGCGTCGAAGTTGTCCTTGATGTTGGCGGAATCGTTGTCCACCTCATACCGGGTGATGATGAAGGGGTCGTTTCCACTGTCTTGGAGCTGCTTGAGCTTGTCCCGGCGGATCTGGAGCAGCTGGGACAGATTTTCCTGCTCTGTGTTCTGGTTGCACTTCTCGTCCATGTTGACCTACTCCTTATCTCTCGATCTTCAGCAGCTTATACTCCACAGGGCCGGCGGGCGCGTCTACCACCACTTCGTCCCCGGCATTTTTGCCCAGCAGGGCCTTGCCGAAGGGGGAGTCCTCCGAGATAGCGCCGTTCATGGGGTCGGCCTCCTGGGAGCCCACGATTTTATAGGTCTCCTCCTCGTTGAACTCCTTGTCCAGCACGGTGACGGTGGAGCCCAGACGGACGTAATCGCCCTCGGTCTCGTCCTCCTCGATGACCACATAATTGCCCAGAATTTCCTCCAGCTCCGCCATGCGGGCATAGAGCTTCCCCTGCTCGTTTTTGGCCTCGTCATACTCGCTGTTCTCTGACAGGTCGCCGAAGGAACGGGCCTCCTTGATCAGGTCGGCCACCTCTTTTTCACGAACTGTTTTGAGATAGGTCATCTCGTCCTGCAATTCCTTAAGCCGCTGCGGGCTGAGCTTATACTCTTTCGCCATGAAAATCTGCACACCTTTCTGTTGAACTATTACCAGCGTTCCCGCCCCAAGGGGCGGGAACAGAACAAATTAGGTATAATCATACATTCTGTGCTATTATATGTGTTTCTCCTTGGTCTGTCAAGTGATTTTTATATCTTCGGGCCCCAGTTTTCCACCCTCCCACAGGGCGGACAGTAGAGGCAGATTCTCCTGATCCTCCTCCTCCAGAGAGGGGGCGGACACAGTCAGTCCGGCCGGTCTGGGGCGGTAGAGCTCCAGGGTGTCCGCCTCCCAAAGAGGGCATCCCTCGTGAAAGGCCAGGGCGGCCTGGCCCCTCTCTGCCTCGGGCAGAATGGGTACGCCGAACTCCTGACGAAGCTGCTGAGCCAGCTCCAGACCGCCCCGGGGGGCGTCGATGATGAGACTGCGTACCAGAGGACACAGTTGAACCGCCGTTCGGACCATATCCCGATCTGCCCGCAGGCCTCGCAGGGCCACTACGGCCCGGTTGGGAGACAGCCCCCGTCTCTCCAGCGCCGCCAGCACCAGGGGGACCGACTGGGCCCGGAGAAAGAGATCAGGGTCCACAGGACGCAGGCCGGCCTCTTGCAGAAGCCGCCATTGGGAGAAATGTCCGGGGACCAGCACGCGCACAGCGCCGCCCCGGCGCAGTGTCCGCCCCGCCCTCCGCAGACGGCGCGGGCCCCAGAAGCCCGTCCAGTCCGCTTCCGCCCGCAGGACGGGCAGGCCGTAGAGACGGCCCGCCGTTGCGTCGCCCCGGCCTCCGGGCGTCCAAATCAGCTGTCCGATCAAAACAAGTCCCCTCCTCTCCTCACAGGGTATGCGAGGAGAAGAGGGGATAGTCATATTGATTCGTCGAAGGGAGAGAGACTTTCGAAGGGGGAGGCTGAAACTGCCCCTCTACGTCTCAAAAAAGCCCTGCAATTCGCCCAGTAGCTCCATGGCCTTGAACTTGAGGATATAGCCCTCGCCGTCGCCGGTGACCAGCGCCCCTTGGTCGGGGGTGAAGTGTCCGGCCTCCAAGGCCTGGTCCACCGTTTCACTAGCCGCGCCAAGACAGAGAGGAGGGAAGGCCACACACCACCAGTTTTGTCCCTTGCCCTCTCCGATCGTCACCCGCAGGGCGGTATAGTTCCCGGCGGGAAGGGCGAAGCCCTCATACTCCTTGGTGGGAAACCAGCAGTTTTCCAGACTGGCGGAGACGGGGTAGTCATACCCATACTCCTCCACCACCTCCCGGCCGGCGGCGGCCAGAACGTTCAGCTGCCCCTCCAGGGCCGCCTGGGCCTGGGCCAGGGTGGCGTTCTCCGGATAGATCTCCTCCGCCTGGACCAGGACCCGGTCCCGTACAGCCAGCTTCAGGGCCTGATCCTCACGGCTGTCCGAGTTGGCAATGACGTGAAAGCGGATAACGCTGTCGGCCAGCTGCGCCTGTTCATGCCCCAGCCAGCTGCCTGCCGTCACGGCCGCCAGGATTCCAACCATCAGCGCGATTTCCCAGGTTTTCAGTTTGCGATCCATATGTCCTCCTTGGAGCGGAAAACCGCCCACACTGTAAATTTCTTACAGTATGGACGGCTTGCTCCCATTTCATACGGGCCTGCGTGAAAAATTTGTTTCAATCCTACGGCAGTTCTCCGCACTACCCGGCAGGGGCCCGGAAATCAGAAGGAGGATTTGTCAAAGAGGGCCAGATAGATGTCCATGTCGTGGTCTTGCAAAAATTCCTGGATGGACTGTCGGGCTACCTCAAGCGCCTCGTCCTTGGGGTAGCCGTAGATTCCGCTGGAAATCAGCGGGAAGGCGAGACTCTTGCAGCCGTTTTCCACAGCCAGCTTCAACGACTCCAGGTAGGCGCTGCGGAGCAGCGCCCGGCTTTGTTCCGGATTTCTTCGGTTGTATATGGGGCCCGCCGCATGGATCACATATTTTGCGGGCAGCTGAAACCCCGGGGTGACAGCTGCTCCGCCGGTTTGGATGGGAGAGACCTTGCTGCAGGCCGCTTGCAGCTGCTTTGCCCCGGCAGCCTGAAAGATTGCTCCGCAGACACCGCCGCCCATTCGGAGTTCCGTGTTGGCCGCGTTGACAATGGCGTCCACCTTCATGGTTGTGATGTCCTGTTGAACAATGGTAAAGGGCATAATGCCACCCGCTTCCTTTAAAGTTTGAAATGATGATAGCACACCTGTGCCGCTTAGGGCTAATTTTTTCAGATTTAGTAAAAACAGGCAGGTGCGCAGTGTGGTATATCTCCGCCATCTGCGGCAATGCTATAAGCGGATGTTCCATCCAACTGAAACAGAAGTTCAATCAATATAGAAAAGGAGAGACTAATCATGTCTAACAGCAACAGCAATAAGATTATGGTCCCCAACGCCCGCGAGGCTATGAATAAGTTTAAGATGGAGGCCGCCAACGAGGTTGGCGTCAACCTGAAGCAGGGCTACAACGGCGACCTGACCAGCAAGCAGGCCGGTTCTGTGGGAGGCCAGATGGTCAAAAAGATGATCGAGTCCTATGAGAATGGCATGAAGTAATCTGTCCTGATTGAGACAGAGACTCAGCGGTCGAACAAAACAAGGCTTTTGAAAAATGGACCATTCCGGGTTGTGCGCACAGAGAGGAAGCGCCTGGAGGGGAAGTTTTCCACTGGAGCGGCGCGGCGTAAGCTGCGCCGCTCCAGTTTTACGGGGCCGGGCCTCCGGGAATCGGCGGCGGGGGTCTGAAGAGACCAATCCCCCGGACGTACGTCATCCGGGGGATGTTATCATTGGGCGGGCTCAGGCGATTTGTTTCTCAATTTACACATTATGATTACAATTCCAGGGTCAGGCCCTCCCGATCGGACAGGCCGTCCTTTGCCAGCATCCGTTCCAGGACCTCCACATCGGTGGTGATGTCCATGGCATCCCCCTGAAAGAGAAGGTCCAGCTGCTTTTCAAAGCCCTCCACCACCTTGTCCATCATCCCCTCAATGCGGGACATGGCGGCGGTAATGTTCCGTCCGGACACCTCCTGATCCTCCAGCTGGGCATAGGCCCGGAGAATTTTCAGGGTGGTAGGCAGGTAGTAGCTCAAAAAGCTGTGGAGCTGGGGGGCCTTGTCCGGGTGGGATTTCTGATAATCCAGGATTTTTGCGGTGATGGTTCCGATCTGGTCGATCTGGGCGGACATTTTTTCGTTGTCGATGGCGTCGTTGACCGCCCGGATTTCGGCCAGGATGGCATTTTCGTCCGACTTGGCGGGGGGAGGCGGGGCGGGCTGCTCCCGGACGGGTTCTGCGAGGCCGTCACCGGTGAGGACGAGCCGGTCGCCGCCATAGTCCAGAAAGCCCTGGGGGAAGAGACCGTCGTCCAGCATGTCGGCCAGGTCATCCCGTACCTTGGCGGGGGACAAGCCGGTAGCGGCGGCCAGGGCAGAGATGGACACAGAGGTCTGCCGACCGACCATAGCCATGTAGCTACGCCAGCGGCTGGCCTGCTTGCGCTTGCGCAGTCCGGCCCACAGACAGCCCAGACCGGCGGCGGCGATACAGGGCAGCACCATCAGGCCCATGATCTCCTCAATGAAAAAGGCGAAATCGCCGTTGAACAGCCAATACAGCGGGTCCCCCAGACTGCCGATGAAGGCGATCAGACAGCCGGCGGCGGTGGCCCCTCCGGCGATGGCCCACTCCTTGCCCTTTTTGTCCAGCTGGGAGATCAGGTCCCGGCCGGACTTTTTCTTCTTGGAGGCAGACTCCTTCCGGGAAGGAGTGTCCTGGGAGGTCTCCTCCCAGGAGGGAGATTCAAAGGCGGTCCGGGCTCCTATACTCCCCTGGCCGTACTGTTGCTGGTAGTAGGGATGGCGGCCCTGCTGGCGTTTCTTTTTAGACTTGCTGTCGCCGCTGAGAAGTTTGATCACAATCATCAGCACGCCCACCGGGGCAGCAACGCCGGTAAAGATCAGCCCCAGGGCGATGATCCAGTAGATGCCGTCGCCATTGCTTTTCCGGTCTTCGCGATAGTCAGACATATCGTACCCCCCACGATTGTAGTAGCCCTATTATAACAGAAGAATCCCAAAATGGAATTGATTTTTTCTTAAAATTCAGTGAAGAAGAGAACCGGAAGACCATAGACTCTATCATACTCCACCGAAGAAGAAAAGTAAATGGGGAAACCGGCCGGCAGACGTAAAATTTCTCGGGCCGGGGAAGGGATATCTCTCCAGGGCTGGATGAATTTTTCAGCGGACTTGTAACTATTCTGTAATTCTTTCAGAGTAGTCCCGTGCTATAATATAAAGTCGATTCACAATGTGAAGCTGAAGCATGAGGTAAATCACTCATGATCATCTTGGTAAGCGGACGGTCCGGAGGGGACCGGACAGGAGGGATTGCGGCTATGGACGGACAGCGTATCGCGAAAAAGGAGGGCGGCGGAAAGCTGCCCTGGGTTATCACCGGCGCGGTGGCGGCAGTGCTGGCGGCGGCATATCTGGGCGTGTGCGCCTGGGCGGCTGGTCGGAGTACCATGCTGCCCAACGTGTCGGTGGCTGGGATCGACGTGTCCAATATGACAGTGGAGCAGGCCGGGGAAAAGGTGGAAAATTGCCTGTCCCAGATGGGGGGAGACATCACCCTGACCCTGACCTATGAGGACATGGAAGAGAGCCTGAGCGGGGCCGACGTGACGGTGGATGTTGCGCAAAGTGTCCAGGGCGCCCGGGAGATTGGCCACAGAAACTTTTTCACCGGCGGGCCCCAGCTGGTGGGTCACATGCTGGGGGCCTCCGCCCGGGCGCCCCTGGTCCTGCCTGAAGACGAGCCCGCCCAGGCCGGCCTGATTGACCGGATGGAGGAGGGCATCAAGGCCGCCATGGAGGACCATGGCTACCAGGTGGAGGGAGATAAGCTGGTAATGACCAAGGGCGCCCCTGTTACCACCGTCAACTGGGAAAGCGTAAAAGCGTCTATGGCGGAGGAGCTCCAAAACGCCTTTGCTGAGAGGTTCAGCCAGGAGACAGGCAAGGTGGAGAAGACCATCACGCTGTCCGCCTCCCAGAGTCTGGCCCAGGAGCCCGACTTTGACGCCATCCACCGGGAGGTGTACACTGAGGTTAAGGACGCCGCCCTCGATCTGGATACGATGGAGATTACCGACCATACCGTTGGCCTTGATTTCGACGTGCAGCAGCTGCGGGCCGCCTATCGCTCCGCCGGGAGCGGAGAGACCTTCTCCATTCCTCTCACCGTGACTCAGCCCAAGGTGACCAAGGAGGATCTGGGAGGCCAGCTGTTCAAAGATCTGCTGGGCGAGGGCACCACCACGGTGTCAGGTTCCGCCAACCGGAAATTTAACGTAAAACTGTCCGCCGAGGCCTGCAACGATGTCATTTTGCTCCCGGGCGAGGAGTTTTCCTACAACAACACCACCGGCAGCCGCACCGCGGCCAAGGGCTACAAAAACGCCCCCACCTATGTGGCGGGCCAGTCGGTGGACGATATCGGCGGAGGCATTTGCCAAACCTCCTCCACCATCTATTTTGCCGTTCTCCACACTCCGCTGGAGGTGGTGGAGCGCCACTGCCACCAGTTCAATACCGGCTATGTGCGGCAGGGCATGGATGCCACCGTCTATTTTGGCAGCCTGGACTTCCGCTTTAAAAACAGCACCGACTATCCCATCAAAATTGTCACCAACAGCTATGATGCCAACGGGAAGCGGTATCTCAACGTGAAGATCTATGGCACCAACCCGGAGGGGATCTACGCCGAGCCGCAGAGCGACGTGTACGACAAGGTGACGCCGACCACCGTCTACAGCCCGGACCCCAGCGTTCCCCGGGGCACTCTGGTGCTGGACCGGGAGCAGTACGCCTACACCGGTTGGTCTGCCCGTACCTACCGCTTTATTTATGACAAGGACGGCAATCAGATTGCCAAGCAGGATATGGGCGGCAGCAAGTATAAAATGCGCCCCAATACCTACCGTTACAACCCCGCTGACGGCGACCCCTCCACCTGGGTGGACGGAAAGCCCGGCGGAACAACCCCCGCCGATCCTGGGACCACCACCCCGGAGAATCCGGGCACTACCACACCTATTGATTCCGGTACTACCACCCAGGAGAACCCGGGTACCACCACGCCTGTCGACCCCGGTACGACTGCCCCCGCCGACCCAGGGACTACCCAACCGGCGGACCCGGAGACACAGACACCTGAAACGCCCCCGACCAGCGATACCGGGATCGCGCCGATTGACCCCAACACAGCGGCGGGATGACGAAACAGAGCCTTTGCTGAGAGAGAAGGGAGACCATGTTTCAAGGCTATACCCAAGACGCCATCGACTTTTTGTGGGGCCTGAGGCTGAACAACGAGCGCGCCTGGTTTCAGGAGCACAAGCAGGAGTTCTTGGAGCTGGTGGATCGGCCTACGCGGGAGCTGGCGGAGCAGCTGCGGGAGCAGATGACCGACGCCTACCCCAGGCTGGGCCTGGAGTTGAAGGTGAGCCGCATCTACCGGGATGCCAGGCGGCTGTTCGGTCGGGGACCCTACAAGGACCATCTGTGGTTTTCTCTGCGCAGGCCGGGGGAGAACGACGGGAGGATTCCCTGCTTCTGGTTTGAGATAGCCCCCGACCACTACGGCTACGGGATGGGCTGCTGGGAGATGCCTCCCGCCACAATGGCCAGACTCCGTGCCCGCATCGACCGGGACCCGGGACCGATTGAGAAGCTGGCCCGGGCGGTGGCGAGGCAGGGGGAGTTCCGTCTGGAGGGACAGGAGTATAAGCGCCCCAAAGGCGACCCCGGCCCGCTGCTCTACCCCTGGTACAACCGCAAGGGGATCGGCTTTACCTGCGAGAACAACTGTGAGGGATTGCTTTTTACGCCGGAGCTGGCCGCCCAGGTGCTGGCGGGATGGAAGTTCCTGGTGCCCCAGTATGAGCTGCTGACCTCTCTCCCCGGCGACGCGGAACCGACGAAAATGTGACAAAGGCCCTCCCTGCAGGGAGGGCCTTTTTGCAGGAAGGGCCCTGTAATTATGCAAAACGTAAAAAACAGAGACGCAAATTTGTCCATAAAAACGAACGAAAATTCTTGACAGGATTACATTAGTGTGGTAAATTATAGACAGAACAAGAAAGGGTGAGTCCAATGTACAGGTAAACTCCCCAGCGACTGAAACCAAATGTCCGGTCAAGTGATTTTAAAAAAGTTGTATCGGCCATGAGAGGGAGCCAGGAGAGACAAATAAGCTTCAGGATTCTGAGAAAAGTGTATCTCCAAAACGACCGGAACGGTATTCAGTCAGCGCAAAGCCCCAGCCCGAACGCAAGCAGGAAGGGAATCCGACCAAGGGCCTCACATATGAGGAGTCAGGCCGTAATAACGGCAACAAAAGGACGGTCGTGGAAGAACTGGAGGATTGCCGGAGGGGAATGGAGCGGAGCGTATCCAGTAGAAACGGAGGTAACCATATGATGTTAGATAATAAGAGCGAACAGAAATGACCCTTGGCTGCAGCGGATTACGAAACGGGCAGTCAAGGGTCATTTCTTTGTGTCTGACGATGCCAGAAGTCAAGAATAAATTGCAATAAATTAGAATAATCAGCACAGCGCACAAAATGCACTTGCCTGTTTTATGCTATTTGACGGCAAAATGAGTATAAAAACCTAAACGGGCGGGTTTCACTCGCTCGTTTAGAACGTTTGTATGCAGTTCTATAGGTCAAGCCACTTGTAGTTCTTCGTCAAATAGAGCGGCGGCGGATTTCCACCCCAGCAGTTTACGTGGGTAGTTGTTCACCCACCGTTCCGCCGCCGCCACTTGTTCTTTTGTCACTTTATCAAAATTGGTTCCTTTCGGGAACCAACGGCGTATAAGCCTGTTCATGTTTTCGTTGCTTCCGCGTTCATATGCGGAATACGGGTGGCAAAAGAAAACGATCGTCCGCTTCCCCTTCCGGCGGTGTGCAATCTCTATCCCCTCAAAGTCCTGGAACTCGCTCCCGTTGTCCACAGTAATACTTTTGAACATGGTATAGAACAGTTTCCCGAATTTCCTTTCCAGGCGGTTGATTGCCTTTACCACGCTTGCCGCCGTGTGGTCTTCTACCAGCACAATGATCCCCATGCGGGTTCTTCGTTCCGTTAGAACCAGAAGCGCTTGTTTTGATCCTTTGCACCCCATAACGCTGTCCATTTCCCAATGTCCAAACTTTTCCCGCTTCCCGATCTCTTTCGGTCGGTTCTCTATACTCTCCCCGCGTGGCGCTCTGGCGGCCTGCTTTTTGCTTTTCTCTGCGTAATGCCGCCGCCCCTTTTCGTGTAAGTGCTTTTCGTTCAGCACAAGAAAAACGTCCCCCCGGTATATGTAGTTGTACAGCGTTGTTTCACAAATTTCTGTATCGTACTTTTCCGCGCCGTTCCTGATATACGCCAGGGCTGCGCCGGGGGAAAATCTCTGATCCACGATCAATTCTTCCAGCTTCTTTACCAGCGCGTGATCATGCCCTATTTTCAAATCCGGCCCCTTTTCGGCAAGAAATTCCCTGTACTTCCGGTGTGCTACTTCCGGGCAGTATACTTCTACAAATTCATAGTCTGTTGTTATCTGCTGGCATTTTCCCCGGCTGATTTCATAGTAAATTGACCGTTCGCACTTGCCCAGGGCTTTTGCAATTTCCGGTGTCAGCGCCGATGATAAAATGAAAGAAAACGCCGAGGAAAAAATGTAATTT
>CATONV010000027.1 GCA_951801655.1 uncultured Oscillospiraceae bacterium | reverse complement strand
AGATGCGCTTGTTGACAATGGGGATGCCGAACTCCTTCTCAATGGCCTGGCCGGTGGCCACTAGCTTCTCGGCATATTTTGTAATTTTGTCGTACACCTTATCACAGGCGGTTCTCACGTCGCTGTGGGCGCAGGACAGCAGGGAGATGCCCATGGTGATGGTGCGTACATCCAGATGCTGCTGGTCGATCATCTGGATCGTCTGCATGATTTCGTGTTGGTTGAGCATAACAATCTCCTTTTAGATTGGGTACATTGAGGTAGAAGCGGATATCATCCGCCCGTATGTCCCCCGGTGTTGCGAGAGAGGTGGGTAATACCCGCCCATACGCACATCAAATCCGGTGCATGGCGTTGAAAATATCTTCTCTTTGGATGCGGATGGACAGATTCTGCTCCTTGCCGGCCTTCTCCAGAATGTCGGCCATATCTCCGATGGACTGTTGGCAGGCGGAGGTGTCCACCAGCATGACCATAGTGAAGAATTCCTGCAAGACGGTCTGGGTGATGTCCAGAATGTTGATGTTGTGTTGGGCCAGCAGGGAACACACGGCGGCGGTAATGCCCACCCGGTCCTTGCCGATCACGGTGACAATGGCTTTCATTCGATCCATTCCTTTCTTGAATCACTCTATCGGATATGTTGTAGGAGCCGCTGCCCTCAGCGGCCCGCCGTTACAGTATGGAAAACCGGGCCGCCGAGGGCGGCGGCCCCTACGTTTAATTCAGTTCATCCAGGGTTAATTCAAAGCCGCCCAGGAAGTGGTCCATGAAGTATTTCAGGGCGGGGCTCTGGTTTTGACTCAGGGCGGCGTAGGTCTGCTCTTTGGCCTTTTTGAACTCGGTGTTCCCAGCCTTCAGCTCCTCCACGCACTTGAGGTAGGCGGACAGCTTGTCCGCCGCCTTGACGATGGCATGAATCTCGGGGTCTGGAATGGTGATTGCCTCCTCGAAGTCAGGCCGCAGGTCGGGGGGGAGCATGGACAGCAGCTTTTTCTCCGCCACCGCCTCCACGTTCTTGTAGGCGTTTTGGATATCCGGGTTGTCGTACTTGATAGGGGTGGGCATGTCGCCGGTGAGAATTTCGCTGGCATCGTGGTACAGGGCGGCTACCGCCACCGCGCCGGGGTCGATCTGACCGCCGAAATAGCGATTCTCGATGACAGCCAGGGCGTGGGCCAGCACCGCCACCTGGTGGGAGTGCTCCTGGATATTCTCCAGCCGGGTGTTGCGCATCAGGCCCCAGCGGTTGATGTACCGCATGCGGGAGATCATGGGAAAAAAGTTGTAGGCCACAGTTAAAAACTCTCCTTTGTTTAGGTCCCCCTATTCTACCATAGCAAAAGGCGGTTGTAAACCGGGAAACGTGCGGGAGCGCGTAAAAAGGCCCCTTTGGAAAGGGGCTCCGCCCGCAGGGCGGTGGGGATTGTATTTCGCCGCAGGCGAAATGTACTAAGTAAACAAGGTTTCTGCCACGCTTCGTTTGCTTTGCACTTTCGGCTTCGCCGAAAGACAATCCTCAGTCAGCCTTCGGCTGACAGCTCCTTTCAAAAGGAGCCTTTCCGCTGCGGCGGGACGGGGGATTTTAGTCTTTCTGGTCCGGGAACCGTTTCTCCCTCCACGCCCTGCCGCAGGCCCGGCCGGTGAATACAAGTAGCCCCAGGACCAACAGGCCCCGGATAATCCCTACAACACCGCCAAAGAGATAGGTGGAGTATTCTGGATTCCGCAAGTAGCGACGCAGATAAATCAGGCCATCCGGTATCCACCATGCGGTTTGAATGGTATACGGATTAAATATAATAAAGCTCAATATCATCAGAACCCAGCAAAGAATCAGCCAGGAGCGTTCTTTTGCCAGCAGTAAGGGCAATCCAAGGATGACCGGGGGCAAAGCATCATAGATCAATAGCCTGTCCTCGCCAATAAGCCCTATTATAGCCAGAGCTGCACCAATTACCTCCAAAATAACGCCAAATATTTGTACCGCTGTCAAATTCTGCTTCTCCTGTTCCCTCTCCACATAGACCACCTGGGGCTGGGGCGGCTCCGGGGGCTGGGGGCGCTCCCCCTCTCGCACCAGCTCGTCCACCGTCACGCCGAACAGGTCGGCTAAACGTATGATCTTGTCCAGGTCGGGGGTGGACTGGGCGGTCTCCCATTTGCTCACGCTCTGGCGGGATACCTCTAATTTTTCCGCCAAATCCTCCTGAGACAGTCCTTTTTCTGTGCGCAATGCCAAAAGTTTTTCAGATAGCGTCATAGGCTTGACCTCCTTTGTACTTTCCTATATTATAATAGACCAGCGCAATAAAGCAATCAAGTCCGCTTGGAAATTGCCGCAACCAGCAGTTGCGGAGGGATCAGGAGGGACATTATGGCCAAAAAGAAGACCCGGAACACCCGGGGGAAGATCATCGACGCGGCCTGGCAGCTGTTCTACCGCCAGGGCTACGACGACACCACCGTGGAGGAGATCATCGAGGCGTCGGGCACCTCCCGGGGGTCCTTCTACCACTATTTCCAGGGCAAGGACGACCTGCTGTCCACCCTGGCCGACGTCTTCGACCGGAAGTACGAGGAGCTGGCCGAGACTATGGACCCGGAGATGGACCGCTTCGATCAGCTGATGTATCTCAACCGGGAGCTGTTCGCCATGCTGGAGAACTCCATCTCCCTGGACCTGGTGGCCCGGCTGTACTCCTCCCAGCTGGTGACCCGGGGAGACAAGTCCCTTATGGACCACAACCGCATCTACTACCGGCTGCTGCGCCAGATCGTCCTGCAGGGTCAGGAGAGGGGGGAACTGCGCCTTGACGTCACCGCCAATGAGATTGTCCGGGCCTACACCCTGTGCGAGAGGGCCCTTATCTACGACTGGTGCCTGTCCGGCGGGGACTACTCCCTCACCCAGTACGCAAAGGCTATGATGCCCATGTTTTTGCAGGGCTTTCGGGCCTGATTCCTCCGCTTCCCCCAAAGGTGGGAGACGGGATAGGCAAAACTTTGTCAAAACGTACAAATCAGTATTTCAAATAATGTACAGCCGATTTTTATTGAAACTTCAATAAAAATCAGCTGTCTTTTCTTTTTTAGTACGGAATTTATTCTATGTTGCGTTCTCTCTCTGTTTCTGGTATGATACCAATAATCTGCCTTTGGCGGCTGTTGTGTGTGCCGCCGGAGGACATTTGGGAGGAATTGTATGACTACCGCGCAGGCCTGTATTATGGGCACCATTATTGTGTATCTCTGTTTCGTCATTTTCACCGGCGTGATGATTGGCCGCCGGTCCAAGAAGAGCGCCGAGGGCTTCTACCTGGGCGGCCGGGGGATGGGGCCGCTGGTCACTGCTATGAGTGCCGAAGCCAGTGACATGAGCAGCTATCTGCTCATGGGCATCCCGGGACTGGCCTATCTGTCCGGCGTGGCCGACGCCAGCTGGACCGCCATTGGCCTGGCCGTGGGCACCTATCTCAACTTCCTGCTGGTGGCCAAGCGGCTGCGCCGCTACAGCGTGAAGCTGGACGCCATTACCATACCCAGCTTTATTTCCAGGCGGTACGGCGAGAAGAAGCCGGTGATCATGTGCATCTCCGCTCTGATTATCCTCATCTTCTTTGTGCCCTACGTGGCCTCCGGCCTGGCCGCGATCGGCAAACTGTTCAACAGCCTGTTCAACTGGGATTACATGACGGCAGTGGTCATCGGCGCTATTGTCATCATCAGCTACACCTCCATCGGCGGCTTCTCCGCCGTGGCCACCATGGACCTGATTCAGTCCGTTGTCATGACCGTTGCCCTGGCCATTATTGTGGCCTTCGGCATCGTCCAGGCCGGCGGCATGGACGCCGTGCTGGATCACGCCCGTACCCTGCCCGGCTTTCTCAGCTTTGGGCAGACCTACAATGTGGCCACCAACTCCGCTGAGCCCTACGGCTTGATCCGTATCGTGTCCATGATGGCCTGGGGTCTGGGTTACTTCGGTATGCCCCACATCCTAGTGCGCTTTATGGCCATCCGGGACGAGAACGAGCTGAAGCTGTCCCGCCGCATCGCTGCCACCTGGGTGGTCATCTCCATGGGGGTGGCGGTATTCATCGGCATCGTGGGCCACGCCGTCTCCGCTGTCGGCCGCATCCCCTTCCTGGAGGGCAGCGCCACCGAGACGGTCATCGTCAAGTTGTCTGACCTGCTGTCCGGCTACGGCATTTTCCCCGCCATTGTGGCCGGCTGCATTCTGGCCGGTATCCTGGCCGCCACCATGTCCACCGCCGACAGCCAGCTGTTGGCCGCCTCCTCCGCCTTCTCTGAGAACCTGGTGCAGGATGTCTTCGGTGTGAAGCTGACACAGAAGCAGACCATGCTCATCGCCCGTCTCACTGTGGTGGTCATCGCCATTATCGCCCTCTTCCTAGCCCGGGACCCCAACAGCAATGTGTTCCAGATTGTCTCGTTCGCCTGGGCGGGCTTTGGCGCTACCTTCGGCCCCGCGATGCTGTGCGCCCTGTTCTGGAAGCGGAGCAATCGCCAGGGAATCATGGCCGGCCTGGTGGCCGGCGGCGTGATGATTTTTGTGTGGAAGTTCCTGGTGAAGCCCCTGGGCGGCATCTGGAACATCTATGAGCTGCTCCCCGCCTTCCTGGTGGCCCTGGCCGCCATCGTGATCGTCTCTCTGGTGACTCCTGCGCCCGAGGCCGATGTGGTTAAGAGCTTCGAGGAGTATGACAAATAGACACAGGCGTGAAAGGGCCCCCGCTGGCTGGCGGGGGCCCTTCGCTATTTTTACAGGCTGTTCAGGAACCGGAGAAAGGCCGCTTTCCCCTCGGGGGTGCGTTTGTACACCCCGGCGTGTTCCAGAACCTGGGCAAAAACCAGGCCGGTCTCCTTCTGGACAATATCCAGGGCATTGTCCTTGGTAATGGCGTAGTTTTTTGCAAAGTCTTCCGCCCAGTCAGCGTGCTTGGCGGTAAGTTCATTGCCTCGCAGATCGCCGCCCGAGGCCAGACAGTCCGCCACTGCGGCCAGCTCTTCCTTCAGCCGGGCGGGGAGGACGGCCAGACCCATCACCTCAATAAGGCCGATGTTCTCCTTTTTGATGTGGTGCAGCTCCGCGTGGGGGTGGTAGACACCCAGAGGGTTCTCCTGCGTAGTAATGTTGTTGCGCAGCACCAGATCCAGCTCGTACTTGTCCCCGCGGCGGCGGGCGATGGGGGTGATGGTGTTGTGGGGTTCGCCGTCGGTCTCGGCAAAAATGAAGGCCCTCTCGTCGGTGTAGCCCCGCCAGGCCAGCAGAATTTTATCCGCCAGGTCGATGAGCCGGTCGGAGTTTTCGGAAGAAATCCGCACCACCGACATGGGCCACTTCACGATGCCGGTCTCTACGTCCTCAAAGCCGGGGAAGGTGAAGGGGGTCTCCACCGGGGCCTCCTCCATGGCGAAGGTGTAGTGTCCCCCCTGGAAGTGGTCGTGGGCCAGGATGGAGCCGCCCACAATGGGCAGGTCAGCGTTGGAGCCTACGAAATAGTGGGGGAACTGACGGACGAAATCCAGTAGCTTGGCGAAGCAGGCCCGGTCGATCTTCATGGGGGTGTGAACGCTGTTCAGGCAGATGCAGTGCTCGTTGTAGTAGACATAGGGGGAGTACTGCAAAAACCAGGGGGAGCCGTTGATGGTGATGGGGACGATGCGGTGGTTCTGCCGGGCGGGGTGGTTCACCCGGCCGGCGTAGCCCTCGTTCTCGGCGCACAGCTGGCACCGGGGGTAGGCGGAGGCGGGGAGGTTTTTGGCCGCGGCGATGGCCTTGGGGTCCTTCTCTGGCTTAGACAGGTTGATGGTGATATCCAGGTCCCCATACTCGGTGGGGGCCTTCCACTGCATGTCCCTGGCGATGCGGTCTCGGCGGATGTAGTTGGTGTCCTGGCTGAACTTATAGTACCAGTCGGTAGCTGCCTTGGGGTCGTCATGGTACAGGTTCTGGAATTTCTCGATGACCTGGGCGGGCCGGGGCGTCAGCCGGCCCATGAGTTCAGAGTCGAACAGGTCCCGGTAGACCACGGAATTTTCGGTGAGGACCCCCCGGGCGTAGGCGTCGTCCAGCAGCTCCTCCAGAATGGGGGCCAGCTCCAGCTCGCCCCAGTCCTGGCCGGGGTCGGTGTAGCTGTCCAGCTTCAAGGTGTCCAAGATGGTGTTGACAGCCCAGGTGTACTCGTTTTCCTGAATCAAGCCGGTCTGCAGAGCATAGGCCGCCAGCCTGGAAATGGCATTGTCAATCATAGGAAACATCTCCTTGATATGTAATGTAGGGGCCGCCGTTTCCGGCGGCCCGCTTTTATGGAAAGCGTTGACGGGCCGGCGGGAATATTTACTCCGCCACCACGCAGCCGCCCTGGGGGCGGATGTGGAGGATGTGGCACTTGCCCTCACCCAGGAGGGCCTCCATGCCGGCCTTGAACTGCTCCAAATCGCCGTTGGGCACCCAGGCCTGGATAGTGCCAGCGAAGCCGCCGCCGTGGACCCGGCAGGCTCCTCCATCCAGCAGGCGTTCCGCCTCCGCCAGAGTCAGGGGGATGGCCTGCTGCCGGGGGTCGTGGATGGACCAGGTGTTTTGCAGGTGGAGGGCGGAGGACAGCCCGGACTGGTTCACCAGACTCAGGAAGAAGTCAAAGTCCCCATTCTTGAGGGCTGCGGACTCCAGCAGCGCCCGGTGATCGTCATCATAGAAGTGCATGGCCCGGAGAACCGCCCGGTCGCCGTACTCTTTCCGCAGGGTGGGGATGGCAGCGCGGAAGTCCTCTCGGGGTATGTCCCGGAGGACGGTCTTTCCGAAGTGGGCGGCCACCGCGCCCATCTCCCGGGTGACGGCAGCGTAGTCGTCGGTGAGGTCGCCATGGCTGGAGGCGGTGTCCACAATGCACAGGGCGTGGCCAGACTTGGTGAAATTGTAATCTACCTTCTCCACCACCGGGTTGGCAGGGTCGTTGAAGTCGATAAACACCGCGCCCCCCACCGAGGAGCCCATCTGATCCATCAGGCCGCAGGGTTTGCCGAAGTAGACGTTTTCAGCGTACTGGCCGATCTTGGCGATGGTGACGGGATCCAGAGACCCGCCGCAGCAGAAGTGGTTGAGAATGTTGCCGATGAGAACCTCGTAGGCGGCGGAGGAGGACAGTCCGGAGCCGGACAGGACGGTGGAGGTGGCGCAGGCGTCAAAGCCGACCAGCTTGTAGCCCAGCTCCTGCACCTTGGCGGCCACGCCCCGTACCAGCGCGGCGGAAGTGTTCTCCTCCTCTTTTCGGGGCAGGAGGCTGTCTAAACTGATCTCCAGGGTGGGGTAGCCCTCAGAACGGATACGGATGAGGTTGGCGCCGTTGGGGGCGGCGCAGGCCAGCATGTCCAGATCCACGCTGCCGCACAGCACACGGCCGTGCTGGTGGTCGGTGTGGTTGCCGCCGATCTCCGTGCGGCCGGGGCCGCTGAACAGGGCGGTCTGGGCGTCCTCCGCCGGGGCAAAGGCGTCCATAAAGGACTCTGCCGTCCGGCATGCCCGGTCCCGGGCTTTATCGACGCTGTCCTGTGTGCCGTCCAGAGCGTAGAGGGCGGCAAGGGCCTGGTCGTGGGCTCCGGTGCGCAGGGCGTCTAGCAGGGTTTTGCAGGAACTCATGGAAGCTCACCTCTTTCTCGATTGTGCTTTCGATTATACCACGCCGTCCGGCTTTGGGCAAGAAATTCCCGTGCTCCCAGCGGCCAGATTTTACACAGATTTGACAAAATGCCCCTTGATCATTTAACATGTATTGCGTAAGATGAAAACTGTATGGCGGGGTGATGGGATGATCTGGTGCGTAGAAGACGACGCCGGGATCCGTGAAATTGAAATCTACACGCTTGAGTCCACCGGCTTTCAGGCCCGGGGCTTTGCGGACGGAGCCGACCTTCAGAAGGCGCTGAGCAGTCAGCGGCCGGAACTGATTATTTTGGATGTGATGCTGCCGGGAAAGGACGGGGTGACCCTCCTCCGGGAGCTGAGGGCCGACCCGGCCACCCGGGATGTACCTGTGATCATGGCCACGGCCAAGGGGTCGGAATTTGACAAGATCCAGAGTCTGGATCTGGGAGCGGATGACTACCTGGTCAAACCCTTCGGGATGATGGAGCTGGTGTCGCGGGTGCGGGCGGTGCTGCGCCGGTGCCGATCCGCCGGAGAGGGCGAGGCGTCGCTGAGATGGGAGGGCCTGGTCCTGGATCCGGAGGCCCGCGCCGTCACGGCGGAGGGGCAGCCCGTGGCCCTTACCTACAAGGAGTTTGAGCTGCTGCGCCGCTTTCTGTCTCGGCCTGGGGTGGTCTATAGTCGGGATCAGCTGCTTACCGACGTGTGGGGGGTGGACTTTGCCGGGGAGACCCGTACGGTGGACGTCCACATCCGCACCCTGCGCCAGAAGCTGGGGGGCTACGGCAGCTGTATCCAGACGGTCCGCCAGGTGGGCTACCGCTGGAAGGGAAAAACGTGAGACAGGTTAAGACGGGCTCAGGCCCGCCGGTTTTAGGTGAAACCGGCGGGCCTGAGTCTATTTGTTCCGCTTTGCGGCGGCAGCCACAAAGTCGCGAAAGAGGGGGTGAGCCCGATTGGGCCGGGATTTCAGTTCCGGGTGAAACTGCACCCCCACAAACCAGGGGTGGCCGGGCAGCTCCACCATCTCCACCAGCCGTCCGTCGGGGGACAGTCCGGCCAGGGTGAGACCGGCGGAGGTGATCTCCTCCCGAAACCGGTTGTTGAACTCGTAGCGGTGCCGGTGGCGCTCGGCGATCTCCTCCGCCCCGTAGGCAGCGAAGACCCGACTCTCCCGCCCGGTGAGTCGGCAGGGATAGGCCCCCAGCCGCATGGTGCCCCCCTTATCGGTGACCTCCCGCTGATCGGGCATCAGGTCGATCACCGGGTGGGCGGTGGCCGGGGAGAATTCGCTGGAGTGGGCGTCCTCCCACCCGCAGACGTGGCGGGCAAACTCCACCACCGCCATCTGCATCCCCAGGCAGATGCCGAAGAAGGGAACTCCCTTTTCACGGGCGAAGCGGACGGCGGAAATCTTGCCCTCGATTCCCCGGTCGCCAAAGCCGCCAGGGACCAAAACCCCGTCTGCCCCGGCCAACATCCGGGCGGCGTTTTCATCAGTGACAGTCTCGCTATCCACCCAGCGGATATTCACCTTCACCTGATTCTCAATCCCGCCGTGGGTAAGGGCCTCGGCCACCGACAGGTAGGCGTCGTGAAGGGTCACATACTTGCCCACCAGGGCGATCTCCACCGCCCCGGCGGGGTGTCCGGCCCGATAGACCATGTCGGCCCACTCGGTGAGATCGGGCATGTGGCAGATCAGCCCCAGGCGGCGGACCACCGCGTCGGCCAGCCCCTCTCTCTCCAGCATAAGCGGCACCTCGTAGAGAAGGCCAGACGTCAGGTTGGGGATGGCGTTTTCCCGAGGGATGCCGCAGAACAGGGCTATTTTGTCCAAAATCTCCCGGGGGACCGGAGCGTCGCTGCGGCAGACGATCACGTCAGGCTGGATGCCTAGGGATAGCAGCTCCTTGGCCGAGTGCTGGGTGGGCTTTGACTTCAGTTCTCCGGTGCCGGGGATGGAGACGATCAGGGAGACATGGAGGAACATGACGTTCTGCCGCCCCCGCTCCGCCGCCACCTGGCGGATGGCCTCCAGAAAGGGCTGACTCTCGATGTCGCCCACCGTGCCACCGATCTCCACGATGGCCGCGTCGGTATCGGGGCCGTCCAAGGCGTAGATGTTGCGCTTGATCTCGTCGGTAATGTGGGGGATGATCTGGACGGTGCCCCCCAGGTAGTCCCCCCGCCTCTCCCGGTTCAGGACGTTCCAGTACACCTTCCCCGAGGAGACCGAGGAGTTCACCGTAAGGTTTTCGTCAATAAACCTCTCGTAATGGCCCAGGTCCAGGTCGGTCTCCGCCCCGTCGTCGGTGACAAAGACCTCCCCGTGCTGGTAGGGGGACATGGTTCCCGGGTCCACGTTCAGGTAGGGGTCCAGCTTCTGCACCTTCACCCGCAGGCCCCGCTGCTTCAGCAGCCGGCCTAAGGAGGCCGCTGTAATCCCCTTGCCCAGCCCGGAGACCACGCCGCCGGTTACAAAAATATACTTTGTCATCCTCACTCCCCCCGCCGGTCACAGGCCCCCGGTCAGCCGATTCATCACCTGGACATAGGCCGCTTCCACCCCGCCCAGGTCCCGGCGGAACCGGTCCTTGTCCAGCTTCTCCAGGGTTTTGGAATCCCACAGCCGGCAGGTATCGGGGCTGATCTCATCGGCCAGCACGATGGTTCCGTCCTCCAGGCGGCCAAACTCCACCTTAAAGTCCACCAGGGTAATGCCGCAGGCCCCCCAGATTTCCCGGAGCAGGCGGTTAACGCTCAGAGAGTATTTCCGGATGAGATCCAGTTCCTCCCGGCTGGCCAGCCCCAGGGCGAGGGCGTGGTCGTCGTTGAGAAGAGGGTCGCCCAAATCGTCGTTTTTATAGGAGAACTCCAGGGTCGGGGCGTCAAAGACCAGACCCTCCTCCACGCCGTACCGCTTGGAGAAGGAACCGGCGGCGATGTTGCGCACAATGACCTCCAGAGGGACGATAGACACCTTTTTCACCAGCGTCTCCCGGTCGTTCAGCTCTTTCACCAGGTGGGTGGGGACGCCCTGCTGCTCCAGCCGGGACATAAGCAGGTTGCTCATCCGGTTGTTGATGGCTCCCTTGCCCTGGATAGTGCCCTTTTTCAGGCCGTTGAAGGCGGTGGCGTCGTCCTTGTAGGAAACAATCAGCAGGTGAGGGTCCCCGGTGGCGTACACCTTTTTTGCCTTGCCCTCATAGAGAAGTACCTGTTTTTCCATGGCGTGTTCCTCCTCTCCCTCACTCCCATTCGATCGTGGAAGGGGGTTTGCTTGTAATGTCATATACAATGCGGTTGATTCCCTTTACCTCATTGACAATGCGCGTGGACACCTTGTCCAGCAGCTCGTAGGGAATGCGGGCCCAGTCGGCGGTCATGAAGTCGGAGGTGGTCACCGCCCGGAGGGCCAGCGTGTGGTCGTAGGTGCGGCCGTCCCCCATGACGCCCACGGACAGGGTGTTGGTAAGAACGGCGAAGTACTGGTTCAGCTTTTTATCCTCTCCGGCCCTGGCCATCTCCTCCCGGAAGATAAAGTCGGCCTGACGGAGGGTGTCCGCCTTCTCCTTTGTGACGTCCCCAATGATGCGGATGGCCAGGCCGGGCCCGGGGAAGGGCTGGCGGTTTACCAGATACTCGGGCAGACCCAGCTCCCGGCCCAGCTGACGGACCTCGTCCTTGAAGAGCATCCGCAGCGGCTCCACAATCTCCCGAAAGTCCACAAAATCGGGCAGGCCGCCCACGTTGTGGTGACTCTTGATGACGGCGGCCTCTCCCGCCCCCGACTCGATGACGTCGGGATAGATGGTGCCCTGGGCCAAAAAGTCTACGGCGCCGATTTTTTTGGCCTCCTCCTCGAAGACACGGATGAACTCCTCGCCAATGATCTTCCGCTTTCTCTCCGGCTCGTCCACCCCGGCCAGCTTCAGCAGAAAGCGGGCCTCCGCGTCCACCCGCACAAGATTCAAGTCCCACCTGGAAAAGGCCTTCTCCACCTCGTCCCCCTCGTTGAGGCGCATCAGGCCGTGATCCACAAAGACGCAGGTGAGCCGGTTTCCCACCGCCTCGGCCAGCAGGGCGGCGGCGACAGAGGAATCCACTCCGCCGCTGAGGGCCAGCAGCACCTTTCCTGTGCCAATCTTCTCCCGGAGCCGGGCGATCGCCGTCTTCTTGTAGTCGCCCATGGTCCAGTCGCCCTTGGCGCGGCACACCTCATAGAGAAAGCTGCGGATCATGTCCACTCCGTGCTGGGTGTGGCTGACCTCCGGGTGGAACTGCACGCCGTAGAACCCCCGCGCCTCGTCGGCAATGGCCACATTGGGGCAGGCGTCGCTGCGGGCGGTGAGGGAAAAACCGTCGGGCACCTTGGCCATGTAGTCCCCATGACTCATCCAGGACACCCCCTCTGCGGGCAGGTTCCGGAAAAGCTGGCAGCTTGTGTCGTAGTAGGTGAGGGTCTTGCCGTACTCCCGGGCGGAGTCGTCCTGAGCGGGGGTGACCTTGCCGCCCAACAGGTGGGCCATGAGCTGGCAGCCGTAGCAGATGCCCAGAATGGGCACCCCCCAGGTAAAGATGTCCGGATCCACCCGGGGGGAGTCCTCCAGATAGACGGACTGGGGCCCGCCGGTGAAGATAATCCCCACGGGCCCAAAGGCCCGCAGCTCAGCCAGGGGCGTGGTCCAGGGTTTGACCTCGCAATATACATTGCACTCCCGCACCCGGCGGGCAATGAGCTGGTTGTACTGGCCGCCGAAATCCAGAATCAAAATTTTCTGCATTCTTACACCCCGCTTTCCCCATAGTTTGCCAGCACCCGGGCGGAGGGGTCATCCACGTCGCAGCCCTTCCAGGATTTGTTGGGCATCCAGAAATCCGCCACCATGCTACTCTGACCCGGGTAGAATTTCTCAAAAATCTCCCGGTAGAGCAGCGACTCCTTGGTAAAGGGCCGGGCGTGGCCGTATTTCTGTCGCCGGACCTCAAATTCCTCGTCGGTGTACCGGCTTTCAGCGTACTCTTTCAAATCGTCCACCAGGGAGTGGCCCACCGCGTCGGAGAAGGCGGCCTTCTCCCGCCACAGAATGCTCTCGGGCAGCCAGTCCCCCTCAAAGGCCTTCCGCAGCAGATACTTGCCCTTTCCATAGGTATTCAGCTTCTTGGCTGGGTCGATGGCCATGACGTATTCCACAAAGTCCAAATCGCCGAAGGGTACCCGGGCCTCCAGGGAGTTAACCGAGATACACCGGTCGGCCCGGAGGACGTCGTACATGTGCAGCTCCCGCAGCCGCTTCTCCGCCTCCTCCTGAAAGGCCCGGGGCGAGGGGGCGAAGTCGGTGTATTTGTAGCCGAAGAGCTCGTCGGAGATCTCGCCGGTGAGGAGTACCCGAATGTCCGTCTGCTCATGGATGGCCTTGCAGATCAGATACATGCCCATGCTGGCCCGGATGGTGGTGATGTCGTAGGTGCCCAGCAGCTCCACCACCGTCTCCAGGCTGGACAGCACATCCTCTTTGGTGATGATGACCTCGGTGTGGTCGCTGCCGATGTAATCAGCCGCCTGCCTGGCATATTTCAGGTCGATGGCGTCGGTATCCATGCCGACGGCAAAGGTTTTGATGGGCGTTTGACTCTTTTTGGCGGCAATGGCGCACACCAGAGAGGAGTCCAGCCCGCCGGACAGGAGGAAGCCCACCCTGGCGTCAGCCACCAGCCGCTTTTCCACTCCGGCCACCAGCTTTTCCCGGATGTTTCTGCAAAGAATTTCCAAAGCATCATAGCAGAAACCCGTAGTCTTTGCAATATCGTGGTAGCAGACAAATTTGCCGTCCTGATAGTAGTGCCCCGGTGGAAAGGGCATCATTCGGTCCGTCAGGCCCAGCAGATTTTTCGGTTCGCTGGCGAAGATGATGGTCCCGGCGCTGTCGTAACCGTAGTAGAGAGGCCGGATGCCGATGGGGTCCCGGGCGGCGATGAACTGGCCAGTCTGCCCGTCGTAGAGGATGCAGGCGAATTCCGCGTCCAGCATGGCGAACATGTCTGTGCCGTACTCCCGGTACAGGGGGAGAAGGAGTTCACAGTCGGAACCGCTTTGAAATGTGTAGCCCTTTTCAGCCAGCTCCTGCTTCAGCTTTTCAAAGCCGTAAATTTCGCCGTTGCACACGGCATAGCTGCCCTCCAGCCCGAAGGGCTGCATCCCCTCGGGGGTCAGGCCCATGATGGCCAGGCGGTGAAAGCCCAGCAGACCCTCCCCCGCCGGGACCACCCGGCTGTCGTCAGGCCCCCGGCTGCGGGTGCGGTCAAAGCCCCGCTGAAACGCCTCCAAATCGGCCGCGGGGCCGCAATATCCGATAATAGAACACATAATGGTTTCCTCCGTTTTTCGGGTTGATCCTGTAGGGGCGGGTATTACCCGCCCGCCTTTACGGGATGTATACCAGAATCGTAGGGGGCGGATGATATCCGCCCCTACAATACTCACCGCACCCCAAACAGCAAATCGCCGTAGGTGGGGAAGGGCCAGTATTTCTTCGGGGTGATGGTCTCAGCCTGGTCGCAGGGCAGGCGCAGCCGACTCATCCCGGGCAGCACCGTGTCCCGAATCATCTCAGCCTCCGCCTTGACATCTCCGGCGGAGCCCAGGGCCAGCACCGCCTCCTCCAGTGCGCCGACCTCCCGATATATCTCGTCGGTGAGGGCGGACAGCTTTTTCACCAGCTCCGTCTCGCAGCCGCAGGGACAGCCGGGAACCAGCTCCCGCTTGGCGGCGGCGGTTTTCGCGGTGTCCAGAGCAAAGGCCTGGATGGCGGGGATAATCTCAGTGCGGGCCATGTCTGCCATGGTGTTGGCCTCAATGAGGATGGTTTTGCAGTAGTTCTCCAGGGTAACCTCATACCGGGAGACCAGTTCCGTTTTGGTAAATACCTGATGAGAGGTGAGAAGGGCCACATTCTTCTCGTCCAGCAGGTGGGGCACGCAGTCGGGCGTGGCGGGGTAGTTGAGCAGTCCCCGCTTCTCCACCGCCTCTTTAATCCAGGCGTCGTCGTAGCCGTTGCCGTTGAAGATGATCCGCTTATGGTCCTGGATGGTCTTGCGGATCATGGCCTGGAGGGCGGTCTGGAAATCCTGTGCCCCCTCCAGCCGGTCGGCGTAGACGCGCAGACTTTCAGCCACGGCGGTGTTGAGCATGATGTTGGCGCAGGCGATGGAGTCGGCGGAGCCCACCATGCGGAACTCAAACTTGTTGCCCGTGAAGGCGAAGGGGGAGGTGCGGTTGCGGTCGGTGGTGTCCCGGCGGAACTTGGGCAGCACGTCCACCCCCAGACGCACCTTGCCCGTGTCGATGCTGGTGTAGGGGGCGTCGTGCTCAATACAGCCCAGAATGGCGGCCAGCTCGTCCCCCAGGAAGACGGACACCACGGCAGGGGGCGCCTCGTTGGCCCCCAGGCGGTGGTCGTTGCCTGCGGTGGCCACCGAGATGCGCAGCAGGTCCTGGTAGTCGTCCACCGCCTTGATGACGGCGCACAGGAACAGCAGGAACTGGGCGTTTTCATAGGGAGTCTCCCCCGGCGAGAGGAGGTTCACCCCAGTGTCGGTGGAGATGGACCAGTTGTTGTGCTTGCCTGAGCCGTTCACCCCCACAAAGGGCTTTTCGTGGAGAAGACAGACCAGGCCGTGACGGGCAGCCACCTTCTGCATCATCTCCATGGTGAGCTGGTTGTGGTCGGTGGCGATGTTGTTGGTAGTGTAGATGGGGGCCAGCTCGTGCTGGGCGGGGGCCACCTCGTTGTGCTGAGTCTTGGCCAGAATGCCCAGCTTCCACAGTTCGTCGTTCAGGTCGGCCATGTAGGCGGCCACCCGGGGCTTGATGGTGCCAAAATAGTGGTCGTCCATCTCCTGGCCCTTGGGGGGCTTGGCGCCGAACAGAGTGCGGCCGGTAAACCGCAGGTCCCGGCGCTTGGCCCACATGTCCGCGTCTACCAGAAAATATTCCTGCTCCGGGCCCACGGCGGTGTTCACCCGCTTCACCTCGGTATTGCCGAACAGCCGCAGGATGCGCAGGGCCTGCCGGTTCAGGGCCTCCATGGACCGGAGAAGGGGTGTCTTCTTGTCCAGGGCCTCTCCGTTGTAGCCGCAGAAGGCGGTGGGGATGCACAGGGTCTTGTCCTTAAGAAAGGCGTAGGAGGTGGGATCCCAGGCGGTGTAGCCCCGGGCCTCGAAGGTGGCCCGCAGTCCCCCGGAGGGGAAGGAGGAGGCGTCCGGTTCCCCCTGGATCAGCTCCTTGCCGGAGAACTCCATGATAACCCCGCCGTCGGGGGAGGGAGAAATGAAACTGTCGTGCTTTTCGGCGGTGACGCCGGTGAGGGGCTGAAACCAGTGGGTAAAGTGGGTGGCCCCCCGGGCCACCGCCCAGTCCTTCATGGCCTGGGCCACAGCGTTGGCCACCCCGATATTCAGCTTGGCCCCCTCGTCGATGGTCTTTCTCAGGGACCGATATACCTCTGCGGACAGATTGGCCTTCATCACCCTGTCGTCGAATACCATGCTGCCAAAATACTCCGGGACTGCTGCCATTTTTCTTCACCCTTTCGTTTTTTCGTAAGCCTCCCTTGCCAAAGGGAGGGGGACCGCTGCCGCAGGCAGTGGTGGAGGGATTCCGGTCTTGCGGAACGTTTTGAAAGAAGGAATCCCCCAGTCACGGCTTCGCCGTGCCAGCCCCTTTCGCAAGGGGGCCTTTTCACGGCAAAAGCGGAATTTTGCGGAATAAAACCGCAAAAAAGAGACAAAGACGCCTTTCAGGAATCACCTAAAAGACGTCTTTGCCTTTATGGGCGCATTATACGCCCGGACGGGCTCGCTGTCAACTGTTTTTTCAGTTCTTTTAAGATTCTGGTCACAGTGGTGGAAAATCCTCCTGCTGTGTGATATAATACTCGGGAATTTCAATAAGGGGGGAAAGCCATGAAGTATTCCAAAGACGAGGTTATCCAGTACATCCGTGAGGAGGAGGTGGCCTTCATCCACCTGACCTTCTGCGATGTGTTCGGGCGGCAGAAGAACATCTCCATCGTTCCCACGGAGCTGCCCCGGGCCTTTGAGTACGGTATCGCCTTTGACGCCTCGGCCATCGCCGGCTTCGGGGATGAGACCCGGTCCGATCTTCTCCTCCGACCCGACCCGGATACCCTGATGCTGCTGCCCTGGCGGCCGGAACACGGGCAGGTGGTGCGCATGTTCTGCTCCATTGTCCGTCCGGACGGCAGTCCATTTGAGTGTGACACCCGGGCGCTGCTGAAAAGAACGGCGGCCCAGGCAGAGGAGAAGGGATACCGATTCCTCTTCGGGGCGGAGCAGGAATTTTATCTGTTCCGCCGGGACGAGAACGGCGAGCCCACCAAAATTCCCCACGACCGGGCGGGCTACATGGACATTGCCCCTGATGACAAGGGGGAGGGCATCCGCCGGGAGATCTGCCTCACTCTGGCCCGGATGGGAATTTTTCCCGAGTGCTCCCACCATGAGGAGGGGCCGGGGCAAAACGAAATTGACTTTCGCTACTCAGACCCTCTCACCGCAGCGGACAATGTGATGACCTTTCAAGCCATTGTGCGTTTCATCGCCGAGCGCAACGGCCTGTACGCCGATTTCTCCCCCAAGCCTCTGAAGGGGGAGCCGGGCAGCGGCTTTCATATCAACATGTCCGTCAAAGCGGCGGACGGTCGGGACTGTCTGTATGAGATGGTGGCCGGGGTGCTGGACAAGGTGGAGGAAATGACATTGTTCCTCAACCCGGAGGAAGAGTCCTATGCCCGCTTCGGCGGCCACAAGGCCCCCCAATATATCTCCTGGTCCCGGGAGAACCGCTCTCAGCTGGTGCGCCTGCCTGCCGCCGCCGGGGAGTACCGCCGGGCGGAGCTGCGCTCCCCCGATCCCGCCGCCAATCCCTACCTGGCCTTCACCCTGATGATTGAGGCCGGGCTGTACGGCATTGAGGCCGGATTGATTCTCCCCCCGGCGGCTGACCTGAACTTCTATCAGGCGGACCGGAAGACGCTGGAGACCTTCCGCCGTCTGCCCCAGGACATGGCCCAGGCCATTGGGGCGGCCTCCAAGAGCAGCTTCATTCTCTCCGCCCTTCCGGCGGCGGTGGCGGCGGAGTATGTTAAAAGATGACGCCGATTTCAGAGCAAGGAGGGGATGTGTATGGGACTACAGGAGAGGGTCTACAGCGTACTCATTGTGTCGGCTTCAGAAAAGTTCTGTGACTCCCTCCTCTCCCTCCTTTCCGAGGCGGTCTGCTCTCCTGTTCTCACCGTCTCCGACGTGGGGGCCGCCGAGAGAGCCCGGAGCGAGAGGGACTTCGACCTGATCTTCATCAATTCTCCCCTGCCCGACGACGCCGGCATCCGCTTCGCCGTCGACTGCTGCCGGCAGGGGGGGACGGTGGTGCTTCTCTTCGCGGCGGCGGCGCTGTATGATTCGATCCAGAGTCGGGTGAAGAAACATGGCGTATTTGTCCTGCCCAGGCCTGTTCCGCGCGAGGCCATCCTCCGGGGGCTGAACTGGATGACCGCCGCCCGGGAACGGCTGCGGAGCTATGAGAAGAAGGTCCAGCCCGTTGAGGAGAAGATGGAGGAGATTCGTCTGGTGAACCGGGCCAAGTGGCTGCTCATCAGTGAGCTGAAGATGTCGGAGCCCGACGCCCACCACTACATCACCCATCAGGCCATGGACCGATGCTGCGCCAAGCGGGCGGTGGCGGAGGAGATTATTAAGCTGTATTCCTGATCATCCGGCCGGGGCGGACCTTGTACTGAAAGGGCTTTGGTGGTATAATGTTCCTATTCATTAACAGGAGGACAAGTCATGTTCCAATTTACCTACTACACCCCTACTATGGTGGTATTCGGCAGGGGCGCCGAGGAGAAGACCGGCGCGCTGGTCAAGGCCCAGGGCTGCAAGAAGGTACTGATCCACTATGGCGGCGGCAGCGCGGCCCGTTCCGGGCTGCTGGAGAGGATTAAGGACTCTCTGACCCGGGCGGGCGTGGCCCATATGGAACTGGGCGGCGTGGTGCCCAACCCCCGGCTGTCTCTGGTGTACCAGGGGATTGAGCTGGCCAGGGAGGAGGGCGTGGACTTCATCCTGGCCGTTGGCGGCGGCAGCGTCATCGACTCCTCCAAAGCCATCGCCTACGGTGCGGCGGAGGAGGCCGACGTGTGGGACCTCTACGACCGGGCCCGGAAGGCCAAAGCCTGCCTGCCGGTGGGAGTGGTTCTCACCATTGCCGCCGCCGGCAGTGAGATGAGCAACAGCAGCGTCATTACCAAGGACGAGGGAGGAGTCAAGCGGGGCTACAACGATGACCTGTGCCGGCCGCGCTTTGCCGTGATGAATCCCGAGCTGACCATGACGCTGCCCCCCTACCAGACAGCCAGCGGCTGTGTGGACATCCTGATGCACACCATGGAGAGGTACTTTACCCCCAACGGCACCATGGAGATCACCGACAGCATTGCCGAGGGCCTGATGCGCACGGTGATGAAAAACGCCGTCATCCTCCGGGACGACCCCCAAAACTACGAGGCCCGGGCGGAGGTCATGTGGGCGGGAAGCCTGTCCCACAACGGGCTCACCGGCTGCGGCAGCGACGGCGGCGACTGGGCCCCCCACGGCCTGGAGCACGAGATGGGCGGCATGTTCGACGTGACCCACGGCGCCGGCCTGGCCGCCGTCTGGGGCAGCTGGGCCCGGTATGTCTATCGGGACTGCCTGGACCGGTTTGTCCGCTTCGCGGTCAACGTAATGGGCGTGGACGGAAGCGGGACTGCGCAGGACGTTGCCCTGGCGGGCATCAAGGCCATGGAGGATTTTTACCGTTCTATCCACATGCCCACCTGTTTCTCTGAGCTTGGCATTTCCCCCACCCGGGAACAGCTGAAAACCATGGCCCACATGCTCCACATCGCCTCCGGGGGCAAAAAGGGGGCCGCCAAGGTGCTGTATGAGGCGGACTTTTTGAACATCTACGAAAACGCCAACCATTGAACGGGCAGATTTGGAGAGACGTATCATGAACGTGATTGATTTGACCCACACCATCCGGACGGACATGCCGGTCTATCCCGGAACGGAAGCCCCCAGCTTTCAGCCGGCCAACAGCTATGAGAAGGACGGCTTCAAGGAGACCCTGCTGTCCATGTTCACCCACACGGGTACTCACATGGACCCGCCCGCCCACCTCTTCGCCGGCAGGACCACCCTGGACCGCTTTCCCCCGGAGCAGTTCATCGGCAAGGCCCTGGTCATCGACTGCGCGGGCCTGGCCGAGGGGGAGGCCATCACCATGGACCGCGTCCGGCGGTATGGAGAGTTGGCGGATCGAGCGGATTTTTTGCTGTTCCGCCTGGGCTGGGACAAAAAGTGGGGCACCGACGCCTACTTCGGCGACTACCCCTGCATCGATCAAGACGTGTTGGCCTACATCAAGGCGGGACACTACAAGGGCATCGGCTTTGACGTGATCGGCCTGGACCCCATCGCCGACGCCAACCTGCCCCGACACAAGGAGCTGTTCCGGGACACGGACATCGTCAACATCGAGAACCTGAAAAACCTGGAGCTGTGCGGCGACGGCCTGTTCTGGTTCAGCTGCTTCCCCCTGAAGCTGGAAAACTGCGACGGCTCCCCCATCCGGGCGGTGGCCTGGTTTGAATGATGAAAAGCCCCCGGCTTGCGCCGGGGGCTCAGCCTGCCAAAAAATCTCCGCCCCCGCAGGGGCAACTCCCCCTGACAGGGGGAGATGTCGGCGAAGCCGACAGAGGGGGTAGGCTCCTTTAGAAAGGAGCTGTCAGCCGCAGGCTGACTGAGGATTGTATTTCGGCGAAGCCGAAATGTATGAAATAATCTTGAATTTCGTATACTTCGTACGTTTTGCTGCGCAAAACACAATCCTCCGCCCCAGTGTGCGCACTGGGGCACCTCCTTTCAAAAGGAGGCGTTTGGCTTTCTGTGTCTTGCGGCTGCTTCTTTGAGAAACTGAGTCCCCGGCTTACGCCGGGGGCTTTCTGCTAATCTTTTGACCGTGGATAGGGTTCCCGCACATCTGTCATTCCGAGGAGATAGTCGATGCTGGTATTATGAAATAATGCTAATTGTTTTAAAGTTTCGATGGGAATATTTAAATTTCCTCGTTCATAGTCGGAGTAAGTTGTTTGATGAACTTGCAAAATTTTTGCCATCTCTGATTGGGAAAGATCCTTATCTTCCCGCAAGCCCCGCAGATGTTCCAACATACTATCACCCATAGATATTATGCAGTAGAAACGATTTTTTCGTTGACATCTAAGGGAATATCCCTTAAAATGACCATGAGGTGATTCTTATGAAAAAGGGGCCTAAGAAAACGATCAGCGTTATCGTGCCGCTGGAGACTTACGATACCATAAAAAAGATGTCTCAGGCGGATGCGAGGTCGATTCCCAGCTTTATTCGTTTGGTTCTGCGGGATTACCTGGAGGAAAAAAACTCCGTCCCCCCGCAGGAGGACGGAAGAATTTAAGATTGGAGCATGATCTGCAAAATTTCCTTATCAGTGGACCGCATGCCGATTTTGCCCAGCCGTCCCACGTTGTCCAGGGTCTTCTCCACCCCGTGGGAGAGGATGCCGTCTCCGCCGTAGAACTGCTGGCCGTTCTGGTACATCCGGTAGCCCAGCACGCCGGCGTCGATGGCGGCGGCGATTTTCCCCGCGCAGGAGGCCTTGGCCCCGTCGCAGATCATACCGGAGATAATGGCCAGGGCGTTGACCACGGTGTGGATGACCACCTCGTAGCTGCCGCCGTCCAGATAGGCGATGCCCGCCCCCGCCGCGGCCCCGGCGCTCACCGCGCCGCAGTAGGCGGACAGCCGGCCAATGCGGGTTTTCTGGTGAATGGTGATGAGGTTGGACAGCACCAGCGCCCGGTAGAGTTTCTCCTCGCTGACGCCAATCTCCCGGCCGTAGACGATGACCGGCACGGAGGCGGTCATGCCCTGGTTGCCGCTGCCTGAGTTGATGATGACAGGCATCTCGCAGCCCCCCATCCGGGCGTCCGACCCGGCGGCGGCGGCAGATTTGGCCTTGGCAATGGGGTCATCCGGCTGGGAAGAGGCCCGGATCACCTGGCCGATATTGGCCCCGTAGCTGTGGGTAAGTCCCTCCTGGGAGATGGCCATGTTGCAGGTAATCTGCCGGTCCAGCAGCTCCTTCACGTCGGCGATGTCCACTGTCTGGGCAAAGTCGTAGATATCCGCCATGGTGAGAAGGGTGCGGTCGGTCAGGCCGCTCTCATCGTCCGCCTCCACGGGCAGGTCCAGCAGCACCTGGCCATTGTGTTCCATGTGGACGATGTTGGTGTGGTAGTTGGCAATGCGGATCTGGGCCGAGTTGTCCCCGCGGCGCAGGGTAATCCGAATATCAAAGACCAGCTCGCCGTCCAGAAACTCCACCCGGACGGGGTGTTCCTTTAAGTAGGCGCGCATCTCCTCCTGCTGCTCCGGGGTGACCTGGGAAATGACCTCCAGCAGCAGGTCCGGCCGGCCGGCCACCACCCCTGCGGCGGCGGCGGCCTCAATGCCATGGAGCCCGCCGGTGTTGGGCACCACCACACTCTTCACGTTTTTGATGATGTTGCCGCTGGCCTCTACCACCACCTCGTCGGGCACCTCGCCCAGCACTTCCCGGCCCTTGGCCGCGCCATAGGCGATGGCGATGGGTTCGGTGCAGCCCATGGCGGGGACCAGCTCCTCCTGTAAAATGCTGATGTAGGCGCCATATTTCACATTGGTCTTTTCCATATTGTTCCTCCTTATACTCGATGGGGCCTTTTATGTCTATTATACAGGATTTTGGGCGTCCGGTCAAATGGTTGCGCCAAATACTTTCCTGTGGTAAAATATTCATAGAGGCGGACATCATTCGCCCGCCGTACACACTTCCAAACATCATGGGCGGATGATATCCGCCCCTACCAATTTCTCAAGGAGGAAAGACCATGTTCAAAGCGGTATGCTTCGATTTTGACTACACCCTGGCCGACTCCACCGACTCCATCGTGGCCGGGTTTGTCCACGGTCTCACCGGGCTGGGCTGGCCCGCCCCCGACCGGGAGGCGGTACGGAAAACGGTGGGCTTTCTGCTGGAGGATTCTTACTCCATCCTCACCGGGGACCTGGACCCAGACCACCAGGCCCGGTTCCGGGCCCTGTTTTCCGAGGCGGCGGTGGAGAGGCAGCGGAGGGAAACCACCCTCTTTCCCGGCGCAGAGGAGCTGCTCCGGGGGCTGAAAAAACAGGGCGTGAAGACGGCCATCGTCAGCACCAAGCGGGGGGACACCATCCAGATCATCCTGGAACGGCTGGGGCTGGCGGACACGGTGGACCTGGTCATCGGCAGCGCCGACGTGAAACGCCACAAGCCCGACCCGGAGGGACTGCTGTTCGCCCTGGAGCGGCTGGAGGTCTGTCCGGAAGAGGCTCTGTTCTGCGGGGACACCGTGCTGGACGCCGGGGCAGCCCGGAACGCCGGGACCCGCTTTGCCGCCGTCCTTCTGGGTACCACTCCGGCGGAAGCCTTTGCCCGATTTTGTCCCGACCACATCGCCCCTGACCTGTGGGATTTGGCCGGGTGGCTGGGGCTCTAGAGAAGAAAGAGATGTCCCTCTTTCAAGGGTATTGTTTAAGAAACCTTTCTCAACACCCCTTCAGGGGGAAGGCTTTTCGGTATCCCGCAGCTCCATATGGTCCAGCGCATATTGTAGGGCCATACCGATGAGCTCGTTCCGGGAGCGGTTGGTCCGGGCGGAGAGGTCGTTGTACCTCTCCTGAAGAGCCCGGTCGATGCGGATGGTCATGGTGACGGTCTTGTCCTCCCGGGGGGTGACGATAAATTTTTCCATAATGCCTCACTTCTCATTCTTTTTGAGTACATTATAGTGTTGATCTGCGCATTCAAACCATATCACAAACTGCATTGAAAATTCAATGCAGTTTGTGATTGACATTTCTGGGAAAAAGTGTTATCGTTTAGAGGCGGGTTTAAGGGAATTTTAATTTGACTTATCCCCATCCGATGCTACAATAGAAGAGAGAGATTGGGCGTAGACCCAAGAAAGGATGAAAACCGATGAAAAAATTACTTACCCTGCTGCTGGCGTTCGGCCTACTGGGCAGCGCCGTCCCGGTGTTCGCGGCGGAGACACAGTCCGAGCCCATTCCCGCCTGGGCCTACGGCGAGGTGGCCGACATCTACGCCATGGGGCTGGTGGGGGACGAAATCTACACCGACCACAGCGAACCCGTTACCCAGGAGCAGCTGGACAAGATGACACAGATGGCCGCCGATAAGCTGGCCCTGCTGGGGGTGGACCAGCTCTCCAGCGCCGGCTCCTTCGTGCTGGATACCACCCGTGGCGGCGTTCTCAACGCCCTGTACATGGAGGCCCTCCCCTACGCCTTTGAGGGGGTGGACGCCGGACCGGTGGAGTTTCTGTCCTCGCTGGGTGTGATCCACGGCGACGGCGCCGACCTGGCCCTGGACCGGCCCTGCACCCTGCTGGAGGCTGCCAGCTTCGCCAGCCGCATGATCCTGGCCCTGTACGACGGGCAGAACGCCGGCTCCCTGGGCCTGCTGTGGAAGGCGGAGGGGGTAGGCGGCAACACCCTGTACCTGCTGGGCTCCATCCACACCGACCGGAACAACCTTTACCCCTTCCACAAGCAGCTGCGGGACATCATCACCGGCGCGGAGCTGGCCGCCTTTGAGCTGGACTTCAACAGCCAGGAGGGCATCGACGAATTCACCGCCATGCAGGTGTACTCCGACGGCACCACCTTGAAGGACCACATCGATCCCGATCTCTATCAGGAGGTGGTGGAGGCCCTGGCTCCTCTGGGCATGGACGAGGCCGCTGTCGCCCGTATGAAGCCCTGGGCGCTGGCCAACTCCTTCACCGCTCTGTCCATGCTGGACGAGACCAGCAGCGGCAACGCCATGGCTCTCGACCTGTACGTCAACGCCAAGGCGTCCAACGTGGGCATCCCCGTGGAAGGTGTGGAGACCTACGCCTTCCAGGGCAAGATTTTCGACGACCTGTCCGACGAGTACCAGGAGAACTACCTGGCCATGACCCTGAGTATGTACCTGGGGATGGACGCCGCCGAGGGTCTGAGCGAGGAGGAGAAGGCGGAGTATGAGGCCGCCCTGAAGGAGCAGGACGAGGCGGTGGACCGCTGGATGGAGCAGTGGAAGACCCGTGATGTGGAGGCCTTCGCCAACGACTACCCCAAGGATGATATCCAGGCCAACACCAACGATGAACTCAACTCCAAGCTTTTCGAGGGCCGCGACCCCAACATGATCGCCTGGGCGGACCGCTACCTGAAGCAGTCCGGTTCCCACACCGGCCTGATGACGGTGGGCGCCGGCCATATGATCGGCAAAACCGGCATCGTCCAGGGGCTGCGGGACCTGGGCTATACTGTGGAGGTTGTGCCCAATCCCTGAATGGAAAAATCCCGGTCCTTTCGGACCGGGATTTTTTAATAGGTAACAGCGCTGGAATCGGCCAGATACAGCTTGCCGTCTTCGTTGTATTGATAGGTTTTGGTGGTGTAAGTGGACGCGTCCCGGTCCTCGGTGACGATCTGCTGCTTTTCCGGGTCGATCCGGACGTCGTAGCCGTGCAGGGAGAAGGCGTACTCAAACCGCTGATTTTCCGGCTCCCACAGCCAGCAGAGGTAGTTGGTATTGACCACGCCGGTGTAGGCCGACAGCCGCAGGTCGTCGATCCCGTCGAAGTTCAGGTCCTCCACGGTCAGCCCGCAGTCCTCCATCCAATAGTCGGTCCTTTCCATCGCCCAGTCGATGTCGTAGCCAACCTGGTACTCGCTTACCGCGTCGGCGGCGTGGATGGAGAGCCGGTCCAGATAGTGGTCGCTGCCTTCCTCCAATACGTCAATGAACCGGACACCGTAATGCCAATAGTTGGCATAGTACTGCTCCGCCTCACACCGCAGCCGCAGGGTGAGCCGCCGCCCGTTGTCCACGGTGACGGAGTAGTCCCAGGTGTAGGGGACGACGGTGCCGTCGGCAACCTCCCCCTCGGGCAGCTCCAGGGGGATGGGATGGCTCATGAATCTCTCCTCGGGGTCGGGGGACTCGGGAGGTTGGGAGGCATCCGGTTCAGAGACAGAGGAGACAGCCGGTTCGGAGACGTCGGAGACGGAGGGAGGAGGCGCGGAGGAGGCCGGCGGCGCCTCCCGCCCGCAGGCGGAACAGAGGAGTACGGCGGCCAGCAGACCGCAGCAGAGGAGAACGGCTTTGTTCAATATGCGTACCTCACTTTACTCTGCGGAGATCATGAAGTAGTACACCGGCTGGCCTCCGGCCAGGAGGGTGATTTCGGCGTTGGGACAGGCGGCGGCGAAAATTTCCTCCGCCCTTTGGGCCTTCTCCTCGGTGACGTCCTCGCCGTAGAAGATGGAGATGAACTCGGCTCTCTGGTGGCTGTCGGAGCGGGCCAGCCGGTCTAAAATGGCGCTCAGGTCCTGGTCGGTGCCGAAGAGCTGGTGCTCCTCCAGGGCCAGGTAGTCCCCCTGATGGATGGCGAAGCCGTCGAAGTCGGAGTCCCGGGCGGCGTAGGTGATCTCGCTGGTGCGCACGTTGGCAAAGCCCTCGGTCATAGCGGCGGTGTTGTCCTCTTCCTCCGCCTCCGGGTCGGCGGCCAGCATGGCCGAGATACCCTGAGGCACCGTTTTGGTGGGCAGAACAATTACCTTTTTATCCTCGCACAGCGGAACGGTCTGCTGGGCGGCCATGATGATGTTCTTGTTGTTGGGCAGCACGTAGACAATCTCCGCCGGGGTGGCGTCGATGGCCTTGAGGATGTCCTGGGTGGAGGGATTCATGGTCTGTCCGCCTCCCACCAGGCCGTCCACTCCCAGGTCCCGGAACACGTCCTCCAGCCCGGACCCGGCGCAGACCGCTACATAGCCGAATTTCTTCTCCGGCGCGGCGTGGACCGGGCCGGCGGCATTCTTTTCCAACTCCTCCTCAATGGCGCCCAGGTCGTCGGTACTCTGAACGTGCCTGCCGGCGGCCAGGTCCTCGGCCTGGGTGCGCATGTTCTCGATTTTGGCCAGCTCCAGCACGCCGTACTTCTGGGCCTCGTTCAGGGCGCTGCCCGGGGTGTTGGTGTGGACGTGGACCTTGAATGCCTCGTCATCCTCGCCGATGACCAGGCTGTCGCCAATGGACTCCAGATACCTCCGATAGGGCTCCAGATCAGTGTCCTCTTTAAATTTGCGCACGATAAACACCGTGTCAAAGGCGAAGGTGATGTCCTCCACATTGACGGCTTCAAAGTCGGCCTTGTCGTTGGGGACGTCCTGCGCGTCCTCCGGCATGGGCAGACCGCGAACCTCGTCCAGCATGCCCTGGAGAATGACAAGAAAACCCTTGCCGCCGGCGTCCACCACGCCGGCCTTTTTCAGCACCGGGTTTTGGTCAATGGTGCGCTCCAGAGCCTCCCGGCCCTCCTGAATGGCGGCCTCCAGTACGCCCTCAAAGGATTCGTCTTCCCGGGCTTGGCCGGCGGCCCGGGCGGCCGCCAGGCGGGACACGGTGAGGATGGTACCCTCGGCGGGTTTCATCACCGCCTTGTAGGCGGCGGCCACGCCGAAGTCCAGTGCAATGGCCAGGTCCCGGCCGTCCATGGTCTCCTTCTCCTTGATGGCCTTGGACAGGCCCCGGAACAGCAGAGACAAAATCACACCGGAGTTCCCCCGGGCGCCCCGGAGCAGAGCGGAGGCGGTGCCCCCGGCGGCCTGGCCCACGGTATCGTAATGCTTTTTCTGCATTTCGGCGGCCGCGGCGCCGATGGTGAGGGTCATGTTGGTGCCCGTGTCGCCGTCGGGAACGGGGAACACGTTCAGGTCGTTGATGGGCTGCTTCTGGGCGTTGATGGCGGCGTGGGCGTGAATGATCATCCGCTGAAAGACCGCCGCGTCAATTTTCTGTACCATATCGGCAAATTCCTTTCCGCAAATAATCAAAAGCGCATGGAGTCTACGCACACATCCACCGAGGCAACCTCCACCCCGGTGGTCTTGCTGACCACATAGCGTACCTCGCTCATGATGGAGCGGCACACAGCCATAAGATTGACCCCATTCTCCACAATGATGTGCAGCTCAATGGAGACGGTGCCGTCGGCGTTGTAGTACACCTTCACGCCTTTGGACATGGACTCCCGCTTCAGCAGGTGAACCAGCCCATCGGTGGTGGAGCGCACCGCCATGCCCTTCACGCCATAGCAGTTGGTGGCGGCGCTGCCGGTAACGGTGGTGAACACGTCGCTGCTGATGCGGATCTCGCCCAGCTCGGTTTCCAGTTTCATAGGAAAGTACCTTCCTTTCTGTAGAGGATCAGGTTCACTCATAATGCTTCATTCTCTATTGTATTCGATTTTCCTGAAAAATACAAGCCTAAAGTTGAAAGGGGAACCTTGATAAAATTTTTGCGTCTATCATTGCAGGACATATAGAAAGGAGGGATTTCCATGAGGAAAAAAACCGTTGGTCTTGTAACTGCATTTCTCTGTTACAGCGCGGCTGTTGCGGGTGTGTTTTATTTCATCGGCTGTCAGACGGCCCGCGGAGAGCATTCTGCCCTCAACGCGCAGACCTTCTACGCCGAGATTTCCCACATTCAGAGCGATACCTTTCGGGTAGCCGGTATGGAGGTAAACGACGTCAATTTCAGAGGCGAGTTTTGTTTCTCTATTGGGAAAGAGACAAAAATACTGTGGAGATACACGGATATTCCGGCGGAGGACCTGGAAATTGGCGACCATATTTCCGTCACCTTTACAGGAGGCGTGCTGGAGACATACCCAGGACACATACAGCATGTGGATGTAATCCAGCTGCTGGACGATGAAAAATAGATCAAAACGCTGCCCTCTCTCTGTGGGAGAGAGGGCATTTTTTTGCGGCAGACCACTTTCGACGCATAATTTCCAAAAACTGGAATATAATGGGGCCCTACCTGAACGAAGGAGGGACCGGCATGACAGCCAAGACCATCTACACCAAGCTATGCGATCTGCGGGGCCAGCCCCGGGCGGCCCAACCGGCACGGGTTTCCGCGCCGCCTCTGGTGACGCTGGCGGAGGCGGGCATCCACTTCCTGTTGGCGGCGGTGCTGGCGGGGGCGGTGGTCTTTGGCGCGCGCGCCCCTCTGGGGGTAGCCTTTGTGGCGGCTGCGGGTTCTGGGCTGTTCGGCGCCTTGGCCCTGGTGGGGGCATGCTTCGGCTCTCTCACCGCCCTGGATTTTTCTGCCGGCCTGCGATACTCCGCCGCGGCCATCTTGGCCTTTGCCATCCACTTTGCCTTCTACGACTGGAATCTCCTGCGCCGTCCCTGGGCTATGCCTCTGGTAGCCGGCACCCTCACTGGCTTCACCGGCTTCATTGTCCAGTCTCAGGTGGGCTGGCGCGCCGAGAGTACTGCCTACCTGATCCTGGAGACCTCTCTTACCGCCGCTGCCGCCTGGGCCTTCCGGGGGGCCCTGGCCCCCATGTCTCGGCGGAGAAAAGACAAGCCCTCCGCCGCCGCCCGGCGAGTGGGGCCGCTGGCCCTGCTGTGTGCCTGCCTGGCGGCCATCGCGCCCATGGAGATCTTCGGCATCCCCATGCTGGCGGTGGCCGGAGTGGGGGTCTGCGCCTTGACATTGTTCTCTCCGGAGAGGGTGATGGGCTGGCTGGGGGCCCGGCCCGCGGCGGGGCCGGCCTCCGACCCCCGGGCCCAGCGGCTGGCCAGACAGCGGCTGGAGAACACCGCCCAGGCCTTCCGAACTCTGTACGACTCCCTGCGCTCCGCCTTCCGCACTCCGGACAACGACAATGATGTGGCCACCGTTTTTGACCGGGCGGCAAGCCGGCAATGCCGCGCCTGTCCTCTCAGAGACCGATGCTGGAAGACGGACTACAACACCACGTTTAACGCCCTCAACGACGCCACCCCTGCCATGGTAGAGAGGGGCAGGGCGGAGAAGGGGGACTTCCCCCGTCATTTTGCCGACCGGTGCATCCACTTTCCCGACTTTGTGGCGGCGGTGAACGAGGAACTCGCCTCTTTATTCTACCGCCGGCAGTACAACGCCCGTATTCGGGAGAGCCGGGCGGCGGTGTGCAGACAGTACGCCCAGTTGTCCGACCTGCTGGGAGAGGCGGCCGCCGAGCTGGGTCAGGAGCTGTCCCCCGATGTAATCGGTGACCGCCGTCTGCGGCAGCGGCTGGCGGAGTGGAAGCTGGATGTCCGTGCCTCGGTCTACCGGGATGGCCGGGGGCTTCTCCGGGTGGAGGCAGAGGGCGCCGGCTGTTCCGCCCTGAGCCGGCCCGGCCGCCTGAAGGACCTGTCCGCCCTGCTGGGCGTTCCGCTGCGGGTGGAGCTGGAGGGAGAGGACGCCCTCTCCCTCATCCAGCAGGAGCCGCTGATGGCAGTGGCTGGGGTGGCGGCCCGGAAAAAGACCGGCGAGACGGTGAGCGGCGACGCGGGCACCTACTTCAAGCGCCACGACGGAAAACTTTACCTTTTATTATGCGACGGTATGGGCAGCGGTCCTGATGCCAACCGGGAGAGTACCCTGGCCGTCCGCCTGCTGGAGCAGCTGCTCCAGGCGGGAGTGGACGCCCCTCGGGCGCTGACCACCCTGTCCTCCGCTCTGGCCCTGCGGGGAGAGGAGACCGGCGGCTTTACCACCGTGGACCTGCTCCAGCTGGACCTGTTCACCGGAGAGGGGGAGCTGTTCAAGCTGGGGGCGGCCCCTACCTATATTAAAAAAGGAGGCGAGGTCCGGCAGCTGAGGGGACGGTCACTGCCCGCCGGGCTGGCAGAGGGGGAATCCTCCGCCCTGGATCGGTTTGCCCTGCGGCTGGCCCCGGGGGACTGCGTACTGATGATCAGCGACGGGGTGTGCCCCGGTCCGGAGGACGGCTGGCTGCGGGAGAGGCTGGCCGGGTTTGACGGGGAGAGTCCCAAGGACCTGGCCCGGGAACTGGTCACCCAGGATCCGAAGGATGCCACCGACGACCGCACCGCCCTGGTCGTTCGGGTGGACCGGCGGACATAAAAATACAGCCTGAAAAGGTCCGGATAGTTGACAAGCCAAAAAAAATCGGATACAATAAAATTATAGAGAAAAGTAATTGTCAGACAAAAACAGCCGCCACCCGGAAGGGTGACGGCTGTTTTACCCCCTTCCTGGGGGGCTGTTGTAACACTTCTCTCGCTATGTGACGGCAATGTTACCGTTCTGTTACACTTCCTCCGAAGGTGTTGACTTTCAAAAATCGGTTTGCTACAATACGCGCAGAGGTTGGGAGACCTTTTGCCCGGTCAAGGTCTGTGAACGCTTTCCCCAAAATCCGCAGGATGCAAGGGGAGTGACACCGGCGTGGCGGGGCTAAAAAGTCAAAAAACCTCGAAATATTTGGACAG
>CATONV010000026.1 GCA_951801655.1 uncultured Oscillospiraceae bacterium | reverse complement strand
GCAGCCGCATGGCCTTGTCCCGGTTCTGGAACTGGCTGCGCTCCTGCTGGCACTCTACCACGGTGCCGGTGGGCCTGTGGATGAGGCGCACGGCGGAGGAGGTCTTGTTCACGTGCTGTCCCCCCGCCCCGGAGGAGCGGAACACCTGCATTTCGATGTCGGCGGGATTGATCTGCACGTCCGCCGTCTCCATCTCGGGCAGGACGGCCACCGTCACTGTGGAGGTGTGGACCCGGCCGCCCGACTCAGTCTCGGGTACCCGCTGCACCCGGTGGACGCCGCTTTCAAACTTGAATCGGGACCAGGCGCCGTCCCCCTCGACGGTGAAGACGATCTCCTTTATGCCGCCCAATTCCGTCTCGCTGGCAGAGTCCACCTCGATGTGCCACCCCTTGGACTCGGCGTACATGGAGTACATCCGGTACAGAGAGTGGGCAAACAAGGCCGCCTCTTCTCCGCCTACCCCGGCGCGGATCTCCACAATGACGTTTTTGCCGTCGTTGGGGTCCCGGGGCAGCAACAGAATCTGCAGCTCCTTCTCCAGCTGGGGCAAGTCCTCCAGCGCCTGCTGGTACTCCTCCTGGGCCAGCTCCTTCAGCTCCGGGTCAGACATCATTTCCTCCGCCTGATCCTTGGCGTCCAGCGCCTTCCGATAGGCCCGATAGGCGTCCACCAGGGGCTGCAGCTCCGCCTGCTCCTTGTTCAGCCGGGCTACCAGCTCCGGATCGCCGTAGGTCTCCGACGCCCCCAACCGGGCTTCAATTTGACTGTATTTCGCCTCAATGGCGTTCAGCTTATCCAGCATGGACAGCCCTCCTCGTAACGCTCTCTCGTCCCGTCCGCAGACGGAAAAGCCTCCTTTTGAAAGGAGGTGGCACGGCGAAGCCGTGACGGAGGATTGATTTCGCCGCAGGCGAAATGCGCGGAGCAAACGAGGTCTGCGCGAGCTTCATTTACTGCGTATGTTCGCTTCGCGAACGCAATCCTCAGTCAGCCTGCGGCTGACAGCCCCTTTCAAAAGGGGCCTTTTGGGGTGCCCTCTAGGGCATATCCGTCCGCCCTGTCAAGTAATCTAGACTTACACCGAAAAAGTCGGCAATACGAACCAATCTGCTCATTCCAGGTTCAGACTTCCCATACTCGTAGCTCTGATAAACACGAGGAGACACCTCGATTTCCTTTGAAAGAGCAATCTGAGACAATCCCTTGTCTTTCCGGAGTTGAATTAGCCTTTCAGAAAAAATTGACATTTTTGTTACACCCTCTTGACATCGCTGTATTTAGCGTGTATTATAGTATCACGCTTAATACAGCGCAACATTATTTTGGAGGAAATTTTATGGAATCTCTATTTGAGTCTCTATACGCCTATGCTCTGAAAAACCGCTGTGACGCCTATCTGGCGGAAGACGAAGAGGAGCGGCAGGGAATTGAGGAAATGGTGTGCCGCGCCATGGAGGAATTGACGGCCCAAGGCTGCGGCGACCTGGCACAGAGGTTCAGGGACGGTCTGTCCTCCCTCCACGAGCTGGGGCAGCGCAGTCTGTTCCGTTCCGGCCTGGCCATCGGCCTGGAGCTGGGCCGCCTCTAGCGGTCAAAGACGAAGGATTTTACCAGGGCCAGCGGCTCCCGAATATACATTTTCAGCCGGGAGGGCACATGGCTGGAGGGGGCGGCCAGGGTGGATACATTCTCATAGCCCGCCCGACCGGCCAGCATTTTGGCCCGGGTCAGGTGGAAGCCGTTGGAGACGATGATTACCCCGTCCTTCACGTCAATGCCCGCCTGCGCCAGATGTCCGGCGGAGTAGGTCAGGTTTTGATGGGTGTTGTGAGACTGGGTCTCCAGAATGATGTTCTCCCGGTCAAAGCCGTGGTCCGCCAGGTAGTCGGCCATGCCCTCAGCCTCGGTTTTGGGCTCGTTCGCCCCCTGACCTCCGGATACCACCACGGTAATGTCCGGGTGGTCTTCCAGGTATTCCAGCGCCTTGTCCAGCCGGTCTTGAAGCATGACGGAGGGCCCCCAGTCGTGGAGCTGGCAGCCCAAAATGACCATCGCCTTGGGAGTGCCGTTGAGCTCGTCCCGGGCGCCGCTAAGCACCTGGCCCAACAGAGTGCCAAAGACCAAAACCCCCGCCAGTGCCAGGGCCAGCAGGGCCTTAATCCAGCCTGTAAAGCGTTTTCCCTTGTAGCTGGACACCTCAATTTTGGGCCGCTTATGCGCTCTTTGTATCATCCCCGCGCCTCCTCCAAGTCCGCCGCCAGCCTCTCCCAAACCGCGTAGAGGTGGGCCAGCTCATCCTCCAGGGTCTCCCGCTGCTGATAGAGCTCCTGAAGCTTCAGATAGTCCGCCGAAGCCTCCTGAATGTTCTGTTCCAAATCGTACATTCTCTCCTCGGCGGCGGCCACCGCCCTCTCGGCGGCGTTGACCTCCTTCTCCAGGTTCTTGGTGCCGCCCGGGCGCTTGGGTTTGTCCTTTTTCTCCGGAGTCTCTCCTTTGGACAGCGGGCCGTCCAGGGGGGCGGTCCCTATTGCCAGCCTTCCCTTCTCCTTGGCCGCCAGGTACTCCTGGTAGGTGCCCTTGAAGTCGGTGATTTTCCCATCCTCCAGCATCCAAATCCGGGTGGCAAAGCGGTCAATGAAATAGCGGTCGTGAGAGACGAAGAGCAGGTTGCCCTCGTAGTCCTCCACCGCCTCCTCGATCCACTCCCGACTCTGGATGTCCAGATGGTTGGTGGGCTCGTCCAGGATAAGGAGGTTGATCTTGCTGTCCATGAGCATGCACAGCCGCAGCCGGGACTGCTCCCCGCCGGACAGGGCGGACACCGGCTTGAACACGTCCTCCCCCCGGAATTTAAAGGAGGCCAGTCGGTTCCGGGCGGTCTGGGCGGTGCAGTCCAGGTCATAGAGCATAGTGTCCACCAGAGATCTCTCTGGGTGATCAAAGTGGATAATCTGCGGCAGGTATCCTACCTTTACAGTCGGCCCTTTTCTAAGCCTCCCGCCGTCCGGTTCCTCCTCACCCATGATAATCTTAATCAGGGTGGACTTGCCGGTTCCGTTATCTCCCAGTAGAGCGATGCGCTCGCCGCCCTCTACCTCCAGGTTCAGGTCCGCAAAAAGCCTCCGGTCTCCAAAGGATTTGGTCAGTCCCTTGATGGACAGCACCTCGTCCCCCCGGAACTCCCGTTCCCCAAAGCGGACGGACATCTTCCGGTCTTTTTTAGGCTTGTCCGTCTGGCGAATACGCTCGATGCGCTTCTCCATGGACTGGGCCCGCTTGAAAATTTTGTCGTTGCCCGAGTAGGCCCAGATACGCAGCTGCTCCGCTGCCTTCTCCAGCTGCTGAATTTTGGCCTGCTCCTTTTCATACTGGCGGAGTTTCTCCTCGTACCGCCTCTCCTTCTCTACGGCGTAGAAGCTGTAATTTCCGGAGTAAAACTCCGCCTTGCCCTCCTGTATCTCCACCACCCGCTGGACCACCTTGTCCAGAAAATAGCGATCATGGGAGACGGCCAAAACGGTGCCCTTGAACTTTTCCAGATACTCCTCCAGCCACTCGGTGGCCCGCAGGTCCAGGTGGTTGGTGGGCTCGTCCAGCAGGAGGATGTCAGTGTCCTCCAGAATGAGCCGGGCCAGGTTGACACGGGTTTTTTCCCCGCCGGACAGCTTGTCGAAGGGCCTCTCCCGCATTCCCCCGGGAATGGACAGACCGCTGCACACCTTGTTTTTGTTGGTATCCCTCTCATAGCCGCCTCCGGTCTGGAAGGCGGCAGATAGCTTGTCGTACTTGGAGAGTAAAGCGGAATCGCTTTCCCCCCCTGCCATCCGCTGGGACAGCCGCGTCATCTCCGCCTCCATCTCCTGAAGAGGAGCAAACGCGGTGTCCAGCACGTCCTCCACGGTGTAGAGTGCGGGATAGACGGGGATTTGGGAGATCAGTCCTACCCGCCGGTTGGGGGCAATCACCACCTCTCCCTCGTCGGGGTGAACCACTCCGGTGAGGATGCGCAGCAGGGTGGTCTTGCCGCAACCATTGGGGCCCAGCAATCCCACCCTTTCGCCAGTGTCTACTTGGAAGGTGAGTCCGTCCAATATTTTTTTCCCGACCTCGAACTCTTTCTCGATGCCGGATACCGATATATCTATCATGACTCGGGTCCTCGCTTGCTTTGTATTTATGCTTCCTCCGTCAGCTCCAGCAGCCTGGCAGTAAGCTCCTCCAGCTTCATGCCCCGGGATGCCTTCAGCAAAATGGTGCTGTCTGGGCACACCACCTGGGGCAGAACGGCCTTGGCGTCCTCCCGGGTGGGGCAGTGGATCACCTGGGGCACTCCGGCGTCCCGGGCGCCCTGGGCAATGTAAACGGCCAGCTCTCCCACGGCCACCAGGCTATGAATCCCCAGACTGCCCAGGCACTCCCCCACCCCGGTGTGGAGGGCAGGGGCAAAGGGTCCCAGCTCCAGCATGTCGCCCAGCACAGCCGTCTTGTGGCTGCCCCGGCTGTCTGCCAGTGCGCTGATGGACGCCCGCATGGACTGAGGATTGGCGTTATAGGTGTCGTCCAGGATGGTAATCCCGGCTCTGCGGCGCAGCACGTTCATCCGCATCCGGGTGGGAACAAACTGGCGGATTCCCTCTTCAATCTGGTCGGGCGTAAGGCCAAACCTCTCCCCCACCGCCGCAGCGATAAGGGTCGGATAGATCATATGCTCCCCCAGGGCCGGGATCTTAACCTCCCGATCCATACGGCGTGTGGTGAGACGGCAGTGGATATGGCTGACGCCGTCACCCCCGGTGACCTGGGCCCGGCAGTCACATCCCTCCCCCTGGCCGCAGAAGACAGCCGGGATAGGGGTGTTTCCCTTCAGCGCAGACAGCAGTGCGTCGTCTCCGTTGAGGATCACGGCCCCATCCTTTTTGATGTGAGGCAGCAGCTCGCACTTGGCCTTAAAAATATTTTCCCGGCTGCCCAACCTCTCAATATGGGCGTCCCCGATGTTGGTGATGACACCCACATCGGGCCGGACCAGGCCGGCCAGGTAGTCGATTTCTCCAAATTTGTCCATGCCCATCTCCAGCACGGCAATCTGATGGCTGGCATCCAGCTCCAGCAGGGTAAGGGGCAGACCAATGTTGTTGTTGTGGTTGCCCTCTGTTTTGAGAACTTTGTACTTGACACCCAGAACAGCGGCCAGCATATCCTTGGCGGTGGTCTTGCCCACGCTGCCCGTCACTCCGATAAAGGGGATGGGAAAGCGGTCCTTATACCAAGCGGCCAGACGGCCCAGGGCTCTCTCCGCGTCGTCCACCTTCACGTAGAATTTTCCGGGGAGAAGGCCGTCTCTCTCCTGGGCGGTCAGACATCCGGCGGCTCCCCCCTCCAGGGCTGGATTAATATAGGCGTGGCCGTCAAACCGGTCCCCCACCAGGGGGATAAACAGGGTGCCCGGATGAATGGAGCGGCTGTCTGTCTCCACCCGGGAGATCCGGGTCGACAGATCAAATTCTCCCAGCAGACGGCCGTCCACCGCCTCCAGAAGCTGAGACAGGGTGATGGTCTCCAATTACAGTCCCTCCTTCCGGGCCTCCATGGAAATTTGAATGATGGTCTCACACAGTTTTCCGTAGTCCATGCCCACCGCTGCCGCCTCCTGGGGCACCAGACTGGTGGGAGTCATGCCGGGCAGGGTGTTGATTTCCAGGAAATAGGGGGTCCCGTCCTGCGTCACAATGAAGTCCGCCCGGGCATACACCGACAGTCCGATGGTGCGAAACACGGTGAGGGCCGCGTCTCCGATGGCCTTCTCCCACTCCCTGGAGATGCGGGCAGGACACACCTCATGGGCGGCACCGGGCTGATACTTGTTGGCGTAGTCGTAAAAGCCCTCCCTGGGGATAATCTCAATGGAGGGCAGGGCCTTGTCCCCCAGCACCGCCACCTGGATTTCCCGGCCCCTGATATACTCCTCAATCACCGTGCGCCCCCCCTGACAGATGCTGCTCTCCAGCGCCCGGCGCAGCTCCGCTTGGTTTTTGGCGATGTATACCCCAATGGAGGAACCGCTGGCGATGGGCTTTACCACCGCAGGAAGGACGGTTTTCTCCATCAACTCCTGGATATTCTCCTCCGTAACAGTGACTGTCTCCCACCGGGGGGTCTTCACTTTGCCGGCCACCAGACGTTTGGTTAGATCCTTGTCCATGGCGATGGCCGAACCCAGATATCCCGACCCGGTATATGGCACACCCAGCAGATCCAGGGCGGCCTGAATGCGGCCGTCCTCACCGCAGGTACCGTGGAGGGCCAAAAAGACAACCTCCGCCCGGGCGCACGTCTCCAGCACGCCAGGGCCGATGGCAGAGGGACTGTCCCCGCCCCGGCGCGCCTTTACCTCTTCCAGGTCAGGGGCCGCCCGGGCCACACGCTTGAAGGAGTCGGGAATCGGAGCAGAGTACAGGTTCTCTCCGTCTACCGCGCCGTCCAGGCCAAAAAACAAATCCATCAGGGCCACCTGATGTCCCCGGTCCCGCAGGGCCTGGCACACCATGGCTCCGGAGGACAGGGAGACATTTCTCTCCGGGCTGAATCCGCCTGCCAATACTAAAATCTTCATAAAATACCTCATTTCAAATACTTGGAGGCCGCTGCCTCCTCATGATGGGCATACCAATCACATTTTATCATTAATAAGGTATTCTAACACATTCCCGGATAATACTCAACCCGGAGAAGAAAATTTTTCCGAAGGTTTGACAATCGCCTGTTTTTCCTGTATGATACTGCTTGCAGTAAGCTGGACAGCCGCGCGGGCGGGGCGAAAGGCCCGCCTGTGAGGAAAGTCCGGGCTCCGCAGGGCAAGGATAACGGGTAACACCCGCCGGGGGCGACCCTAGGAAAAGTGCAACAGAAATAAACCGCCCCCGCTTCCCTTTCGGGAGCGGGAGTAAGGATGGAAAGGCGAGGTAAGAGCTCACCCGATGGCTGGGAACAGCCCATCGCTGTAAACTCTATCCGGAGCAACGCCGTGGAGGGACATTGGCTGGCCCGGCCGTCCCGTGGAGGCGGCTTGAGCGTGTCAGCAATGGCGCGTCGAGATAGATGGCTGTCTTAAAAGACAGAACCCGGCTTACAGGCTTACTGCACCAAAAAACCGCTGTGGGGCTTTCCACAGCGGTTTTTATGGTTCAGCAAACGGATAAAAAAGCGTCAATAATCGCTTTCAGCGCATCCAGCTTCTCTGCGTCCAGCTTTTCAAATTTACTGTCGGCAAAAATGCTGTTTTTACTGTAGTGTCCAGTCAGCAGGTATTCAATATCCATATCCAACGCGCGGCTGACCGCAATAATATTTTCCGGGCGCAGTGCTTTTTGGCCCAGCTCTGCTGAACTGACCGTTTTGGGCGATATTCCGGCCAGCTCTGCCAAAGTTTCCTGACTGAGTCCCAGTTCATTCCGTTTAGCCAGAATGCGCCGGCCCATTTCAACCAAAAAATCCTGACTGTCCCTCTTCACATCATCACCCCTATGGGAGAATTTTCTACCTTAATGCAGAAAAAGTTAATCCCTCATAGTAGATTTTCACCCTCTATAGTGGTACAATAACAAATGAGAGGTGGAAAATTATGATGACAGAAGACAAGAGGCAGTTGGTCTCACTAGGCCTTCAGCTGGCCGAAACAGGCAAAGAAGTTCAAAAGGCACAGGATTTGTTAGAAAAAATGGTGGAGGAATATGGAATGTCCTCCGACCAGGCGGCGGAGGCAGCCCAGATACACAGCGATCTCTGTCTCCGTTTTTCTAAACTAGAAGCGGAATATTTGACTCTCCGAACACACATTCTCATTGGAAAATAGAAACCGCCGTGAATTTTTCCACGGCGGTTTCTTCAGCCTGTCAGCTCTCCTCCTGCCACCCCTTGCACACATCGATCCATCCCATAGAGTGGGAGTATTCCGCCAGCTCATCGCAGGAGAGCTCAATGGCAGAGTTTCCGCTGCCGGCGGCGGGAAAGACGGTTTCAAACCGTTGCAGGGAGACGTCCAAATAGGTGCGCACGCCCTCCGGGTTGGCGAAGGGGCACACCCCGCCCACGGTGTGGCCGGTAAAGGCGGACACCTGCTCGGGGGTAAGCATTTTGGCCTTGGTGTGAAACATGGCCTTGTATTTGCTGTTGTCTATCTTGGCGTCTCCGGCGGCCACGACGAGCACACAGTTCTCCTCCACCAGAAAGGACAGGGTTTTAGCGATGCGGGCGGGGATTACCCCCACCGCCTGGGAGGCCAGCTCCACCGTGGCACTGGAGACGGGAAACTCCAGAATATCCTTCTCCCGGCCCAATGGACGAAAGTAATCCCGAACTTTTTCAATCGACACGGCTCAGCCCTCCAGTTTTCCGGCGCATTTGGTCAAAAACCGCTGGTTGGTGACAATGAAGCGTTCGTGGGTCCCCTGGCCGATGAGGCCCTTTTCATCGTAGGCGGATACCTTGAGAACCAGCCGTTTGCCGTCCACTTCAATGACCTCGCTCTCCGCCCATACCTTCATCCCCACGGGGGTGGCGCTGTCGTGGGAGACGTTCAGCCGGGTACCCACCGTACTCTGGCCCTCTTCCAGACAAGAGGCGATGGATTTCCAGGACGCCTCCTCCATCAGGGCACACATAAATGGGGTACCGAACACAGGCAGCGCCCCAGAACAGGCCGCCTGAGCGGTGTTGCTATCATTGACCACAGCCTCCGCCCGGCCCTTCAGACCGACTGTAACAGACATAATGCTGTCCTCCTTTGTATATGGGTTTCCTGATTATACCACAGTGAGAAGGAAAAATCCAGTAGGGTTTAAGCATACGGCCTCGCTTGTTAAAAAATTATAGCAATCCTCAAAATGATTACCGCCGGTCCGCCCCCTACATCTCGCTGCGGATATTCGCCATGGCGTTAATCACCACCCAGCCCTGCGGGAAAGACCGGTCCAGGTTCCACACGCCCACGCCGTACAGCCCGTATTCAAAGGCCAGCTTCAGCTTGGCCTGGATAGACCGGGCGTCCTCAAACCAGACCTCGTGCTCCCCGCCCCGGTCATCCACATACCGGAACCAGGGGGCCTGGGCCTGCTCATCATACCGGATGGCGGCCCGGCGCTCCCAGGCCAGCCGGACGGCCTCCGCGTTGCTCAGCGACCGTGCCCGGTTTCCTTCCCGGAACGGCAGGGTCCAGTCGTAGCCGTAGTTTGGAATCCCAAGGTAGAGCTGATTAGGCCGGAACTCCGTAAGGGCGTACTCCACCACCCGGCGCACCTGGGGCAGCGGGGCCACCGCCATGGGCGGGCTGGTCAGGTTGCCCCACTCGTAGGTCATCAGCAGGGCAAAGTCCACCGACTGGGCGATCAGGTGGTAATCAATTCCCTCATAAAGCCGTCCGGGCTGGTCTGCCGAAACCTTTGGGGCCAGGGCGGCCATTAGGGGCAGTCCCCGGGAGACGAGGGCCCGGCGCAGACGGGCCAGAAAGGCGGCGTAGTCCTCTCTGTCCCCCTCGCGGACATATTCAAAGTCCACATCTACCCCCTGGTACCCCTTCCGGTCCACCGTGCGAAGGATGTTTTCAATCAGCTTCCTCTGGTCCTCCTGATCTTCCAGAAGCTCGTGGACCAGCTCAGGAGAAAAACGCTCCTGTTCGTCCAGATTGGACAGGTGGAAAATGGGGGCTACCCGGCTTTGGAGGGCAGCGTTCACCAGTGTTTCGTCCCGGAGAGGGATCAGCTCCTCCTCGTCAAAGCGATAGGTAAAAGGGGTAAGCTGGGACAGATAGGGCAGCGTTGCCCGAAGCAGATTCCGGTCGATGGCGGGGTAAGCGTAAGCGTTAACGGTAAGGGTTCCCCAGGGTCGGGAGGCGTATTTTACCACAATATTCTGCCCCGGATAGATCAGGTCCCGTCCCTGGAGGGCGGGGTTGTTGCGCAGCAGCTGCGCTGCGGTGGTGCCGTGCATTTGAGCGATGGAGTACAGCGAGTCCCCGGCCCTTACGGTGTGGGTCAGCTCAGGGTACTGGACCACAATGGTCTGCCCTACCACCAGCTGAGAGGGATTCTCCAGCTGATTGTCCTGGAGCAGCCTCTCCATGGGAACGCCGTACTGCTGGGCCAACCGGTACATGGTGTCGCCGGGCTGGACCACATGGATGTCCATAGAGGTTCCTCCTTTCACACCACCGTTACAAACTCGCTGCTGGCGTAGCCGATGGCGCCGTTGTAATTCACCAGATGCCAGCCGTTGGCGGTGTTGATGACGGTGAGAGGTGCGCCGTCGGGGGCCTGGGCCACGATGGCGGCGGAGGTGTTGGGCCGGGCGCGTATGTTGAGGTTGCCCCACTCCACGTCCACCACCCCCGGTCGGCGGTGCTCGGTTTCGAAGAAGGGAATGCCGAAGTACTCCGTCAGGGCCAGGACAATCACCCGGGCGGCGCTGTCCAGGTTGGCCTTGATCCAGGCGGCGTCCTCTGGGTTGTCATGGAAGGCCAGCTCAATGAGGACGGCGGGGGCCCTTACCCGGGCCACCTCCCCCAGAGTGGTAGTGGCCTCGGTGCGCACCTTGTTGGGGTCGGGGTAGATCGTCTTCAGTCCGTCGGCGATGAGCTCCGCCGCTCGCTTTCCGTCTGGACTGCCAGGGTAGTAAAAGACGATGGACCCTCTGGCCTTCCCGGCCTGGTCCCCGGCGGCGGCGTTGGAGTGGAGGGCCAGATGGAGATCGTAGTTCCCCGCGTTGGAGGCGGCGATGGAGGAAGCTGCGGTCATGTCTGGGGTATTCCGGCTGTAGCGGATGCCGGAGGCGTCCAGCATGGGGACCATTTTGTCAGCCAGAAGATTCATCCACTCCTCCTCCGTGCCTCCGTTGACGTAGTGATTCCAGTCTTGTGTGCTTGGGGACAAATATATGATGGGCATAGCAATGCACCTCCCGATTTTTCCCCATTCTATGAGCAGAAAAAAGAAATTGTTCCCCGCCGTGGGCGCATCAGCAAAAAAATTTTTGGGAAAAACCGCAACCTCTCGGGTATTTTTTCGTCTGTATTTGTAGGGGCGGACAGCATCCGCCCGCTTCGAGAGATGGGCCGGCATTATGTGCGAGCGGGTATTATCCGCCCCTGCACAGTCAAGAGAAAGGGAGGATCGTCATGAAAAGAAAGCTATTTGCAGTCAGTCTTGCCGCCATGCTGCTGCTGGCCGGGTGCGGAGGAGGAAAGGACGCTGGCGGAACGGCAGCCGACATGTCCGCCTCCAGTGCTCCCAGCAGCGACTGGAACGGCGCGGACGAGAACGACTGGGGCATGGGCGAGATGGACTACGCGCCCGCCCCCGAGACGCCCAGCGAGATCGACATGCCCCAGGGCAAGGCCGAGGGCGGCTCCGTCTACCAGAATCCCCGGGCCAAACTGATCCGCCGGGCGGAGATAACCATCCAGACGGAGAAATTCGACAAGAGCGAGGCCGCCCTGAAAAAACTGGTGACCGGCTGCGGCGGCTACTTTGAGACGTCCAGCGTTTATGGCGGCGGCCGCCGGGACGCCTACGCCAACCGCTCCGGGCAGTACGTGGTCCGGGTGCCGGCAGAGAAATATGACCAGTTTCTCAACAGCGCCGGAGACCTGGGCTATGTGACTAGCAAGGCCGAGAGCAGCAAGGACGTAGGAGAGGAGTATTTCGATATTGAGGCCCGTCTCAAGACCCAGCGCACCAAGCAGGAGCGGCTGCTGGCCCTGCTGGAGAAGGCGGAGACCATGGAGGACATCATCGCCCTGGAGAGCGCCCTCAGCGATGTGGAGTACCAGATCGAGATGTACTCCTCTGATCTGCGGCGGTACGACGCCCTGATCGGGTATTCCACCTTCAACGTCTGCCTCAATGAGGTAAACCGGGTCACCCAGGAGGTGGGGGAAACCTCCTCCCTGGGCCAGCGCATGGCCGCCGGCTTCCAGGCCAGCGTTCGGGGTCTGAGCCAGGGATTCCAAAATTTCCTCATTTGGGCTTCCTACAATGTATTCCTGTTGGTGGTCTTGGCTGCCGTGGCGGTGGTGGCCGTCGTCGTTGGAAAGCGGGAGCTGAAAAAGATACGGAAACAGAACGAGAAGAAATCGGAAGAAAACTAAAAAATGGCCGCCCGGGATTCCATCGGGCGGTCAATTTTTTTGCAGAATTCCCTTGACATTGACGTAACGTCAAGTGATAGTATCCTATTTGAGGAGGTGATCATCATGGAATACACTATTCAGGAGCTGTCGCGCCTGTCGGGGGTGACCACCCGCACCCTGCGCTGGTACGACAAGATCGGCCTGCTGACGCCCAGCGGTCGGACGGAGGGCGGATACCGCCTCTACGGCCGGTTGGAGGTGGACCGGCTTCAGGACATCCTGTACTATCGGGCCCTCGGGGTGGAGCTGGCCCAGGTAAAGGATATTCTGGACGATCCCTCCTTCAACCGTCTGGCCGTTCTCCGGGGCCACCTGTCCGCCCTGGAGAGGGAAAGGGAACGCATTCAAGGACTGATTGTCTCCGTAAAGGAGATGATCCGCACACAAGAAAGGGATGAAATAATGAGCGACGAAAAGAAATTTGAGGCCTTCAAGCGCCAATTCGTGGCGGAGAAGGAGCGCCTCTACGGCGCCGAGGTTCGGGAGAAGTACGGCGACACTGAGGCGGAGGCCTCCAACGCCCGGCTGATGGGCTTGGCCTTGGAGCAGTACAATAAGTGGAACCGACTGGAGGAAGAAATCCTGGAAAAGCTGTCCGCCGCCGTGGTTGCCGGAGGGGACCCGGCAGGAGAGGCCGGGAGGGAGATTACCGCCCTCCACTTCCGCTGGCTCAGCGTTATGGGGGACAAATATGACACCCATCGGCAGCGGTGTCTGGCGGAGCTGTATGTCCAGGACGAGAGGTTCACTGCCTACTACGACCGGGAGAGACCTGGCTGCGCCCAATTTCTCCGCGACGCGGTTCTCCACTGGGCAAGATAGACGAAAACGGCGCCGTCCCCACCGGGACAGCGCCGTCTTTCTTTATTTGGTACCGAAAATGCGGTCGCCGGCATCGCCCAAGCCGGGGACGATGTAGGCGTGGTCATTGAGTTTCTCGTCCACGCCGGCCACATAGATCTCCACGTCCGGGTGGTCCTTCATAATGCACTCAATGCCCTCAGGGGCGGCCAGAACGTTCATCAGCTTGATGTGCTTGCAGCCGTAGCCCTTGATAAAGGTGATGGCCGCAGAGGCGGAGCCGCCGGTGGCCAGCATGGGGTCCAGCACAATGACGTCCCTCTCGGCAATGTCGGCGGGCATTTTACAGTAGTACTCCACAGGGCGGTGGGTCTCAGGGTCGCGGTACAGCCCGATGTGGCCCACTTTGGCGGAGGGAATCATCTTGATGATGCCGTCCACCATGCCCAGGCCGGCCCGGAGGATGGGAACCACGGCCAGCTTCTTGCCGGCCAGCGTTTTAAAGGTACCGGTGGTGATGGGCGTTTTGACCTCTATGTCCTCCAGAGGCAGATCCCGGGTGGCCTCGTAGCACTCCAGAGCGGCAATTTCAGAGACGATCTCCCGAAATTCCTTTACGCCGGTATTCTCATCCCGGAGGATGGTCAGCTTGTGCTGCAGCAGCGGGTGGTCCAGGATGTGTACCTTTTCATTATACATGTTTTTGATCCCCTTCTATCGTAAATTTTGTGTTCTGCTCACGCTCCAGGCGCTCCCGTTCCGCCTGGGACAGGCGGTGGTAGACGGGGGCCAGCTCCGCCCCGGATACCAGAGAGCCGGCGGCAATCAATCCTTCCGCCGCCCGAGCCACCCCCCAGGCGCTCTGCATCCGCAGATGCACAGGGGCCGGCTCCAGGTTGGGAAGCTCTGCTCGCAAGGTATTATAACACAGGATCGCCCCGTCGCCAACGACTATTTTCTCTGCTGGAAAACTTTTCAGCTCTTCCCCCAGCTCGGCCAGGGAAATGGCCCGGTCAGGACTGAGGCGCTCCAGTTCCTCCCCCCTGGCCCGGAACAGGGCGTTGTACACCTGCTTGCGCCGGGCGTCCATGGCGCATACGATCAGCTTTCCCTCCAGATGGGCCAGAGGCCAGGCCATGGATTCCAGGGTGGAGCAAGGGGCGCAGGGCTTCTCCCCCACCCAGGCCAGTCCCTTGGCGGTGGCCACGCCGATGCGCAGGCCGGTGAAGGACCCCGGCCCAGCAGCTACGGCGATGACGTCCACCCTGTCCAGACTCTCCCCGCAGTTTTTCATCAGATCGTTCACCATGGGCAGCAGGGTGCGGCTGTGGGTCAGGCCGCTGCACTGAAAGGACTGGGCAACGAGTCCCCCATCCCGGCACAGGGCGGCGGAACAGGCTGCCGCAGAGGACTCCAGGGCTAAAATATTCACAGCTCCACCCCCTCAATGGTAATGATGCGCTGATGGTCGGATGTTCCCCGGCAGATCTCTACAAAAATAGTTTCCTCCTCCAGGGCGTCGGACACGTTCTCGCTCCACTCCACGGCGCACACGCCTCCCCGGGCCCGGTAGTCCTCCCAGCCGATGTCAAACAGCTCGTCGGAGGAGTCCAGCCGATACATGTCAAAGTGAAACAGGGGCAGACGGCCCCCCTCGTACTCGTTGACAATGGTAAAGGTGGGGCTGGTCACCCGAGTCTCAATCCCCAGCCCCTGGGCCAAGCCTCGGGTAAAAGCGGTTTTTCCGGCTCCCAGATCACCGGTGAAAGCGACCACCGCCCCCGGCCCCACCTTCCGCCCCAGTCGGGCGCCCAGCTCCTGTGTCTCACGCTCGCTGTTGGTGATAAATTCCACGCTGTTCCTCCGTTCACAGAAAATTTTCAGCTTCTTAAGTATTATAACACAGATAGGGTTTGCGTTTCTACCAAAATGTGATAAAATATATAGGTGATTTTTTTGCTGACAGAGTCTCCCTTGTCAAAGGAAAAGGGAGCGCCGAGCGTCAGGCCCGTCCCCTTCCAGAAGGGGACCTTTAGGAGGTGAGGCCGTGAATGTTCTGTCCCTTCTCTTTTCTCCCATCAAGGAGTTCTTTAAAAAGGGTGATGTGATCCTGCTGGGGCTATGCCTGGCTGCCAGTACTTTCGGGCTGGCCCTTATCTTTTCCGCCACCCAGTATCAAAACGAGCCGGGCCAGCTTCTCAACCGGTCAGTGCTCATCCAGGCTATCGCCATCGGCCTGGGTGTGGTGGGCTACATACTGCTCACCTTTGTGGACTTTCAGCTGTTTACCGAGAAGCGGTGGAAGCTGATGCTCGCTGCCAGCCTGTTTCTCCTGCTCATGCTCCTCACCCCCTGGGGAGTGGAACGCTACGGCAACCGGAACTGGATTCAGATCCCTCACTTTCCCATGATGCTCCAGCCCAACGAGATCGTAAAAATCCCCTTCATCCTGATCCTGGCCCTTCTCATCATCAAGATACAGGACCGCGGCTACAGCATCAGCTCCATCCCTTCCGTGATGCAGATCGCCGGCTTCACCATGTTCATGCTGGGTGTGATCGCCGCCATTTGCCATGACATGGGCACCTGCGCCGTCTATATTATGATTTTTGCGTTTATGGCCTGGACCGCCGGGGTAAAGCTGCGTTGGTTTGTGCTGGTAGGCGGGGGCGCGGTGCTGGCCGCTGTGATCTTATGGCTGTTCTTTTTGCCAGAAACCAGCTTGTGGACCAACTTCCGGATCATGCGCTTCCGGGTAGTTCTGGACCACAGCCTGGACCCCTCCGGTATGGGCTTTCAGCAGAGCCGGGCCGTGCTGGCCATCGGTTCGGGTAAGCTCTTTGGCCAGGGTTACCTGCGCGGCATCCAGACACAGGCCTCCAACAGCTCCGCCCTTCCTGTCCGGGACAGCGACCTGATTTTCGCCGTCTGCGGCGAGGAGCTGGGTTTTGTGGGCTGTATGGCCCTGCTGCTACTGCTGTCCGGTGTTGTCCTGCGGTGTATCTGGGTGGGACGCCACGCCAGCTCCCCCTTCTCCGCCTACGTGTGCATGGGCATGGCGGGAATGCTCCTCAGCCAGATTATCTTCAACGTGGGCATGTGCCTGTATGTCCTGCCTGTTATGGGTCTTACTCTCCCCTTCGTCAGTTCCGGCGGGTCATCCATCATCACCCTGTTCGCCGCCATGGGCATCGTCTCCAGCGTAAAGGCCCGGCCCATGCCCAGCTGGCTGCGGGACCGGAGTCAGGTTTAGCGTCTCTCCAGACAGGCACCCATCATATGAATTGCTTTGACACAGATATATGACAGAAGTCTACATGCCAACAGAAGTAAGAGAATAATTTTCAATGGACGGCTAACAACTTCACAGCATTCTTTCAAGAAATGTTGATGTATCGGCAAAATAATTATAAAAGAACACCCGCTGAAAAGCAAATTCTTTTCAGCGGGTGTCAAATTTTCTTATGGCGAGCCGCCAGGCATTCCTGTACTTATCCGTAGAATTTGTGTCCGCCGATGGTGGCGATCAGATCTTTGTTCCGTGCGGCCCAACTGTTGGAGCCGGAGTCAAAGTACAGCGCACCGATGGTCTCCTCCACTACGCCGCCATCCATTACCAGCTTGGCGGCAATGGTGCTGGACTCAGAAGGGTCAGTGGCGGCCAGTACCCCGGATTTGTAGGTAGTGAACTGGTTTTTCTGGGCCAGAACTCCCTCCACTGTACTGGGGAAAACGGGATCGGCCACCCGGTTGAGAACCACGTTGCCCACAGCCATTTTTCCTTCCATGGGCTGATTGCCGCTCTCCCGGTGAATGACCCGGGACAGCCAAAACAGGTCGTCCTGATTGTAAAAGGTCTCACCGCTCTGAATTGCACCGGAGCCGCTGGCGACAGTGGTAACCCCGGTAGCGGGATCATAGCCCACGGTGGCACCGAAAGCCTTGGCAACCACCCGCAGAGGGACGATCACCTGGCCCGCCGGAGTCAGCTGTACGGTCTCGGGCACATAGAGGTAGCGGCCATTGGCCTCTACATAGAGCTGTCCCACCTGGGCGGTCAGGGATAGACCGTCCGTCACCACACAGGCGGCGGCGCCGTCCCAGCTAATCTGGGCATAGGGGGCCAGCTGACGGGCCATCACAGACAGAGACACATAGGTGGTGCCATTCTGCATCTCCTTATTCAACTCAAGAGGGGCCGGCTGACCATTGATCAGCAGGCTGGTATCTCCGACCGCTATGGGCGGGAGAAGGGGGCTGACGCCATCGCCGGGAGTCTCCTCCGGTGTCTCGGCGGGCTCCTCCGGCGTCTCCACATCAGAGAGAGTGGGATCCTCCGGGTCAGAGAGAGAGGAATCTTCTGGATCAGAGAGGGTAGAATCCTCCAGATCAGAGAGTCCCGGCTGTGCTTCAGTCTCAAGCGCCGTCTCCTCAGATACGGTGCTCTCCTCCTCTGGCAGCAGGGCGGCCGACGGCTCGGGATTTGCGGCGGCACCCATCAGGAGGAGCATGGCAAAGACGCTGAGCATTACGGAAATCAGCTTTCGCTTCATTGTCTGCACTCCTTTTGGAAACAAGTTATGTCAAAATTATGACAACCAAAGCCGTAATTATGACAACCAAAAGCACCTGATGTTACTTTTGTAACCACATTGTAACCAATTCCGAAATGCAAAACAAGGGCAAAACTGCCTAGAATTGACCACTTAAACTTGTTTAAGTTGTTAGAAATTCACAGGAATAACCCTGTTTCTCCCGGAGTTTTACCATCTCAGTCAAAATGTGACGGAAACTCTGTATCCAAAAGGCAACCCGCCTTCCGGGTGAAATAACCGGAAAGCGGGTCAAATTCTGAGTATCAAATACCTCGGTTCAGCGTTTTACGCAGACGGATTTTCCCCGCCATGGCCTGGTCGATCATGTCCAGGAATTTTTCCTTGTCCTCGGGCAGTCCGCCCTTCAGGGGCAGGTAGTTGGAGGCGTGGTTGCTGGTAAAGTGGAGGGGGGCCACGTCCAGGTGCTCAATGAGCAGGCGGCACTCCTCCAGCACATGGTCGGCGGAACAGACCTCAAATCGTCCGGCCAGCACATCCTCCCCCAGGGGGGTGCCCTTGGCGGGAGCAAAGGTCATGGCGGACAGGTGCCGGGGCCTCATCTCATTGATCATTTTGGCGGTGGACAGGATGTGCTCCTCCCAGTCGCCTCCCTCCCCGTTGGCGCCGGTCATCCCCAGGATGATGGTGACCCACAGGTCAATGCCCGCCTCCACTAGCCGCTGGCCAGCCAGCAGCATCTGCTCGGCGGAGCAGCCCTTGTGGATGAATTGGAGAACCTGGTCGCTGCCGCTCTCCACCCCCAGGTAGGCCCGGGACAGCCCGGCCTCGTGGAGGGTGCGCAGCTCATCCGGAGTCTTGGACAGGGTGCTCCTGGGCCCGGCGTAGAGGGTCACCTTCTCCAATTTAGGGAAGTTTTCATAGAGCTTGCAGAGAATCTGGAGCAGCTCCTCCGTCTTCATGATAATGGCGTCCCCGTCCATTAGGAAGACCCGGCGCAGCTCCGGACCGTAGTAATCCCGGGCCATGTCGATGTCCTCCAGAATGTCCGCCACCGGGCGGATGCGGAATTTCTTCTCCTTGTACATCCCGCAGAAGGTACACTGGTTGTTGGAGCAACCGATGGTACACTGAAGCAGATAGCTTTTCCACTCCCCCGGCGGCCGGTACAGTAAATCGCTGTCGTAGCGCATATGGTAAGTCTCCTTTCCTTTACGGTTTTTCTACGGGTTGGCCGTTGCGGAACACCTTTTTGATGTTCTTTTCCGCTTTGCTCCGCGGGAGCATGACCTCGTGGCCGCAGCCCTGGCACCGCATTTTGAAGTCCATCCCCACCCGTAGCACCAGCCACTCCCCGCTGCCGCAGGGGTGGGGCTTCTTCATCTTTAGTATATCGTTGACGTGGATATCCATGCCGACCTCCTGTCAAACAATTCTCGTCAATCCAATAAACAGGAATTTATTGATCTGATTTGTCCTTCATGATTGCGTTTAGGATACAGAGTCCCATCGCCAATATAGGCAGGAGGGTCCGAAAAGCCAAAAATCCAGCAGGCTCCATATCAATGTTCGCATCCAAAAGAAGTCCAATAAACCATGCGCTCAGCGTTGAGAAAGCAGCAATCAGATAGACCTTCCGTTTGCCTTTTGCCGCAGAGATGAATATAAACATTACGAAAACAAATGTAAAAAACAGCAGGATCGTAAACCCGAATCCATCCATTCCAGCCCCTCCCCCAGGTTTTAATTTGGCGCATTTCTAATCATTTATTATAGTGTTTGATACTCCCCTTGTCAATGACGCAAAAAGGCGGACGCAATGCGTCCGCCTTTTCGATGGGTTTCGTTTACTTAGCCAGCTCAGCGGTATCGATGGCGATCATCAGCTCCTCATTGGTGGGGATAAGCAGCGCCTTCACCTTGGAGTCGGCGGCGGAGATGACGGCCTCCTTGCCCCGGACATCGTTGGCGGCCTCGTCCAGCTTCAGCCCCATGAAGTCCAAGCCCTGGCAGACCATGGCGCGGATGGCCTTGTCATTCTCGCCCACGCCGGCGGTGAAAATCACTGCGTCCACCCCGCCCATGGCGGCGGCGTAAGCACCCACATACTTGCGCACCTCGTAAGCAAATTTCTTCTGGGCCAGCTCGGCCTTCTCATTGCCCTCAGCGGCGGCATTCTCCAGGTCACGGAAGTCGGAGCTGACACAGCTCAGGCCCTCCACGCCGGACTTCTTGTTGAGCACATTGAGCATCTTGTCGATGTCCATGCCGTACTTGTTCATCAGGTACTGGAGGATGCCCGCGTCGATGTCGCCGCAGCGGGTGCCCATAGGCAGGCCGGCCAGAGGGGTGAAGCCCATGGAGGTGTCTATGGACTTGCCGCCGTCCACGGCGGCGATGGAGGAACCGTTGCCCAGGTGGCAGGAGATGAGTTTCATCTGCTCGATGGGCTTGCCCAGCATGGCGGAGGCCCGCTGGGTGACATACTTGTGGGAGGTGCCGTGGAAGCCGTAGCGGCGGACCTTGTCCTTCTCGTAGTACTCATAGGGCAGGGCGTACATGTAGGCGGCGGGGGGCATGGTCTGGTGGAAAGCGGTATCGAACACGGCCACCATGGGGGTGCCGGGCATGAGGGACTGGCAAGCTTTGATGCCGATGATGTTGGCTGGGTTGTGGAGGGGGGCCAGAGGGTTACACTCTTCAATGGCGGCCATGACCTCGTCGGTGATGAGAACGGACTTGGCAAACTTCTCCCCGCCGTGGACCACCCGGTGGCCGACGGCGTCAATCTCCTTCATGGAGCCGATCACGCCGTTGGCGGGATCGACCAGCGCATCCAGCACGGCCTTGATGGCCTCGTTATGGGTGGGCATAGCCACGTCGGCCTCCTTGATGGCCGTCTTTCCCTCGGGCTTATAGGTGAATTTGCCGTCGATGCCGATGCGCTCGCACAGGCCCTTGGCCAGCACCTGCTGAGTTTCGGGGTTAAGCAGCTGATACTTCAAAGAGGAACTGCCAGCGTTGATTACCAGAATATTCATGGGAATCGTCTCCTTCTCAAATCAAATTTGGGTTGCCTCCCGGCTGGAAATGTACTACAATAGAGACAACCCGGTCGATATTCCTATTCTAACGCTTTTTCCCAATTTGGACAACCACTTTTTTGCTTTTCTTCTATATATTTTTTCCACTGCTCCATAGAGCCGGATAATCAGCAGGAGGGCTGCCTTGAAAACCATCGGAATCGTTGCGGAATATAACCCCTTTCACACCGGACACGCCTGGCACATCCAAGAAACCCGGCGGCAGTTCCGGGAGGAAACCGCCGTCGTTGCGGTTATAAGCGGCAACTGGGTCCAGCGTGGAGAGTGCGCCGTCACGGATAAGTGGACCCGGACAGAGGCGGCGCTGGCGGGCGGAGTGGACTTGGTGCTGGAGCTACCCACCGTGTGGGCCACCGCCTCCGCCGAGGGCTTTGCCAGGGGGGCCGTGGCCATTCTGGCAGCCACCGGAGTGGTGGATACCCTCTCCTTCGGCAGTGAGTGTGGGGAGATCGCCCCTCTGTGTGAGCTGGCCCGGTGCCTCAACAGTCTGGAGTTCTCCCAAGCCCTTCGTCGAGTGCTGGGACCGAAACAATCCTTCGCCCAGTGCCGCCGCCGGGCGGTGGAGTCTCTGCTGGGTACCGACACCGCCGCCCTGCTGGACACTCCCAACAACAACCTGGGGGTGGAGTATCTGCGCTTTCTCCCTCCGGGGATGGAGGCGATCACCGTCCCCCGCTTCGGAGCGGGACACGACAGCTCATCCGAGGAGGACGGCCTCCCCTCCGCCTCCCTCCTGCGGCACCGTCTGCGGACGGGAGAGGTGACAGGCGTCTCCCCTTTCCTCCCCCTGTCCTGGAAGGGAGAAGCGGCTGATATGAAGTGGCTGGAGAGGGCCCTCATTGCCCGGCTGCGCTCCATGACGCTGGAAGAGGCAGAAGCCCTCCCCGACAGCGGCGACGGACTGGCCACCCGGCTGCTGTGCGCCGCCCGGCAGACAGCCAGCCTGGAGCAGCTGTACGCCCTGACCAAAACCCGGACCTACGCCCATGCCCGGGTCCGCCGGCTGGCCCTCTATGCCCTGCTGGACCTGCGGGAGGCGGACCGCCCCGCCTCTCCCCCCTACATCCGGGTGTTGGGCTTCAACCGCCGGGGGCGGGACGTCCTGCGGGAGATGAACCAAAGGGCGGCCCTCCCCTTCTCCGTCAAACCCGCCCACATCCCCCGCTTCTCCCCGGAGGCTCAGGCCCTCTTTGCCCTGGAGGAGAGGTTTACCGACCTGTTTGCCCTCTGCTTTCCCACGCCCCGCCCCTGCGGCCTGGAGTGGACCACCGGACCTGTTATGGAAAACAGAGCGGCTTCATGCCGCCCGCCTGTTGAGGAGAACCTATGAAAACCAAGAAAAAGGCCCTATCCATCCGCCGCATCTGGTTTTGGATGGGCAGCTTTACCATCCCCCTGTCGCTGATGATTCTTTTTTCGGAGCTGAAAAACGATCCGTCCCTGATGACCGGCTGGGTCTTTGGCGTCATGGCCCCAATGGAGAGGCTTTTGGGCCGGATGTGGTCTGTATTTCCCTTTTCGGCGGCCGAAGCTCTTACCGTCCTGTTTTTAGCCGGGAATGTGGTCTGGCTGGTGCAGGCGGTCATTACCGTCGTTCGGCAGAGGGAGCTTCTTCCCCTCCTGCGCCGTCTGGCCGCCTTGACCGCAGCTTGGCTTTGGCTGTGGGCGGGGCTGTGCTGGCTCTGGAATGCCGCCTACTACATCCCCGCCTTTGCCCAGCGCGAGGGATTGGACGCGTCCCCCTGTTCTGTGGAAGAGCTGGCCGCCGTCACCGAATATTTTGCCCGGCAGGCCGCTGTCCTGGCGCCCCAAGTGCCCCGGGACGCAGATGGGCACTTTGCCGAACGTCTGCCCGACTGCTTCGATCGCGGCCCGGCTGTCTATCAAAACATCGCTGGAAGCTTCCCCAGTCTGGACGTCAAGCCCGTAAAGGCAAAACCTTTGCTCTTCTCCAGACTGCAAAGCATTCTTGGCTTCACCGGTATCTATTTCCCCTTTACCGGCGAGGCCAATGTAAATGTGGATGCCCCGGCCTGTCTGGTACCCGCCACCATCGCCCACGAAATGTCCCACCAGCGGATGGTGGCCTCTGAGCTGGAGGCCAACTTTGTGGGGATTGCCGCCTGTATCTCCTGCGACGACGTGGTTTTTCAGTACTCCGGTTATCTGATGGGCCTCATCAACTTGTGCAACGCCCTGTACTCCGTCTCCCCCGACGCCTGGCACGACATCGCCGGGCGCACCTTCAGCCGGGAACTGTCCATCGACTGGCAGGACAACAACGCCTATTGGGCCGCCCTGGAATCTCCGGCGGAGGATGTGGCCGGTGATATGTACGACACCTTTCTCAAAAGCAACGACCAGGAATTGGGGATCCAATCCTACGGCGCCTGCGTGGACCTGCTGGTCAGCTATTATGGCAATCATTAATCTCCGGACAGGCAAGGTAATCCAATTCACTGCATATCCTCCTAAGAGAAAGTCTTCTAAGGAGGTGTGCGTCTGTGGGAAAAATCCTGGGCAAGGCTCAGTATCGGGATGTTCTGCTGGGGATCGGACTTCTCTGGGCCACGGCGGCGCTGGTCCTGTGGCCGGAGCAAGCGATGGAGGCTATGCGGGATGGTATCATATTGTGCGGCAATGTGATCCTGCCCTCCCTGTTCCCCTTTTTTGTGCTGTCCTCCCTGGTGGTGGAGCTGGGGATGTCCCGGTATTTGGGCAAGCTGCTGGAGCCGGTTATGGCCCCTTTGTTTCGGGTGAACGGAAACTGTGCCACCGCCCTGGCCCTGGGCTTTGTGGGGGGGTATCCCGTAGGCGCTCGAACGGCCATCCAGATCTATGAGAACGGCCAGTGCTCCCACACCGAGGCGGAGAGAATGCTGGCCTTCTGCAACAACAGCGGCCCCGCGTTTATCCTCGGGATGGTGGGCGCCGGAGTATTCGGCAGCGGCGTGGCCGGCCTGCTTCTCTATCTGACGCATCTGATGGCCTCGCTGATGGTGGGGGTGCTGTTTCGTTTTTACAAGCCCGGCGAGAAGCCTCACACCCGTCTCAGCCGGGGGCCGCAGTTTCAGACTGCAAGCTTTCCCAAAGCCTTCACCGCCTCCGTCACCGGGGCACTGCAATCTACCCTGAACATCTGTGCATTTGTCCTGTTTTTTACCGTCTTTCTGCGTATTCTGGCCCACGCAGGGGCGCTGCAGCTGCTGGGCGGCCTGCTCTCTGCCCTGCTGTCTCCCCTGGGAATGGACCAGACCTGGGCGGAGAGGCTGCTCACCGGACTGGTGGAGGTGTCCTCCGGGGTATCCTCCCTCACTGACGGCACACTGTCCGGCCGGCTGTCCATGGCCGCCTTCATGCTCGGCTGGGCAGGGATGTCCGTCCACTGCCAGGTGCTGGCATTTTTAGGGGACAGCGGCCTGTCTGTCCGCACCTACGTGGCGGGCAAGCTTCTGCACGGCGGTCTATCCGCCCTGCTGGCCAATGTGCTGTTCCGTATAACCCCTCTGAGCAGTCCGGCTTCCGTCTACCTTGCGGAGCAAACGGAGGCCATTGCCCATCTGGATTTTCACCAGGCCCTTACCCTCTCCGCGGTGGCCTCCTGGGGAGTATGGCTGGTATTTTTGGCGCTGACTGTATGGGTGGTACAAAAAAACAGTGGAAAAGGGCGGCGAAGTGTAGTATAATAGCGCCCAAGAACACAACTGTAAGGAAGTGATTCGCCATCAATCTGTTTCAGAAATCTATTGAACCCCGCTGTGCTTACTGTGCCCGGGGCCGGGAGCTGGACCACGGACAGGTGGTCTGTCCTAAAAGGGGGGTCATGTCCGCATCCTCCCACTGCGCCTCCTTCCGCTATGACCCGCTGAGACGCGTCCCACCCCGCCCAGCAAAACTGTCCATCTGGAAGGATGAAGATTTTAAGCTGTAATACATAAGGAAGCCGCTGTAAAGCTATTTGCTTTACAGCGGCTTCCTTATGTATTACTGAATCGCATTTTCAGACAATTTTTACAAATTCGGGAAAGAATTTTTGCACACTTCCTCCAACATATAAAGCAAAAATGCTTTACGTATGGTTTTTGTCAAAGAAAGAAATTTTTCTGATAATTCTTCACATTGTGACCGGTTCCTACACCCCTCGCTGTGACCTGTGCCGAAGAGAGTCACATCAGGGATTTTCCTGCGATATCTTTTCCTTTTCCTCTGGGAGCAAACACTATATAATGTGCCCGTAGGAACATTTAAGGAAAAGGAGACACCATATCATGGAAATGAAGATTGCAACCCGCCGGTGTGCTGATCAGGAAGGAGTCTTCCGCTGTTTTCATTATTTTCTTACTGTTGACCAGGAAGAAACGCCCCGACTGTGCTGTGAGAACTACGGCGTTCGGATTGCTGAGGATTCTGGAGATGATATCTCCATTCCCGGCATTACCACCAGCGCCTCCCGCATCGATGAGCTGATGACCCTTCTGGTGGACAACCGGGTGGGTCCCGCCGGGCTGGCTGACGTGGTAGCCGACTGGCTGTAAAGCCATTTCCCTTTCCAGTATTTACTTCTTGCCCAGCTTCTGCATCAGCACCACTAACAGGGCAATAATGCCCAGTACCACGAAAATACCCAGCATCCCCTGCCCCAGCATTTCCAGGGCCTGAATCAGATTTGCACTCATAATCTGTCCCTCCTTATGTCAGCCCAAATTGGCAAAGTACTGCAGCACCACACCGCCTGCTACCACCGAGGCAATCTGCCCGGACACATTTGCGGCGATCGCGTGCATCAGAAGATGGTTCTGTGAATCGGCCTCCTGGCCCAGCTTCTCGATGACTCGGGAGGACATGGGGAACGCTGAGATGCCTGCAGCACCCACCATGGGGTTAATCGTATTGCGGGGCGTGAAGATGTTCAGTACCTTGACGAAGAGTACGCCCACCACGGAGTCCAGCACGAAGGCCACCAGACCCAGACCCATGATCATAAATGTCTCAGGCCGGACAAATTGATCCGCTTTCATCGAGAAGGAAATGGTAATGCCCAGCAGTAGGGTGATAAGGTTGGCCAGGTCGTTCTGCGCGGTGTTGGACAAGGTGGACAGCACGCCGCACTCCCGAATCAGGTTGCCGAACATAAGGAAGCCCACCAGCGCCACCGAGGCGGGGGCCACCAGCCCGGCGATGACCGTCACCACAATGGGGAACAGGATCCGCATCCGCCGGGTGACTCCCTGGGGCCTGTAGGGCATCCGCATGGCACGATCCTTCCTGGTGGTCACCAGCTTGATGGCAAAGGGCTGAATGATGGGCACCAGGGCCATATAGGAGTAGGCTGCCACCGCAATGGCCCCCACGTAATTGGACTTCAGGGTCTGGGACACCAGCAGGGATGTGGGGCCGTCCGCCGCACCGATGATGCCGATGGAGGCCGCGTCCTTCAGGTCAAAGCCCAGCAGGACGGCGATGATGATGGTGAGGAAAATGCCCGCCTGGGCCGCCGCTCCGCACAGGAACAGCTTGGGGTTGGCCAGCAGGGGGCCGAAGTCGATCATGGCCCCGATGCCGATGAACAGCAGCAAAGGCATGGCTTCACTGGCTTCAATGCCCACCTCAAAAAGCCACTGGATGATACCCGGCGTCTCCCCGATTCCGGCGCTGAACTGGTTCACAACGCCCGACAGGGGCAGGTTTACCAGGATGGCTCCAAAGCCCATAGGCATGAGAAGAGCCGGTTCAAAGCCCTTTTCAATCGCCAGGTAGATGAGCAGCCCGCCGATGACATACATGACCAGCTGCTGCCAGGTGATGGACACCAGTCCCTGCCAAAGAAATGAAAAATCCATGTTTCTGCACTCCTTTTTCTTTATCCTTTCCAATTTGGGGGAATCTATTAAAAAAGACCCGCGCTCCGAACATCGGAACGCAGGTCTGGTCATTTCAGGCACAGCCAGAGCGGCCTCAAGGACCGCACATGTTTGTTGACTGGTGCCGCGCGCCCAAAAAGGACGCGCCGACTACTCCCCTTTGCTATATGGGGCATGTTATCACATCCCCCACATCATTGTCAAGAGGTTTCAGGATAAATTTTCCGTTTGGTTTTGTCTTTAACTCCGGTCCTTCTGGGGCACCATAATCCGCAGGTGGGAGCCCTCCCCGCACTTCCCCTTCTCGTCGTGGACCTCGATATCAAACCACATCTTCCGCCTCTCAATGGAGCGCAGGGTGGCGGTGGCGGTCACCTTCATACCCACGGGGGTGGGGGCCAGGTGGCGGACGTGGGCCTCGGCGCCCACAGTAGTGGCCCCCTCGTCCAGATACTCTTTCGCCAGTTCCAGGGCGCAGGCCTCCATCAGGGCCAGCATGTTGGGGGTGGAGAGGATCTTCGCCCCCGCCGCGCCGATGCGCTTGGCGGTCATGGTGTCGTCTACCGTCCAGGTAAGACTGTGCTGGGTGGGTTTTTCCATTCGTTACACCTCTTTCTCAAAAATCAGGTCCATCTCCACAATGGTCCCCGTTCCCAACTGGGTGGTTGGAATAAAGCCGACATACCGCCAGCCCGCTTTGGCCCGGCGGTTGATGATTTCCCGCGAACCTGTTGTTTCACTCTTGCTGTTGGCCCACTGGACTCTGGCTGTGTAGACACGAATGCGCTCATACTCGTAGGTGTACATAATATCTCTCCTCTTCTCTCCGCAGGGATGGCCGCAGGACCGTCCCTATGTTGCTTACCGGAAGGACTTCCCCTCCCCGTCCAGGACATCGCGGCGGTGGAAGGTGACAAAATCCGGGGTATACTCCGGATTTTCGGCACAAAATGCGCTGCGGATCAGGTCAGGATTGAGGCCAGGGTTTTGGGCGGAGGTGACCAGATCCACCATCATAGTATCGCTCTGACACTCCATACGCCAGCTGTGGACTAACGGTATTATGTCAATCTCTGTAAAGCCAGCCTTGGCCTTGTTGGATTTTTTCTTCACCACCAGACTCTCCCTGCCAAGAAGAGCTGTCATTGCGGACTCTGTCTCCTGGGGCCGGCCCTCCGGGTAGTCAAAGGTCATTATGTAATTTACATAACACAGTTCCTTCAGCTTCCTCTCCCCCGGCCAGCACCGATGGATAATAATGCCCTCGGGCATGGCGGCGGTCAGCCTCTCCGGAACCTCCTCATAGCTTGTCCCCTCCAGCAATCCAAACTCCAGAATCTCACACTGGCTGGAAAAACCTACCGACAAGGGCAGGGCAATGGACACAAAGGGGTGGGGGTTAAAGCCCTCGGTGTGCTTGATGGGAATTTTGGCCCGGGAAAAGGCCCGCTGGAAGGTGCGCATCAGGTCCAGATGGGAGATATACCGGGCCCGCCCGGTCTTGGTAAACAGCAGCCGGTCAGCCACAGCGGCCACCTCCTGTCAGCAGTTTATTCGCCCCGCAGCCGGAACAGCGGCTGCGGCAGTCGGGGGTGGTCGTCGATTCATAGCACAGCTCCCTCTCCCGCCACAGGAAGCTGTGATTCACCCCGGTGGACACCCGGCACCAGGGGAAAATCTCATCCCTGGGCCTCTCCCGATGGGCGTAGAAGTCCCCGTCCAGGCCGCAGGCGGCCAGGCCGTCCAACCACCTCTGGTAGTCGAAGTACTCGGTCCAGGAATCCATTTTCCCCCCGTGGGTCCACACCCACTCCAGCACATCGGCCAGACGGCGGTCCCCCCGGGACAAAATTGCCTCCAGATAGCTGGTCTGAGGGTCGTGCCAGTTGTAGGTAATGGACTTGTCTCGTTTCAAGGCGTCCCGAAGCAGGTTCACCCGCCGCTGGTACTCCTCCACCGGGATCTGCGCCTCCCACTGGAATGCGGTGTGGGGCTTGGGGACAAACCAGGAGGTGGACACGGTGATCCGCACCCCTCTGGCCTTGTTGGGGGAATACTCCCGCCAGGTGAAATAGACCTTCCGGGCCAGGTCGGCAATGCCCAGCACGTCCTCATCGGTCTCGGTGGGCAGGCCCAGCATAAAGTAGAGCTTCACCCCGCTCCAGCCCCCGGCAAAGGCGGTCTTGCAGGATTGAATCAGGTCCTCCTCCCGCAGGTTTTTGTTGATGGCGTCCCGAAGCCGCTGGGTGCCCGCCTCAGGGGCGAAGGTCAGTCCGCCCCGGCGTACCCGCTGGAGTCTCTCCATCAGCCCCATGGAGAAGGTGTCCGCCCGCAGGGAGGGCAGGGACAGTCCGATGTCCCGGGGGGCGCAGTAGTCCAGCAGCTCGTCGCACAGGGGCAGCAGGTCTGGGTAGTCAGTGGAGGACAGGCTGGACAGGGTCATCTCCTGGTATCCCGAGTTTTCAATGGCCTCCCTGCCGTATTGGGCCAGCAGTTCCGGACTGCGGGAGCGCACCGGACGGTAGGCGTAGCCTGCCTGACAGAACCGGCAGCCCCGGATACACCCCCGGAACAGCTCCAGCATCACCCGGTCATGGACGATCTCGGTGGATGGGATGATGGTCTTCACCGGAAAATAGGCTTTGTCCATGTCCTGGACAATCCGCTTGGTGACCAGCTCCGAGGTGCCCTCCAGGGCTTTGACCTCCTCCAGCGTGCCGTCCGACCGGTAGACGGGCTCATAGAGGGAGGGCACATAAATCCCCTCGATCTTGGCCGCCTCCATCAGGAACTCCTCCTTGGACCAGCCCTCGTCCCGGGCCTGACGGTACAGGTCGATATACTCCAGAGTGACCTCCTCCCCCTCCCCAAGGACAAAGAAATCCACAAAGGGGGCCAGGGGCTCCGGATTGTAGCAGCAGGTTCCACCCGCCACAATCAGCGGAGAAAAATCATGGCGGTCCGCACTGCGCAGGGCCAGGCCAGCCAGGTCCAGCATGTTGAGAACATTGGTGTAGGCCATCTCATAGCCCAGGGAAAAACCAATTATATCAAATTCAGCGATGGGGTCACCGCTCTCCAGACCATAGAGGAGCAGGCCCTCCCGGCGCAGCGCCTCCTCCATATCCCCCCACGGGGCAAAACACCTCTCACACCAGACCTCGGGCCGCTGATTCATCACGCCGTAGAGAATGCGGCAGCCCAGATTGGACATACCAATCTCATAGGTGTCCGGAAAGCACAGCGCATAGCGCACATCCACTCTGTTCTTGTCCTTCACCACGGCGTTATACTCTCCGCCCGTGTACCGTGCAGGCTTTTGCACCTTTGGCAGAATATGTTCTAAGGTACGATTCATCATGTAACCCCCAGATTGTTAGTCAAACACAAGGGTTATTGTACCTTTTTCCTGCCCCGCTGGCAAGCTCTATTTTTGCGATAGGGATAAATATTTTGCTTCAAGACACAGATCAGCAGCCAAAACGCCACCAGAAGCAGGGTAAAATTCCCTCCAAGCAGAGTCAACGCCAGCCCTGCGGCCAAAGCGCCGACCGTGCAGAGACAGTCCAGCCATGCCCCCAATCTCTCCGCGGTCTCCGGGCTGGCCAGCAGAGACAGGGTACAGTGAAGCGCCCGTCCGCCGTCCAGACGGTACACCGGCAGCAGATTGAAGACAGCCAGCGCCAAATTAAGCCCCGCAAAGGCCAGGCCCTTTTCAAAATTGCAGCAGATCCAAGCCAGCAGCAAATTGCTTCCCGGCCCCGCCAGCGCCGATACCCCCTCCTGCCAATATCCAAGCGGGTAATCCAGCACAAGCTCCGCGCCAATTGCTGTAATGTATATTTCCTTCACATCTCCTCCCAGGAGACGAATGGCCATAATATGCCCCAATTCATGAACCGCACAGGCCACAAGCGACATAGGTACCAGAAAAGAATGATCCAAATAATTCATCCAGGCCAGCAGCAAGAAAAACCCGCCGGTCACTTCCACCCTTCCGAACCTCATTACTGCTTTAAAAAGGTTACGTAATATACTGGATTTAAGTGCATTCTATTGTATTTTATCTCCAAATGCAGATGAGGCCCAGTAGAATCTCCTGTGGATCCTACCTCGGCCACTTTCTCCCCCAAGGCCACCTGCTGGCCCTTTGAGACTACAATTTTGCTGCAGTGTGCGTAAAAAGACTTTACACCATTTCCATGGTCAACCTGAAGATACAGCCCATAAGAATCGTCCTGGCCAATATACTCCACTGTCCCCGCCGCAAAGGCCCCAATGGGATCCCCATTCTGTCCGCCAATATCCACGCCGCCGTGAAATTGGTGACGTCCGTTGATGGGATGGTCCCGGTAGCCGTATTCTGAGTTGAGATGTCCCATCACCGGAGTTGTTGTCTCCAGCTCCCCCAGAGACAGCTGGTCCATAGTGTAGTTATTAGGCAGGGCTTCACCGCTGTAGTCAGAGAACATGACCACAGTCCCCGCCGCCGGGATAACATCCGCCTCCACCGGCGGCACTTCCTCCTGAATCGGCTCCATAGGCTGAACCGTCAATCCGTGCCGCTCCAGATCTGCGTAATGGAGGGCACAGGCTGCAATATCTGTCCCCTGACTGAGAAACCTCAGCTCCTCGCTGCGCACACTGTCGGCAAGCGGCGGCGGTGTAAAGGCTGCCGGTTCCGCCGGCTCATCCTGCTCCCCGGCGCCGAAGACCTCCACACAGAAAGCACCCAGATCGGACAACATGGTGTCTCCCTCAGCCAAAGATTCTCCCAGCTCAGCCAACGCTCCCTGAAAATCCAAATCAGTGGTAATAAGAGACAGAAGACCATCCCGCACCTGTTCCAGACGCTGAGGAAAAACGCCCTTCCACAAAAATATAGCCAGGAAAAGAGCCAGGCAGACAGCTAGCTGAAGCAGACGGACCTGCTCCTGCGACTGTCCTCCCTGTCGCCGACTCCGTCCTGAAACGGTGCCGTAAGCCCGGACACCTTTTCTACGGCTTACAGTCTGTGTGCTTTGCATGGCTGCTCCTCCCCTAACCGTTTTTGACAGTCTATTCCGGAGAAACATGGAATATTCCTCTTGACAGATGGCAAAAAAGCGCTTATAATACACAAGCTAACTAATTCCGGGTGTGGCGAAGCTTGGTATCGCGCTTGGTTCGGGTCCAAGAGGCCGTGGGTTCAAATCCCGCCACTCGGACCATGCGGAGTGTCCTTATAGGATTTGAGTATCCTTGTGGGACACTCCGCATTATTTTTGCTCAAAATCCTAAACGGCGATCCGCTCCGGGGAGTAGCTGACAGCTACTCCCTTTCTCGTCCCCATCGTGATCT